>DATFHC010000036.1:0-20643 GCA_035248765.1 Gaiellaceae bacterium
TGCGTAACCGCTCAGCGCCCTTCGCCGTTTTCTGACCCGAACCCGAAAGTGATCCCCACTCGGGCGAAGGGAGGGGTGAGAATGCTGTTGCTAGTTCTGTTGGCAGTTCTGGCGCTGGTGGCCTTTGGTGTCGGTTTTGTCGTGCACTGGCTGTTCATCGTCGCCATCGTGCTCGCGCTGATCTGGCTGATCAGCCTCTTTACCGGCGGCTTTGGCGGCCGTGCCGGCGCTCGACGCTGGTAGGCCTCATCCGCCGAAACGATGAGTCGGGCGGCCCATTGCGGGCCGCCCGTTCTTATGCGACCGTGCGCATATGTCGCGCGGGGCGATTCTCCTCTGGATCCTTGCTCTCCTCTTGCTCGAGGTGCAGCACCTGAAGTGGATCTGGTGGGAGCACTGGGATTGCCGGGCTTGCTCCGCGAAGCACAAGGACTGCGGGTGCGGAGCGACGCGCGCCTGGGTCATGTTCCTGTAGCGCTCTCACCTCGCTCTCAAGAACGCCCCGTACGCTGCGCCCGCGTTGAAGCGGGTCATGGTCGTGTTTCTCGCAGGGGCCGCGCTCGCCGGCGCGCTCTTGGCGTCCGCTGAGCTGCCGGGCCACAGGCACGAGGCCCGGGCCGCCGCGCGTGACGGGATCCACAAGATCCGCCACGTCGTGATCATCATGCAGGAGAACCGCTCGTTCGACTCCTTCTTCGGCACGTACCCCGGCGCCGACGGGATCCCGATGCAAGGCGGGAAATCCGCGGTCTGCGTTCCCGATCCTCGCCGGCACGCCTGCGAGCGGCCCTACCACGACGACGCCGACCGCAACGAGGGCGGGCCTCACGGCCACGGCAACGCGGTGAACGACATCGCCGGCGGCAGGATGGACGGCTTCATCACCGAGGCAGAGGTCGGTCGCGAGCACTACTGCAAGGAGCACGTCGACGATCCGCGCTGCTCGAACACGCCGGCCGCACCCGATGTCATGGGCTACCACGACTGGCACGAGATTCCGAACTACTGGGACTACGCGCGCCACTTCGTCCTCCAGGACCACATGTTCGAGTCGGACACGTCGTGGAGCCTGCCGGCGCACCTCTATCTCGTCTCGGGCTGGTCGGCGAAGTGCACGAAGGACGCCGACCCGCTGAGCTGCCACTCCGCAGTGCAGGATCCGGGCTCCCCGCCGGGCGAGCCGGGCAACACGAACGGAAAGCCGCCCGACTACGCGTGGACCGATCTCACGTGGCTGCTGCACCGCTACGGGGTGAGCTGGGGCTACTACGTGGCGAAGGGTGACGAGCCCGACTGTGGTGACGACGCAATGTTCTGCGCGCCGGTGCCGCAAGACGCGTCCACACCCGGCATCTGGAACCCCCTGCCCTGGTTCGACACGGTGCGCGAGGACGGCCAGCTCTCGGACGTCCGACCGCTGTCCGACTTCTTCGACGAGGCGAAGACGGGCGCGTTGCCGTCGGTCTCGTGGATCACGCCCGCTCAAGCGGTGAGCGACCATCCGCCCGCGCTGATCACCGCAGGGCAGGCGTACGTGACAGGACTGATCGACACGATCATGCACAGCCCGGACTGGGACTCGACCGCGATCTTCCTCGCCTGGGACGACTGGGGCGGCTTCTACGACCATGTCAAGCCGCCCGCCGTGGATGGGCAGGGGTACGGGCTGCGCGTGCCGGCGCTCGTGATCAGCCCCTACGCGAAGCAGGGGTACATCGACCACCAGACCCTTAGCTTCGACGCCTACCTCAAGTTCATCGAGGACGACTTCCTGCACGGGCAGCGGATCGACCCGCAGACCGACGGCCGGCCGGACCCGCGGCCCGACGTGCGGGAAAACGCGAAGATCCTCGGCAACCTCGAGAGCGACTTCGACTTCGACCAGAAGCCGCGGCCGCCGCTCATCCTTCCGCTCCACCCGCCATTCAGCTGAGACGCTTCGCGCCGCTAACCCTCCTCGCGCTCGCCCTCGCGGCCGCCGGGTGCGGCGGCGGGTCGTCGGCGGGACACGCGCGCCGCAGCGGCGACATCCACGTGATCCGACACGTGGTCGTGATCATGGAGGAGAACCGCTCCTTCGACTCCTACTTCGGCACCTACCCGCACGCCGACGGGATCCCGAGGAAGCACGGCCGGCCGACGGTGTGCGTGCCGAATGGAGTCGGCGGCTGCGTGAGGCCGTTCCTCGACGCGAACGGCGCCGACGACTCGGGCGGCGCGCATGGCCCGCTCGCCGGGCAGCGCGACGTGGACGGCGGGCGCATGGACGGCTTCATCCGCGTCACCGACGGAGACCTCATCGGAAAGTGCCTCCGCCACCGGCGCAGCTCGGCTTGCGTCCAACTCCGCCATCCGAACGTGATGAGCTATCACGACCGCGGCCAGATCCCGAACTACTGGGCCTACGCGCGGAACTTCGTCCTGCAGGACCACATGTTCGAGCCGAACTGGGGCTGGAGCCTGCCGGCGCACCTCTGGCTCGTCTCCGGCTGGTCGGCCCGCTGCAGCGATCCGTACAAGGCGAGCACGTGTGCCGCCAACCTCGAGGGACCGCGCGACGGGCCGAGCGCGACGCTGCGCAGTCGTCCGCACGGTCCGCTCTTCGGGTGGACCGACCTCACGTACCTGCTCCACCGCTACCGGGTCACGTGGGCCTCGTACGTCCAGCGCGGCGCCGCGGCCGACTGCCTGACCGGGCCGATCAGCTGCTACACGAGCCTCAAGGGGATGAGCACTCCCGGCTTCTGGGATCCGCTGCCGAACTTCACGGACGTCCGCCAGGACCACGAGCAGGCCGCGTCGCAGGAGCCGCTCTCGCGGTTCTATGCGGCTGCGAAGCGCGGAACGCTCCCCAACGTCTCGTGGGTCACGCCCGACTGGGCGGACAGCGACCATCCCGGCGCGTCGATCGCGCAGGGGCAGGCGTGGGTGACGAAGCTCGTGAACGCCGTGATGAAGAGCCCCGACTGGAAGAGCTCGGCGATCTTCCTCGCCTGGGACGACTGGGGCGGCTTCTACGACCACGTCAAGCCGCCGGTCGTCGACAGCCAGGGGTACGGGCTGCGCGTGCCGGCGCTCGTGATCAGCCCGTACGCGAAGAAGGGCTACATCGACCACCAAACGCTGAGCTTCGACGCCTACCTGAAGTTCATCGAGGACGACTTCCTCGGCGGCCGTCGGATCGACCCGCAGACCGACGGCCGGCCGGACCCGCGGCCCGACGTGCGAGAGAACGCGAAGATCCTCGGCGACCTCGCGAACGACTTCGACTTCACGCAGAAGCCGCGGCGCCCGTTCTTACTTCCGCTCCACCCGGCGTAGCCGTCCCTCGAACGAGGGGTTCTCGGCGGATTCGCAATCCGCTCGGCTGGCCGTGCCCGTAATGCGCTGACGGAACCGACGAACCGAGGAGGCTCGATGACGAGGTTGACGACGGCGGCGGTTGTTGGGGTTGTGGCGGTCTTCTTGACACCGGCTCTTGCCCACGCGGCGACGATTCGCGGCACGGTGGCGGCCAAGCAGGCGAACCGACACGTTCTGGTACTAGCGACGCGGCACGGCCGTGTGCTGACGGCACGCGTGTCGACCCGGCAACTGCAACGGGCGAAGGTCGGCAGTCGGCTGGCCCTCGCAGGGAAGCGACTGGCCGACGGCTCCCTTCGGGTAACGCGTCTGCACAAGCTCGGAACGGCGAAGCGAGCACGGTTGTCGGTCGTCGTCCTGAGCTCGAGCGCACGGCGCCTGCTCGTCGCCGGCGGAGGCAGCGCATTCTCGATCCGGCTCAACCGGGGAACCCGGCTCCTCGCCTCGAGGGGAAGCATGCATTCCGGTGAAAAGGTCGACGCCGATGTCGAGCTCACCGACGACGGACCGGTCGGGACGAAGTTGGAGGGGACCGGTGATACGCCGTTGATCGAGTTCTCCGGCATCGTGTCGGCGATCGATGCGACGAGCTTCACCGTCACGAGTGACGGCATCGACACTGTCGTCGATCTGCCCGTTGGCGTCGTCCTGCCGCCGATCGTCCATGTCGGCAGCGAGGTCGAGATCGTCGCCACGATCACCGGCTCGAGCCTGACGTTGACCACGATCAAGCTCGACGACGACAACGCGCAGGGCGACGAAGACGAAGGCAGCAGCGTCGACGACCAGGGGCGAGTGGACGTCGAGGGCTCCGTTACGACGGCGGCCGACGGCTCGATCACGATCCAGCCCGGTGACAACGCCGCCGCCGTCACGTTCGCGATTCCCGACGGCTTGACCCTGCCGGTGGGTCTCGTGGACGGAAGCGCCGTCGAGGCGCGCGGAGAGCTGGTGAACGGCGTCCTCACGCTCACGAGGATCGAGCTCAAGGATGAAGGGGACGACGGAGGCGGCGGCGACGGTTAGTGCACTAGGTCCGTTCGAGCAGCGCGCTCCAGCGCTGCTCGAACCGCCTCGCCTTCCAGAGCGTGAGTGAGAAGAGCCACGTCGCGACGAACAGCCCGACGACGAGGTAGCCGAGCCGGCCGAGGTCGACGCTCGCGAGTAGCCGCCAGAACGCTCCGTGCAGCGCGAGCTTCGCGGCGAAGACCTGCAAAAGCTCGATCGCGCCGACCATCCAGGCGACGGCAACAGAGAGGCTCGTGACGCTGATGTTGTAGTAGACCTTCCGCACCGGGCTGGAGAACGCCCAGCCATAGGCGTGGCTCATGAAGGCGCCGTCGGCCGTGTCCATGAGGCTCATGCCGGCGGCGAAGATCAGCGGGAGCGAGATCACCGCGAGGAACGGGACCTGGTGGGTCGCTACCCCGGCGGCGACCGCTAGCAACGCGATCTCGGTGGCCGTGTCGAAGCCGAGCCCGAAGAGGACGCCGAGCGGATACATCTTCCAGCTCGCGTCGATCCGGCTGCCGACCCGCTTGAGCAGGAAGCGGGCGAGGAAGCCCTGGTTCTGGAGAGCGCGGTCGAGGTCCTCTTCGTTGTACTGGCCGCGCTTCATGCGGCGAAAGACGCCGACGACCTCGAGCAGCACGAGCAGGTTGAGCGCCCCGATCAGGAGCAGAAACGTCCCCGAGACGGAGGCGCCGATCGTCGAACCGTACGTCTGCAGCGTCGAGATCTGCGAGTGCACCGTGCCGGCCGCGACGGCGAGCCCGGCCGTGAGCCCGAAGACGATCGTCGAGTGGCCGAGAGAGAAGAAGAAGCCGGTGCCGAGCGGACGCTTCCCGTCCTGCAACAGCTTCCGCGTGGTGTTGTCGATCGCCGCGATGTGATCGGCGTCGAAGGCGTGCCGTAAGCCGAACGTGTATGCGAGCGTGGCGAGGCCCGTCAGCGCCGGGTTGCGGGGCAGGTAGTAGAGGAATAGGCCGAAGCCGAGTACGTGCAGCAGAACGACCGCGGCCGAGAAGCCGCCGAGCCTCCCCCACTCGGCGCGGGTCATGCCGCCGCCCCCGCGACCGAAAGCTTCGCGGCGCGGCGCTCGGCGAGGACGGCGAGCCAGATCGAGCCCTCGAAGAGCGCCCACATCGGCAGCAGCTCGAGCAGCGTCGTCACCGGATCGGGGCCCGGCAGCGCGAGCGCCGCCACCGCGACGAAGAAGTAGCCCTTGCGCCGATTCCGGCGCAGCGTCGTCGACGCGAGCACGCCGAGGTTGACGAGCCCGAGCACGACGAGCGGCAGCTCGAAGACGCATACGACGCCGACCAGGATCGTGACCACGAAGGAGTAGTAGCTGCTCGCCCGCACGAGGAGACGGAAGTGCGTCGTGTCGTAGTTCGTGAGCCAGTGGACGGCACGCGGGAGCAGGACCTCGTCCCCGAACGCGAGGCCGGACGCGCCAAGCACGAGGCCGAACGCGGCGAGGCCGAGAATCCGGCGCTCGGCCGCAGGGTCGAGCGCCGGAGCGAGGAAGGACCACACCTGCCAGAGAATCACCGGCAGCGCGAAGAGGAGCCCGGCATACAGGCTCACCGACAGCGAGACCGAGAACGGCTCGACGACGCCGAGCGCCACGACATGCCGATGGCCCGCCGGCAGAGGGCGGGCGAGCAGGTCGAGGATCCGACCGTGGAAGACGTACGCGACCGCGGTGCCAGCCGCGACCGCGGCGAGCGCGACCATGATGCGCGACCGCAGCTCGTCGAGGTGCTCGACGAGCGTCGCCTCCTCCGTGTGGCCGAGCCGGCGTGCTCGCATCAGTCGGCGGTCTCGCGGTCGGTCGGCTCGGGCAGTGCCTGGTGGGAGATTGAGTCCTTGAACTCGCGCATCCCCGAGCCGAGCGAGCGCCCGATCTCAGGCACACGCTTGGCACCGAAGAGCAGGAGCGCGATCAAAAGCAGAAGCGCGAGGTGTGTCGGACTGGTCAAGCCGATCATGTGTGTTCCTCCTTGAGCGAGATGTCGGTGACGACCGCGCCTGCCACAGCGACGTCGCGCCGCAGCGGCTGGTCGTCGAGCCAGAGCGTGTATTCGCCGGCGGGCAGGCTCTCGAAGACGGCGCCGTAGAGCGGCCGGCCGGCGACCGGCCGCTCGTGGACCTGCTTGTGCGAGCGCTCCTCGTCGTGGCCCGCGGGGCTGATCTCGATCTCCATCCCGTGGAGCTTTGCGTCGGTGTGGAGGACCAGGGCTCCGACGCCCGGCCCGAGGTCGAGCATCACGTGCTCGGGCCGGGCGTCAGTGGAGTGGTCGTGCGTGCGGGTCATGACGAGGGCGTGTGGTATCCGTCGTGGGGCGTGCCGAGGTACGGGAACGTCGCCTGGTAGCGGTCGGACCCGGGCGTGATGTACGACGAGACCAAGCCGACCGCCGCATCCGGCGTGTACGTCGGGTCGACGAGCGGGATCGTTGCACCCGCGATCGCCTTCAGTTCGATCGAGACGATGTCGTCGAACACCCGCCGGCCGTTCGGGAAGCCCGCCGCGTCACCGCCGACGAGTCCGAGGGCGTTCGGCTTCGACGTGGTCGGCGGGATCGCGACGTTCAGCCGCAGCATGTCGGCCGGCTTCGGGCCCGTGAAGTTCTGGAACCCGGGAACGATCCCCTGCGGGATCCCGGTGAGCAGGATCGCGTGGAGGTCAGCCCGATCCTTCGTGTACGCCGCCAGGTTCGGGAACGCGCCGGGGTAGAGCACGGGCAGGAGCCTGCCGAGCTCCGGCTGGTTCACGTACTCCTCGAAGCTCTTGTCGTCGATCGGGTCGACCGCGTTCCAGCGGTCCTTGTCGCCGACCGGAACAATCACCTCGTTGAAGAGCGGGTTGCCGAGGCGCGAGACCTGCACCCACGGCCCGGACTGACGGACCGTGTCCTCGTCACGCACCTGCACCTTGCGACGGCTCGCTCCGCCCCAGATACCGAGCACCGATGTGGCGCTGAGCGGGTCGGCCGGCTTGGAACCGTTCCGCGTCAGCATCGTGATCGGAACCTTGATCGCGATCGTATGGATGTTCAGATCCTTCAGGGAGTCGATGCTCGTCTCCGTTGCGAGCGGGATCAGGTGCGCCATGTTGAGCTCCCTGATGTCGCCGAGGTCGAAGATCGCGCCGAGATCGACGAAGAACCCGTCATTCCGTTGACCGGCGAACACCGAGATGCCTCCCGGCAGCGAATGAACGGCCGCCGCCGCGAGCGAGTCGTAGTCCGGCGTCGAGCGGGGGCCGATGTTGCACGGCGGGCAAGCGAGGCCTGAGCCGAGCAGCGCGCCCGGCCCTCGATCGTCGTCGCTGTCGTGGCCGCTGGAACGGATGACGGAGACGGAGTAGAGCTGTCGCTTGTTCCAGTTCGGATCGGTCAGTGAGCCGATCGGCCCGGTGTTGTAGAGGAACGTGTCCGGGTTCTGGAGCGTCGTTTGGAACTGGAACTGGAACTCGATCTCGGCACGCGCGTCGCCGTCGTTGTCGACGTAGATCGAATAGAGAACGTCGTCGCCGAACTCGAAGAAGTTCGGGCCGCCGGGCGGGCCCTCGAGCGGCACGTAGTTGGTGATGATCGTGACGGTGGTCGGGTCGTCCGGGCTGACGAACGCGTACGTATCGGCGTTGTCGGCTACCGGGTCCTGGCTGATCGCCGGGGCTTCGCGGTGGGAGGACATCTAGCTCACGTCCTTCCTGCCGGCCGCCCGCAGAAGCCGCTTTACGAGGACGCGGTCGCGGTACGTGTGCTCGGCGGTACCGGAGGTGACTGTCACCTCGCCGCGCTTGGCGTCGCGGACGTACGCGACGATCGGCTCCTCGGGCACTCGGGCCGTCGGATTGGTGCGCTCGGCGCCTTCCTCGACCGCCGCGCGCGCGATCGGTGCCGCGCCGAGAGCCGCGGCGCCGGTGGCCGCGCCGGCGATCTTCACGAATGAGCGCCTACTCAGGCGTTCCATCTGGAGCTCCTTCCCGGCGGCACGGCCGCCGTGGGGGGAATGCGGTCGGCGCTGATTCGCCCGAACGGGTGAACCGGTTCGATCCCTTGAACCGCCGGCTCTCGGCGAGCGAATATCGGATGCGGTGAACCGGCAGCTCGCCCACCTCTCCGACGAAGCGCTCGTCGCCCTGGCCGCCCGGTCCGAGCAGACGGCGCTCGCGGAGCTCTACGACCGCTACGGCCGCACCGCGTACGGGCTAGCGCTCCGTATCCTGCGCGACCAGACGCTCGCCGAGGACGCGGTGCAGGAGGCCTTCCTCACCGTCTGGCGAACCGCCTCACGGTTCGTCCCCGAACGCGGCAAAGCGAGCACGTGGATCCTCACGCTCGTGCACCGGCGGGCGGTCGACGTCGTGCGCCGCGAGCAGCGGCGGCGCGCCGACTCGCTCGATCGCGCGGCGGAGCCGTCGGTCGAGGGCGCGGACGAGGACGCGTGGCTCCGGTTGCAGCGCGAACGCGTCCAGGACGCGCTCCGCAGCCTTCCCGACGCCCAGCGGGAAGCGCTCGAGCTCGCGTACTACGGCGGGTTCAGCCAGTCGGAGCTGGCCGAGAGGCTCGGCCAGCCGCTGGGTACCATCAAAAGCAGGATGTTCACGGGGCTCTCGCGCATGCGCGAGCTGCTCGGAGAGCCAGGGGGTGAGGTGTCATGGACGTCCACGACCTGACGGCGGCTTACGCACTCGATGCGCTCGACGCGGACGAGGTGGAGACGTACGAGCGGCACCTCGCGCAGTGCGAGGAGTGCCGTGCGCAGCTCGCGGAGCTCAACGAGACCTCTGCGGCGCTCGCCTTCGGCACCGTTGCGCCGGCCCCGCCCGCGCGGCTACGCGCCTCGATCCTCGAAGCGGCTGCGGCCGAGCGGTCGAACGTCGTCCCCCTCCTGCGGCGGCGCTGGGTCACGCGCGGCCTCGCGGTCGCAGCAGCGGCCGCGGCCTGCATCGTGGTCGGGCTGGCCGTTGCGCTGACCCGGTCGGGGCACACCCGTGTCGTCACCGCGATGGTTGCGATGGACGCCTCCGGCAACGCGTCGCTTTCCGTCTCCGGCCTCTCGACCGCGCCTAAGGGAAAGACGTACGAGGTCTGGGTGATCCCGACGGGGAAGACGCCGAGGCCCGCAGGGCTCTTCGCCGGTGGCGCGAGCACGACCATCCATCTCGTCGGCACCGTGCCGCAGAACGCCGTCGTCGCGGTGACGATCGAGCGGGCCGGCGGCGTACGCAGACCAACGACCACGCCGATCTTCTCCACACCCGCGTAACGAGGGGTCAGGAGGGGAGGCTGCGTGGCAGACCGAAGCCGGGCAGCACGCCCGTCTCGAAGCGGGTGAGTCTCGCAACTCGCTCGCCTGCAAACGTCACGACGACAAGTCCGACGGCGCGGAAGATGTCGTCGCGGTCGTCGCGGACGTAGATGCCGAAGGCGGGTTGGCCGTTCGCTCGCGTGTGGACGAGGCGTCGTTGGCGCGACCGAGCGTGGGCGACCTGTGTGAAGTACTGGGTAACGGCGTCGAGGCCGCGATACTCGAACGGGAGAGGCGGCATGTCGAAGCGCACGCCGTCGGTGAACATGGCGACAAGGCCGCTGACGTCGCCCGCCTCGAAAGCTGTCGTGAAGCGCTCGAGAACCTGCTGCTCCTCCGCGGAACGCGGGACCGGAGGCGCGTCGTTCTCGTCCTCGCGGAGCCGCTGCTCGAGTCTCGCCCGCGCGCGCTTCAGCGCGCTCGTCACTGATTCCTCCGTCGACTCGAGCATCGAGGCCACCTCGTTGGCCCGGTAACCGAGAACCTCATGGAGGATCAGCGCGGCGCGCTGCCGCGCGGGCAGGAGCTGGAGGGCAGTGATGAAGGCCAGGGAGATCGCCTCGCGCATCTCGTAGCGCGGTTCCGGACCGGGCGCCGCGTCGGGTAGCTCGTCGAGCAACTGATCGGGATAGGGCTCGAGCCAGCTGGGCTCGTCGGTAGTCGTCGCCACCGGGAGGAGCCAATCCGGGCGTTCTTCGTTGCTTCTCGGACGGCGGCTACCGGCGCGGAGCATGTTCAGGCAGCGGTTGGTCGCGATGCGGTAGAGCCAGGTGCGCAGCGAGGCCCGCTCCTCGAAGCCGTGCAGCCCTTGCCAGGCGGCAAGCAGCGTCTCCTGCAGGGCGTCTTCGGCGTCCTGCGCCGAGCCGAGAATCCGGTAGCAGTGGACGTGTAGCTCCCGGCGATGGGATGCCACCAGCTCCGTGAAGGCGTCGGTGTCGCCTGCCCGTGCTCGCGTCAGGAGCTCCATCGTCACGCGTCCATCCTCGCATCGCCGTCTTTACGGTCGCCATTCGCCCATCAGCCCTGTAGACACCGGCAAGCCTCGAAACTGGGCGCCGGCGACCGCCCAGTTTTGCGTCTTCGTGGTGTCAACCCTTTCGATGAACCGCCGCGTCTCACGTCTCACCGCGGGTTGGCGTACCGGCCTCTCTCGCCCGGTGCTCATCCTGCAAGCGGGAAACGCCCTCAACTACTTCGGTTACGGGCTCGTTCTTCCCTTCGAGATCATCTATCTGCACCAGATACGTGGCTTTTCCACGTCGACAGCCGGCCTGGTTCTGGCGGCGACCATGGGGACGTCCGCAATCGCCACCCCGCCGACGGGAGCACTGCTCGACCGCTACTCCGCCAAAGCGCTCGTGGTCGCAGGAAGTTTGGCGAGCGCCCTCGGTTACGCCGGCTTCGCCTTCGTAGACCGTCCCTGGCAGGGCTTTGCCTGCTCGATAGTCGGCGGAGCCGGTCTCGGCGCCGCAGGAACGGCCAATCGGACCTTGGTCGTCAGGTTGATCAGACCGGAGCAGCGAGCAGCCGCCTTTGCGCTCAACCGCGTCGCCGGCAACTTCGGGATCGGTGCCGGCGCGACCGTCGCCGGCTTCATCGTCGCGGCCGCGCAGCGGCTCGGCACATTCCAACTTCTCTATCTCTTCGACGCCGTCACATACGCGGGATTCGCGCTGATCGTGCTCGCTGCTGTGCCGAGCGCGCGAGCCGTGATCGCCACAGCGACACACGCCGACGGAACCGGCTTTCGCGCGGTCGCTCGAGATCGGGTCTTCCTCATTGTGATCGCAGCCAACGTCGTGCTCGTCGTCGCCGGCCACACGTTCTTCTCCAACATCCTGCCGCCGTTCGTCAAAGCACACACACCGGTCGGCCCCGCGGAGATCGGGATCATCATCCTGCTCAACACCGCCTTCATCGTCATCGCGCAGATCCCGGCAGTGCGCGTGGTGGCACGGATGCGACGCACGCACGCTTTCGCGGCGGCAAGCGCGCTCTTTGCGGTTGCCCTGCTCGCGGTTTTGCCGGCGACGCTCATCCATTCGGAGCTCGCCGCGACCAGTCTCCTCGCCGGCGTTGCGATCGTTCTGGCAGCCGGCGAAATCGCACACATTCTCGTTCTCGGGCCACTGGTCGCGGACATGGCTCCAGACCATCTGCTCGGGCGCTACCTCTCTCTCTACACACTGACCTTCAGCGGGTCTCTGGCCGTCGGGCCGGCGATCGGTGGCCTTCTCCTACAGACCTCTCCAAACGCCATCTGGTGGGGTGGCGCGCTCGCCGCGGTGCTGGCCGGAGCCGTCCTGCTTCGACTCGGCGACCGCATCCCCGACCCGCTCCACCAAGCACCGTCGACTCTTGCGCCGGCGCCAGAGGCCGCGTGAGGTCCTGCCAAGAGAAAGTCAGCCCTCGATAGAGGAGGTCCCGCACTGGGGCGGGACCTCCTCGAGGCTCGTTCGACTGCTAGGGGGCGACCTGAACCTGCACGCCCCGTCCGCTCCACGTGAGCGGCACACCAATGGGCAAGACAGGGACTCCGCCGGTTGCAATGATCGTCAACGAATTGGAGTGCGGCGCATCCGAGATGTAGAAATTCGCAGTCTCGAGTCCGCCGACGATCTTCACCCCGTCCATCTCGATGATCCCGCCCGAGTCGCTCCAGGACGAGAGTTCGCCCGACGAGTGCGAGGCGCCGTTCGGCCCACTCTGAGGATTTCCGCCCGCACTGCTGTGGATGCAGTCAGTGTTCTGGTAATCGCTCTCCTGTCCCGGGCCGAGTGCTGCCCAGAACCAGAAGCTGCCCTCGTGCAAGCTGTTGGCGCTGATCTCCACCTGATGCTCCGTACCGGGGCCATAATCCGCCCGCGCGGTTGCCGTACCGCCGGCGAACACGACCGCGCATGTCGCCCCGGCTACCAGTATCGCCAGCGCGATCTTGCGAAGTCTGCTTCTCATGCCTACCTCCCCCTTCCTTGCCTGAGTGTGGCTCCCACACAGGGAGCATGTGACGCTAGGTTGTCGATACTGACAAGTCAAGACCGATGCGGAAGCGTTGATCGCCGCGGATCGTCCGATCTGACGGTATCCGTTTGGTATCGAGTCGGTCTATGCCGCACTCGGAGCAGCGCGAGGCGCCCGGGCCAGCCGGTAGCGGACTTCCGACGTCGAGACTTTGTCGACCTTCGTGGGTGCGACGTCCCGGCTCGGGACAGCGGGGAGCATTGATGAGCTGGTTTGGGCGGAGCGGGTCGCCCCCCTCGCTTACTGGACGGCCTGGGCGACCATTTCGGTCACCTTTGCGAAACGCGACTCGCGAGTCGTCCCTGAGCAGTGGCACGGGTTCGAACAGCGTGGCTCTCTTCTCACCAGCAGTCCTCGGCTGGCGATCAACCCGGCGAACGCGATCCTCAACTACCTCTATGCGATCCTCGAAGCCCAGACCCGCCTCGCTGCCTCACCGTCGGCCTCGACCCCGGCCTTGGCATCGTCCACGCCGACTACCGCGACCGCGACTCGTTCGCCCTCGACCTGATGGAAGCTGCACGACCAGCTGTCGACGCGTACGTGTTCACCCTGCTTACTACGCGCACGTTCATCCGTCGTGAGTTCGCCGAGACAGCCCGCGGTGTTTGCCGGATCAACCCGCCGCTAAGCCAAGAGCTCGCCGAGACGGCACCACGTTGGGCGGAGGCGATCGCACCAGCCGCCGAGGCGGTCGCTCAGCTGCTCGCAAGCACCGAGGGGTCGCGAGTCAAACGGGTCTCGACGCCGCTGCCCGGCCGCAACAAGTTAGCCCGCTACGGGAAGTCACGTCGTCGACCGACGCCCAAGGGGCTCCTTCGAAGAGGCAGCCGATGCCGTCCTGCAAACGTTGCGATGCTCCTCTCCCGCGCCGCGGCCGCGTCTATTGCGAGGACTGCCTGCCTCACTCCAGCGGGAGCATTACAAAAGGCGTTCCACGGCTCCGGCCTCGCCGCGATCGAAGAAAAGACGGCCGCTGGTGAGGACCCGACGCATGGCGCGACCGCGGCATCCCGTCGCGCCGAGAGCAATGTCATCCGCAAGCGCGAGGCCCGCGAGTGGGATCAGCGGCACGGCAAGCTAGTCGACGTCTCGGCTTTCCAGCGCGACATCCTTCCGCTCATCGAGGGTGTCCCGCTCAGCCGACTCCAGCAGGCGACTGGCCTCTCGCTCACTGATCCGACGTGGCGAGAGGCCGCCACGCCCGCGGCACTGGCATCTGTTCCTCGACGCCGCTGGATCGGCCGATGCTCAGGAGCCTGAGCTGGCGGGGGAGGAATGAAAGCCGTGAGATATTTCCCCGGCGTGTCTGTACAGGGCCGCCTGCCGGACGGGCTCACCCTGCGATGGCCCAGGTGAGGCCACTGTCTGTGCTCCTTAGGACTCGGAACTCGATCTCGTGGGTCTGGGACGGATCCCGGCCTGCCCAGCCTTCCGCGTAAATCGTGGACGGGTGTGCGCGGTCAAGGGCAACCTTGTCGACGCCGAAGCCGGACCAGACTTCGGTCCATGATCGTCCACCGTCGGTCGTCTTGTAGATTCCGCCGGTCGGCTTATCGCCTTTTGAGAAATCGGCGCTCGCGTAGACGGTTCCAGACTGTCGCGGATCGATTGTGAGCGAGGTGACGCTGTTTACTGGGAGACCGCTCGCCCTCGGCTGCCAGGTCATGCCTCCGTCTGTCGTTGCGAAGACTGTGTCGCCGACGTCTGCATAGACCGTTCGCGGGTTCTCGGAGTCGACCGCCAGCGCGTCCTGGCTGTCCCCACAGCAGGACGGAGGGAGACTTGAGCCGGTCTTTTGCCAAGTCCTGCCTGAGTCGGTTGACTTGTAGATCACGCTGGTGCCGGCGGCACTGTCGTGCACGATTGCGTAGATCGACTCCGGTTGCGTCGACGCGATCGCGATTCGCGTGACACCGTCGTACAGCTTCGGTTTGAACACGTTCTTCCAGGTGCGCCCACCATCCGCACTCTTGCGAATGCCTCCGGCGGCCGCATAGACAACGTTGCTGTGCACCGGGTCGACTGCGACGTCGAGGACCCAGCCGTTGTTGCGGTTCCAGTTCGTCTTCCCCGGCGAGCCGTAGTACGGGTACTTCCAGCATGGCCCTCCACCTCGTTCAAAGCAGACCTTGTGCGGCCGCGGGAAAAGCCCCTGCCTGAACGGTCGCCAGTTGCGGCCGCCGTCCACCGTCTTGTACACGGCCGTGTCCGTACCGGCATACAGCGTCCCGCGATGCCGGGGATCGATCGTTAGCGAGAGGATGTCGCTCTCCCAACCAACCCCGCGGGCCCCAGTTGCGCGCCAATGCTGCCCGCCATCGATCGTCTTGAAGACATACACACCGCCGCGTGCGTGCGCACTCGCGATGTAGACGACATTCGGAAAGCGCCCGTCGAACGCAAACGCCTGCGCCCCGTTGCCGGCGGGAAGAGGGGCGAGCGGCGGCGACTGCACATTCGCGGCAGTGGCCGAGGTGTGGCCGGCACTAGCGGCCCCCGTCACCACGGCAGCTGCGACGAAAAGCGCCACTGCTGCCAAGTGTTTCGTGCGCATCACTGTCCTTTCAGCGAGGAGTCCTGTCTGGGCGGAGCTTGGACCGGGTCGCTGAGGATGGGCTGAGGCGTTGCTGAGCGCGCGGGGCGTCTAGCGCCTGCATACGGATCTGCTCGACGGCGGCGCTACGGTCACCCAGAGACTCCCTGAGGCGATCGCGATCCCGGTGATGCAGGGCCCGCCGTCCGCCGGTCGGGAGCGTGTGACCTGAATGTTGACGATAGGGCCGTTTGCAACCTCTTGGCGGTTCACCGTTCCGTCGGGCTGGTGGTACCACCACAGCGAGCCCAGCGACCCTTCGTCCTCCTCCCAGCGGAGTGGGCCGAACCCCGCCCCCATCGCACCACTAATCGTCAGCCGGTAGGGGTCGACCGAGTACGTAGTCCCGTAGCCTCCGGTCACCCTGACGAAGATGTCTTGGGCGCGGGGCATGATCTGGGGCCGCGCAGCGCGCCCGCCACCGACGACGAGTTTTTTTACCCGTTTTGGCGAGCGCGGGTCGATCCGGTACAGCGTCGCCGTGGTCGAGCTCATCACCCACACGTAGCCGTAGCCGGCGGCGATCGAGTCGATTCGCGCCGAATTGGGAAAGCGCACTGTCGCGGCCACATGGCCGGTAACCGGGTTGATTCGCAGCACAGCGTTCCCGCGGGAGTCGTGACCCACCACCCATACGGTGTTTCGACTCGCCGCAACGCCCGTGGCGGTGAGCCGGAGCGGGTACTCGACCTTCCCCCCAGACCCCACCAGCAGGTGAACGAGCCGAGCACTGTGAGCGGCACTCCCTCCCTGGAGAAACCAGGCGCCGGACGCATCCGCCGCGAGCACCGGCCCCGTGAACAGGCTGCAGCACTCGGCGGGGGGCGACACCGATTTCGTCTCGACGAGCTTGTTCGTGGCGCCATCGATCTGCGAGATAGTCCCTCCTCCGCGGTTATAGACCCAAACCGTGTGGTCGGCCCCCGCCGCCACGACGGGATCGGTCCCGACATGAAAGACCTTGCTGACCGTATTCGTCGCGACGTCGATCCGGGCCAGGGTGTTCGGGCCGGCGAAGACAGCCTTGCCACCGCGGTTCAGCGTCGTCGCGATCACGCCTCCGGCGATGATGATCGCAAGGCCCATCGCACCGGCGAGGATGAGCGACCGGCGCAGGCGGGTCGGCCCGCTCTTCCCGAGGCCGAGCGCGTCATGCGCAGCTGAGACAAGCGCCGCGCAGGACTCGAAACGCTGCTCAGGCTCCTTGGCCATCGCACGCGCGATCACGCCGTCCAAGGACGTTGGCAGCCCCGCACGTCGACTGCTTGGGCGCGGCGGGTCCTCCTCGAGGTGCGCCCAGGCGAGGGCAAGGCGCGAGCTGCGGACGAATACCGGCTCGCCGGTGAGGCATTCGTAGAGCACGCAGCCGAGGGCATAGACATCTGCGCGGCCGTCCACCGGGCGACCCTCGAGCTGCTCGGGTGCGAGATAGGCAGGTGTGCCGACCGTGGTGTCCTCACCGAGTTCGAATGCTTCGTCCTCGAGGCGGCGCGTGAGCCCGAAGTCGGCCAGGTACGCGTGACGCGAGCTGTCGAGCAGGATGTTCGAGGGCTTGACGTCGCGGTGGGCGAGGCCGCCAGCGTGGGCAGCGTCGAGTGCCGCCGCGATCTGCCTGCAGATCGCCAGCGCGCTGTCGACTTCGAGCGCGCCCTCGGCCCGGAGCAATGAGCCGAGGTCAGTGCCGTCCACGAGCCGCATCGCGAGGTAGACGCGCCCGTCGGCGTCGCCCGCGTCGTAGATGGGGACGACGTTCGGATGCTCCAGCGACATCACGAGCTCCGACTCGCGCGCGAAGCGCTCGCGGAACCGCTCGTGGCGCGCTAGGGAGGGCGCGACGAGCTTCAGCGCGACGGTCCGCTTCAGGCGCAGGTCGTACGCCCGGTACACGACACCCATCCCGCCGCGGCCGATCTCTTCCTCGATCCGGTAGCCGACGAAGTCAACGCCAGCGGCGATCAGCTCGGTCATCCAACGTCCTTTCGGCGTCTCGGAGGATCCTACGCGGTCGCAAGGCCAGCCTCCATCCGGTCGCTGAGCCCGCACTGAGGCGGGACTGAGGAGATGGGCGCAGGCTGGTACGGTCGAGCGCGAGACCACGTATGGAATTCCTGATCCTTGGGCCGCTCGAAGTCGTCGACGGAGATCGGCCGCTCACACTCAAGGGATCGAGGCTGCGCGCCCTGCTCGTCCTACTGCTCACCTCCGCCAACGAGGTGGTGTCGGCTGACCGGTTGATCGACGAGCTCTGGGGTCAGCGGCCTCCCCGAGCTGCCGGGAATGCGCTTCAGTACCACGTCTCGCAGCTGCGGAAAGCGCTCGCGGTCGTGGACCTGATCGAGACGCGAGAGCCCGGCTACCTGGTCCGGGTCGAGCCCGACCAGCTCGATCTCCTGCGCTTCGAGCAGCTCGTCGCCGACGCGCAGAACGAGCCGCCCGAGAACGCAGCGCGGATCCTGCGCGAGGCACTCGGCCTCTGGCGCGGCCCTGCGCTCGCCGACCTCATCCACGAGCCGTTTGCCCAAGCAGAGATTCGCCGCCTCGAAGAACTTCACCTGGTCGCCACCGAGAGACGCATCGACGCCGACCTCGCGCTCGGCCGGCGAGCAGAACTCATCGCCGAACTCGAGGCACTCACCAGACAGCATCCCTATCGCGAAGCGCTCCACGCCCAACTCATGCTCGCGCTCTACGGCGCCGGACGCCAGGCTGAGGCGCTTGACGTCTACCGGGACACACGGCGCTTGCTCATCGACGAGCTCGGCATCGAACCCGGCCCCGCGATCCAACGACTCGAACAGGCGATCCTCAGACAGGACGCTGAACTGATCCCGGCGGGCCCAGGCGCTGAACACATCAGTTCTCAAGCATCTGGGTCGATTGCTGTCTCGGCCGGCGATAGCGACACGCTCGAGAGCCTGCTCGCGATCGCCGAACCGCTCGCCCGCGAACCACCGCGCGAGGTCATCCTTGCCCGACTCCTGGAAAGCCACGATCGCCTCGAAGCGGCAACTGCCGAATTGGCCGAGACGCGCAGGCTCCTCGAGAAACGCGGCGTGACGTCACGCATCGCTGCCTACACCACCGATGAGCCGGGCGCCGAAGCCGCCCGGCTTGCGACCCATTTCGACTCCAACCTCCTGCTCCTCGCGGCCGGCAACGACCTGCTTACGAAGCCCGGCCTCCCCAACGAACTGACGGCTGCCCTCGAGCAAGCTCCGTGCGACGTCGCCGTCCTGACGGGAACAATCGGCGCCGACTCGACCGGCCCGATCATCACACCGTTCGGTGGCGCTGATCACGACTGGGCCGCCATTGAGCTTGCCGCCTGGCTCGCCAGTTCAGTGACGACCAGCTTGCGACTCGTCGGAACCGAGGCCGACGACGAACGGGGCCGCCGCGATGCCAGCCGGCTACTCGCCCGCGCGTCGCTCCTCGTTCAACAGCTGGTCGGCATAGTCACCGAGCCACTCCTCGTCCGCGCCGGCCCGGAGGGCCTCGTCGAAGCCGCAGCGGACGGGCGGCTGCTCGTGATCGGTCTCTCCGACCGCTGGCGAACAGAAGGAGTCGGCCCCGACCGCGCCGCCGTCGCGGCCGCCGCCGTTTGCCCGACGCTCTTCGTCCGGCGCGGCCTTCGACCCGGAGGTATCGCGCCGAGCGAGACGCTCACCCGCTTCACCTGGACGCTCGGCCCCTCCTAGCCAGAGCTGCGAGAGCAGCTGGCAGGCCTCAGCCGACCCTCAGTCTCCCCTCAGCACCGGCAACCACGGTTGCCCCGACGTTGTCGTCATACACACGAGGAGGAGCAAATGAGAACGAAGCTGACAGCAATCGCAGCCCTCGCAGCCCTCGCAGCCCTGGCCGTCACGCTGACGGCCGTCGCCTCAGCCGGTTCGACCACAGCGAAGCAGCGGGTCGCGATTCAGGACAAGGGCGACGGTTCGTTCGTTCTGACGCCGCTGACATCCGGAGCCGTCAAGCCCGACACAGGAACCGTCACTTTCTGCTGTTGGAGACAGCGCACGA
Source organism: Gaiellaceae bacterium (assembly GCA_035248765.1). GTDB lineage: Bacteria > Actinomycetota > Thermoleophilia > Gaiellales > Gaiellaceae > Palsa-739. Next base: position 19,328 of record DATFHC010000036.1, read on the forward strand.
TCATGCGGCACGGGGAGTCGATCGACATCAACAACCCGCGGATGACCCTCACCGGCAAGCTGGGCACACTCGTGGCCCGTAACCGGATCGGATGGATCGATGTCCCGGACGGTGTGTCCGTCTTTACCGGCACCTGGGAAGTCATCGGTGGCACCGGGGCCTACGCCGGACTAGCCGGAGGCGGACGCGGAGCCGGCGTAGATCTCGGCGACGGCACCACAAAGGCGCAATTCCAAGGCTTCCTCAGCCCGAAATAGCGAAGTACAACCGTGGCGACTCCGGAAGTGTCCCAAGCCGACGGCCGAGGCATCCCGGCGCGCCGCCGGGACCCTCGGTCCTGACGGCGGGCACCCTGCTGATCGCCAGCATCACTCGGCGTCCTAGGGGTCTTTGGTGAAATAGGGGTCGGAGGGCCATGAGGCGGCGTCGGCCTCCCCGCGTCTACGCGGCCCTATCTATACATCCGTGGCGTGTCGAAGCGGTTACGCGCGCCTGTGGTTGTACGCCCAGACCCCACTCTGCCGCTCATACTCCGAGAGGGTCGCGAATGCGATGCCCAAGCAGCCGCACTCGCAGAGGAAGCCAATCGGCCGTTCGTCTCGGAGCGCGCTAGCGAGAGCGCGGATATGGCGGTTCGTCTCTCTCGCGACCCATGCGCGATCCGGCGTCTCGGGTGTCGGGGCGGCTTCCATCCTTGCGTCCACCGGGAGTTGCAAGGTTGGCACGCCAGACGACCCCCGTCTAGAGGGGTGCGGCGGCTTGTTTCCATCGCCCCACCAAGATGGTTCCGGCTCCAAGCCGCCCACTGCAGTGGTCGCGTCAGCCGGGGTGAGCAAACAGGCAACAGCCCTATTTCGCCAAAGACCGCTAGGAGGGTTTGGCGAAAAAACCGGTAGGCGCGAGGCGTGTCCCCGCGCCCCCGGTGGTCATCTACGCCGCGCGCCGGTTGATCCGCGAACGATCAACCGGAGCGGTCGCGGCGTACGCCTTTGCCAGCGTGATCGCGTACTCCGCTGCCCTCAGGTCGTTGTAGACCTGGGTCGAGTAGATGACCTCGTTGTTCTTCACGTCCGTGTAGTGGACGCGATAGCCCAGCCTGCCGTTGTTGGAGGCGGGGTGAATCTGGAACGCCATGGGGTTCATGGGTCCTCCGTACTCGTGGATTCTGCGACCCACCGCACCCGCGTCAACGGGGTTGCTGCTTGTGGGACGCCTTACTCAAAAGAGGTAAGCAGCCGTGTCGGACGGAACAAACGTTCCGATCTGTCCGACCGGGATGGGACCCTTCGCCTCACGCCGGTTAGGGTGGCGCGTTC
>DATFHC010000037.1:0-9525 GCA_035248765.1 Gaiellaceae bacterium
GGCGACGGAGACGATCTTCTTCGCCACCTCGACGCGCCGCTCCGGCTCCATCGGGATCTCGTCGTCGTTCGCGAGACCGATCACCGCGGCTCCGTGCTTGGCGACGAGTGGCAGGATCGCCTCGAGCCGCTCGTCCTCGCCCGTGACCGAGTTGACGAGCGCTTTGCCCTCGTAGGCCGAGAGCCCGGCTTCGAGCGCCTCGATCACGGAGGAGTCGATGCAGAGCGGCAGCTCGCAGAGCCCCTGCACGAGCGGGATCGCCTGGCCCATCAGCTCCACCTCGTCGGCGAGTGGGTCGCCGACGTTCACGTCGAGCAGGTCGGCGCCGCCGGCCACCTGCTGCGGGACGTCCGTCTCGAGCTGCGACAGGTCGCCGGCCTGCAGCTGCGCCTGGAACGCCTTGCGCCCCGTGGGGTTGATCCGCTCGCCGATCACGCAGAACGGCTGCTCCGGGCCGATGACGACCGTCCTAGACGGCGACTGGACGACTGTGTCCACTCGTCTCCCTTTCCGCTTGTGGGGATATGCCAAGCCGCTCGCAGAGCCGCGCGATGCCGGCCTCGCGGCGGAAGCTGATCAGGTGGAGGCCCGCGACCCCGGGCAGGGAGCGCGCATGCTGGGCGAGCTCGAACGCGACCTCGAAGCACTCCGCCTCCGGGTCGGCTGCTCGTTCGCAGCGCTCGATCAGCTCGGCTGGGACTTCGATCCCGGGCACGTGCTCGTCGATGTAGCGCAGCGCCGCCGGTGAGCGGGTGAGGCAGATCGAGGGGAGAAGCGCGCAATGCTCCGCGAGGCCTTTCGCGGCCGCTTCGGCGAAGAACACGTCCAGCTGCTCCGGCCGGAAGGAGACCTGAAGTTGAAGGAAGCGTGCCCCCGCGCGCACCTTCTTCAGCGCACGGTCGACGCGGTAGTCGTACGGCGGCGCGCCGGCGTTCTCGACTGCGCCAAGGAAGAGCTTCGGTGCCGGGTCGATCTTGCGGCCCGAGAGGTAGGTGCCGCGCGACATCGACGCGCCGAGGGCGAGCAGCTGGATCGAGTCGAGGTCGAAGACGCGCCGCGCCTCGGGCTCGTCTCCGGCGGTCACGTCGTCGCCGGTGAGGCAGAGGACGTTCTCGATCCCGTGGAGCGCAGCGCCGGCGATCTCGGCCTCGAGTGCGAGGCGGTTCCGGTCGCGGCACGTCAGCTGCAGGATCGGCTCCATCCCGAGCTGCTTCAGCGCGATCGCCACGGCGAGGGGAGAGGCATGCGCGTGCGCCGACGTGTTGTCGGTGGCGTTCGTCGCGTCGACGTAGTGCTCGAACGGAGCGAACCGTTCGTGTACCGCGTCGAGGCCGCCCGCGTCGATGGACAGGAGTTCCGACGTCACGACGAAGTGGCCCGCCGCGAGTGCGTCCTCAAGCCGGGACATGCCAGCCCTTCGGCGTCTGCTTGTCGCGTCCGGTCGCGAGGTTGACCCAGGAGGACGTGCCCTCGAGCCGGTTGTCGACGGGCGGCCGGACGTGGTGAATCTCGTCGGCCCACGGCAGCCGGCGTGAGCGCTCGACCGCCTTCAGCCAGACGCACCGCATCTCCGGCTTGACCTCGCAGTGACCGTCCGGCCGCACGCCGCCGCAAGGCCCGTTGCGCAGGGTCTTCGGGCACTCCATCGGACAGGTGAGCCCGGTCGAGTGGAGCACGCACTGGCCGCACATGTGGCAGCCGAAGATCGGCTTCTTCACCGCGGCTTCCAGCAGCGCGACCGGCTTCATCACGCGGGAACCGCACTCCGCTTCCGCTGGATCAGGTCTTTCGCAAGCCGGACGGCCGCCGACGCGTCGGCCGCGTACCCGTCGGCGCCGACCTTGTCCGCGTACTCCTGCGTGACCGGCGCGCCGCCGACCATCACGATCACCTCGTCGCGAATCCCCGCCTTCTCGAGCGCGTTGATGTTCGCCTTGAACATCGGCATCGTCGTCGTGAGGAAGGCGGAGAAGCCGACGATTTCCGGCTTGTGCTCCTGCACCTGCTCGACGAACGTTTCCGGTGCGACGTTGACGCCGAGGTCGTGGACGGTGAAGCCGGCGCCCTCGAGCATGATGTTGACGAGGTTCTTGCCGATGTCGTGGACGTCGCCCTTGACCGTCCCCATGACATAGGTGCCGATCTGCGCCGCGCCGGTCTCCGCGAGCAGGGGGCGGAGGATGTCGAGCGCGCCCTGCATCGCGCGCGCCGCGATCAGCATCTCGGGGACGAAGAAGTCTCCGCGTTCGAATCGCGCGCCGACCTCCTCGAGCGACGGGATGAGCGCGTCGTAGAGCATCGAGTCGGGCCCGAGGTCGTCCTCGAGGCCTTGGTTGACGAGGCCCTTCACCTCGGGCGCGTTGCCGACGAGGGTGTTGTCGTACAGGCCCTGCAGGATCTCTTCGTGGGTCATGCGGCACCTCGTAGTCGTCGTGTGAGGGTCGCGGCCTCGTCCTTCAGCAGCGGCGCGAGCTCGTCGATGCGCTCTGCCGTGAGACGGGCCGTCGGGCCGGAGATGGAAAGGGCGGCGATCGCCGAGCCTTCGGTGTCGAGGACCGGCGCGGAAAGAGCTGAGAGACCGACCTCGAGCTCGTCGACGGAGGTCGCGTAGCCGCGGGAACGGATCTGCTCGGCATCGTCGACTTCGCCGCCGCCGAAGGCGAGGAAGCATTTGCCGTTCGCGGCGAGCTCGAAGGGGACGCGACGCCCGACCCAGTCGGTCACACCGACGAGATGGGCGGTGTCCTCCTGGGCGAGGTGCTCGACGCCTTCGGGGCCGGGGACGGCGAGGTTGATCGTCTCCCCGCTCTCGTCGGCGAGCCGCCGCAAGCTCGGTTGCGCGAGCGCGGCGAGCGCCTGCGAAGCATCGCGGCTCGCATAGCGGAGGAGAACCGGGCCGGGCCGCAGCCGTCCGCGAGCGCCGAGCCGTTCCACGAGACCCTGGCGCTCGAGGGCGCCGACCAGCCGGGACGTGGTGCTCTTCGGCAGGCCGGCCCGCACCGAGAGCTCGCCGATCGAGGGAGGCTGGGGCGCCTCGACGACGCGCACGAGGAGCTGCGCGGCGCGCTCGATTGCCTGGGTGCCGGTTTCGGCCGCCATCGCCTCCCATATTGTGGAACACGCGTTCCACACTTGTCAAACGACATGGACGCGATACGGTCGCTCCATGATCCGCGAGGCCACGGACGACGACGCGAACGCAGTCGCGCGGCTTTCTCTGGCCGCCGACGATGCACGCGTGATCTCGGCCGAGGCGATCCTGCACATGCGCCGCACGCGCCCTGAGAAAGCCCACACACTCGAGCTGGTCGCGGATGCCGACGGTGCGGTCGTGGGGCTGGGGATCGGCGGCCTCAACATCTGGACGACGACCGAGGGCGCGTCGTGGGGGTTCGTCACGGTCGATGCCGGGCATCGGCGCCGCGGCATCGGAGATGAGCTCGGACGGCGGATCCTCGACCACCTCCGCGGAAGCGGCGCCACGAAGGCGCAGTGCTTCTTCCGCTGGACGGAGGAGGGCGAGCGGTGGGCGACGTCGCAGGGCTGGTCGAAGCTCCTCGGCGGACCGCTCATCGCGCTCGACCCGCGGCTCGTCCCGGAGCCTTCGCTTCCGGACGGGTACCGGCTGGTGTCGATGACCGAGTTGAGCCCCGAAGCGGTCTTTGAGGCGGTTCGCCAGGCGGCTCTCGACGAGCCGACGCCGACGCCGCACGATGCCTTCGATCTCGACGACTTCCGGCGTGAGTGGGACGAGCCCGACAACGACCACGAGTCGAGCACGGCGGTGCTCGACGAGGGCGGTAACGTCGTCGCCTTCACGTTCCTCAACTCCGCGGGCGACCGCGCCTCGCACGGCTTCACCGGAACGATGCGAGACCACCGCGGCCGCGGACTCGCGACCGCGGCGAAGCGTCGCGCGCTGCGCACGGCCGCGGAGCGAGGCGTCACGCGCGTCACGACGTCGAACGCGGAGGAGAACGCCGTGATGCGCGAGATCAACCGCAAGCTCGGCTTCGAGCCGATCGGCGAGCACGTGATCTTCGGCCGAGAGCTCTGAGGGCGAACGTGTAGCCGTCAGACGGAAGGACGCTCGCCCAGCCCACGGATCCCTCCCCTCACGGTCTCGGGGCTAGGGAGTGCTCAATCGGCTCGCGAGTTCGTACAAATTGCCGTCGGGAGCCTTGAAGTGGATCCACTCCCAGCGGCTGTCGCGGCCGAGGCCACCGATGATCTCGACCCCGGCTGCCTCCAGCTCCGCCCGCGCCGCGTGGACGTCGTCGACCTCGAACAACGGCACCGGCCCGTGAGCGTGGTCGCGGAAGAAGTCGAAATACGGGTCTCCCGGCGCCATCAGTTGAACCTCATCGCCCTCGGTGGTCTGGAACTCGACTGTCGTCGTGTCGTCGAAGTTCACACCCAGTCCCATGACCACTTCGAACAAGTCCCTCATGGCCGCGTAGTTCTCGGTCGAGACTCCAAGCCAGCGGACGTTCCGGACTTCCACAACGGTGCCATACCCACGTCGCCCAGGCGTCATTCCGGAACACTGGCCCAAGCCACGGGCGTGCCGCCTGAACAGAGCATCGAGTGGTGGATACTCGTCTGATGGCCAGGTTTGTGCTTGTGCATGGCGGCTGGCACGGGGGCTGGTGCTTCCGCTGGCTTGCCCAGGAACTCAAGGCTCTCGGGCATGAGGTCGCGGCTCCGGATCTGCCCTGCGAGGAGGTCGGTTTGACGCCACTTGACTATGCGCGCGAGGTCGGGGCCCAGCCGGACGCCATCGTCGTAGGGCATTCGCTCGCTGGGTTCACGATCCCGTACATCGATGCTCGCGCTCGTGCTTACCTTGCCGCGCTGCCGCCACTGGAGCGCCGCGAGGTCAACGAGGCGTTCGTCGAGAGCTTCGGTGGGGTGGTGCAGGACTCCAGCGGCCGCTCCTACTGGCCGGACGCGGATACGGCTGCAGCGCGGATGTATCCCGACTGTTCGCGGGCGCAGTCAGACTGGGCTTTCCCGCAGCTTCGCCCCCAGGCTCGACTAGAGCCGATTCCGGCGCCATTTGGGGAACGTGATGTGGTCATCGCAACTCTGCACGATGCCGCGCTCAAGGCGGACTGGCAAATTGAGACGGCCCGCACCCACGGCGCACGTCTGATCGAACTCGACTCCGGTCATTCGCCGTTCTTCACGCAGCCAGCCGAACTCGCGAACATTCTCAGTTCGCTCGACTAATGCCGAGACCGCCTAGCGACCACCGGCCCACCCGACGCTCGGGCCCGTACCGCCTGGCCCTGTGATCGTGACGAGTCGGTTGTGCCTGACCAGCTCAACGAGTGCGGCGAGGTCGGAGCCTCGACCGATCAGCTGCGCTCCGGGCTCGGGCAGATTGGTGGGTAGGGCGGCGCTATCTCCTTTGCCCGCGAGCGTCTGCGGATCCGGAACGACGAGCCCTTCGTCGGAGATCGCGTAGAGCTCATACGGACGTCCGACGTTTCTTCACCGGTACCGCCCCACGCGTAGGACGTCCAGCTTGGCACGGCTCTTGATCTGGTCGTACGCCGAATCGGACAACATGACGTCGCCAGCCACCGGAGAAGGACTCGATCCGCGAAGCGATGTTCACAGCTTCGCCGCTCAACCTCTCCGGCTCCACGATCACCTCTCCGACATGGATTCCGATCCGAGCCGGAACCTCCGCTGAAATGAGCTCGCGCTGAATCGAAACGGCAGCCTCGACTGCCCCGAGCGCACTCGGAAACATGCTCATGCTCCCGTCCCCGAGGCGCTGGACGATCGTCCCCCCGCACGCGGCGTGGCCGCTTTCGAGGGCGCTCCAGTAGCGCTCGCGCTTGTCGAGGCCGAGGCTCTCGTCTGCCTGGATCAGGGCCGTGTAGCCAACCATGTCAGTGAACATGACGGCCGCTAGGCGCCGCTCGAGAAGCCCTGGAGACACAGCTCATTATCTTCCGAAACCCTCGTCGGGCCAAGAGGCCGGAGTCGGTCTTCGAACCGCTGAGCACCATCACCGTCCGGGCGTGTCGCTGTCGTTCCGGGACAGGTCAGGGAACATTCCGGAACACTGGCCCATGCAAGGGCACTGCTCCCCGATGGCTAGTTGTCTAGGCGCCGCGCGTCCAGGGACGATTGACGGCATCTACACGGATCGCCGTCCAGCCACCCGGCAGCGCGAGGATGGTCATGCGCAGCACGCGCGATCCGACCCGGCCTCGGATCGGGGGCAAGGTGAACTGCAGACCAGCGTTGGCCGGAACGTTCGGACCGCCCACGACACCGACTCCGCAGTCGCCCCCGGCCTTCGCTCCACATCCGCCACTCAACCCGGCCGGTGAATGAGCCTTTTCAAAACTGACCACCGCCGCGACCGAAGAATGAACCTCCCAGATGCGGTGCCGAGCAAATGGCGCGAAGGGCTTCGGCAACCCGAAGAATCGCTGTCCCAGGCGTGTCATGACGGCTGGCTCGCTGGTAAGTAGCTGAGCCCCCGGCGGCGGCATTACCCGGCAGAGCATCCTCACTTCGTCCCGCCGGGCGAAGCCGTATCCGGTGCCGGTCGAGGCTGCGGCCGTGCCCACCTTCCCAGCGCATCCTGGGGCCGATGAGAGAGACACCGGCGCCGCGGCTGAGCGGGTCGCGAGCTCCGCAGCCACGGCCGCTACGGCGAGCACAGCGGCGACGGCGATCACGCCGAGGAGCGGCCTTTGCCGCGCGCGCCGCTTCGCCTCTGCGATCAGCCGGTGGAGAGAGAACGGAAGCCTCGAGGCATCTGGAAGCACTTGACGCAATTATCGCTCGCACCACACCTACGTCAGGGCGCTCCCGCTCAGGGCTCATTCCGGAACACTGGCCCAGCCGAGCGTCGTACCTCGTCGCAGTACGCTCCAGTGGTGTTTGAGCGGTTCACGGACCGTGCACGTCAGGTGGTTGTCTTGGCTCAGGACGAGGCGTGGGCGCTCAGGCACAACTACCTCGGCACCGAGCACATCCTGCTCGGGCTCCTTCGCGAGGAGGAAGGACTTGCGGCGCGGTTGCTCGGATCTCTCGGCATCGAACTGGAGGCGGCGCGGATGCAGGTCGCGCGGATCGTCGGCCAGGGAGACGACGCTGTGACCGGCCAGATCCCGTTCACACCGCTCGCGAAGAAGGTGTTGGAGCACGCGCTGCGTGAATCGCTCTCGCTCGGCAACAACTTCATCGGCACCGAGCACATCTTGCTCGCCGTCGCTCGCGAGCGCGAGGGCCGCGCGGCCGAGATATTGGGCGAGTTCGACGCGGGTGCGGAGAAGATCCGTGACGAGATCATCCGGATAGTCGGAGGGCCGGGCCCTCGGGAGACGGATGAGGGGTTTCCGCCGGGGGAGGCATCTATCGAAATCGGGCTGCGTCGAGTTATTCCTGTCACAAAGCAGATGTCCGACGGTTTGTGGGTGGTCAGCGTCGAGATCTGGGACAACGGCCTGATTCTCCGTTGGGCTGCGGGGGGGCCGGGACCAGGGCAGCCCACTCACACCGACGGCCACGAGTGGCACGTTTCTGACGACGTTGGAACGAGCTACGTCGGCCATGGTGGCCTCGGGTTCGGGGGCCCAAGCCGAGGTTTCCACTATGCCGCTGAGTTCGACCCGGCTCCTCCACCACAGGCTACGTGGCTGCTGATCCGTCGCGGCCCAACGGACGAAGAAGTTTCGATCTCGCTGACCGACTGACCGCTGAGGGTCATTCCTGAACACCGGCCGGCCCAGGCGAACGTGATTGCCCCGCGAGGGCCGGTTGAAGCGAAAATGTCGCCCGGTGTCCCCCCTGAAGCCTGCTGAGGATGCGAGGGCCGCAGATTGGTTAGTCGCGGCGCTCACCACTTTCGGCGAGTCCGTCTTGTCTCTCCTCCCCGGTGGGTTTCCGGCCTACGTGCGGGTCTTTCATCCTGCTCATCGGCAAGACCCGGAGAAGTCGTCGCGGAGGGGGCGGCCGGTCCGCTGGTCTGAGATCGCTGCAGCGAACCGGACGGAGGCCCACCCCGGTATGCAGTTGAGCGGCCTCACAGGCTTCTACCACTACCTCGGCGACGGGCAGCGCGGTGTCTACGACTGGCCGCCGTCTGAGGGGTCGCTCCTTCCCGAAGAAGCTGCTCCGTTGGCATCGACTCTTGCCCGTCACACCGCGACGCCGTCGGTTTGCTGGTTCGCCGTATGGGACGGATTCGGTGCGACGCGTGAGGACTTGCAGAACGCACCAACGTTCGCACTTCCCCACCGCAGGTATTTCCTTCTCAGGGGATCAGTTGGCGAGGTGACCGAGACCACTAACCCTCTGTCGACCTGGCACCAATCCGCCAACCTCTGGTGGCCCGACGATCACGCGTGGTGCGTCGCCACCGAGATCGACATCAACACGACCTATATCGCCTGCGCGGAAGCCTGCAGCGACGACATCCTCGGCATGCGGGAACTAGAGGCGTTCGAGATCAACCCGGCAACCGGCATCGCTTGGGCAAGTGACCTCGTCAACCCAGAGCCTCAGTACGGACTCCCGCCGGGCTAGCCAACGCCCATGCGAGTGGACTTCGCCATGGCGTCAGGATCTAGGCGTGATCGACTTTGAGATCTAGGACGTACTCAATCTCCACCAGACCCTCGCGTAGTAGCTCTTGCTTGCCGGTCTCGATGAAACCGAGACTCTCGAAGAGTGCCGCTGCGGGTCTGTTGCCTTCTGCCACACCGAGCACCACCTTTCGCGCCTCCCACGACCGCGCCCAGTCGATAACCGCAGAAGCAAGAGCCGCCCCAACTCCCTCTCGTCTCCGCTCGGGCGCAACCCACATAGCGCCAAGCCAACACTCGTCGCCCTCACGCACGCCGACGACCATGCCGTCCGCGCCGTCCACGACGAACGTGACATCGCAGGGACGAATCCAACCCCGCGCTCGCCGCTGCCACTCATCGTCGTCGAAGCTCTGGGCTTGATCCAGCGTGGCTCCGAACGCCTCAGGCGCATCCGCGAGTGCGCGCAGGCGGATTTCCCGCAGAAGCTGCCACTCGGTCGCCACTAGCTGACGGACCACGAACTGATCCTTCCAGACCGATAGGCACGGGATCGTTCAGGGGTCCCGGAACACTGGCCCAGGAAAGCTCGCCAGGCTCGGGCTTGGTCGTTAGGCCCCGATCAGGAGTCGTGCAGACAGCGCGACCAGCGCCACGGCCAGGAGCCAGTGGATTATCCGGCCGTGGAGTCGGAGCGAAATGTGGGCACCAAGCTGCGCGCCAGCCACCACTCCAAGTGAGAGCGCCACGGTGCGGCGAAGCCCGTGATGGTGGAAGCTGCCGATCACGAGGTGAGTGATGGTTCCGGTCCCAGCCATGATCGCGAGTACGAACGCGCCGACGCCAAAGCCGATCAAGACGAGCAGGATCGCCGTCTGCGCCGTAAACACCATTCGAGTGCGACGCTACCTCGGCGCCACCAGCCGCAACGCACCCGACTCGCTAGTTCACGGCGTCCGCTCACGGATCA
>DATFHC010000038.1:0-6716 GCA_035248765.1 Gaiellaceae bacterium
GTGCGCAACGAGCTCGACGCAAATGACCGCGCCGTGCCGACGGACGAGCACGAGACGCTTTCGTGCGGGCTCGTCTTCCGCAGCGTCGGCTACCACGGCGTCGAGCTGCCGGGCGTGGCGTTCGACGCCTCGCGCGGCACGATCCCGAACGAGGCTGGCCGCGTCGAGCCGGGCGTCTACTGCGCCGGCTGGATCAAGCGCGGCCCGACCGGCGTGATCGGGACGAACAAGAAGGATGCGACCGAAACCGTGCAGCTCCTCCTCGAGGACGCCGCGGCCGGGAGGCTCGAGCCCAAGCCCGACGCGAGCACCGCGGCCGTCGACGCGCTCCTCGCCGAGCGCGGTGTCCAGGTTGTCGAGTACGACGGCTGGATGGCGATCGATGAGGTCGAGCGCGCTGCGGGAGAGAAAGCGGGCCGGCCGCGGGTCAAGCTGTGCACGTGGGGCGACCTGATCGCCGCCGCAGAGCGCATCGCGGCGAGTCGGTAGCCGTCTCTCCCTCGAAGGAGGGATGCCAGGTCGACTTTCGCGTCCGATGGACCCGGAATGGAGCTCCTCGCTGTCGAGTGCCTCCAGTGCGGGACGACCCGCGTGGCGCGCCGCGACCAGTTCAAGCACCACTTCGAATCCCCGGAGTGCCCGGAGTGCGGGTATCTCGGGTGGACGCCGGTGCTCGAGGTGGCGAAGCCCGAGCGCACGAAGCGACGCCGGCCGCAACGGGCCACGCGTCGCCTGCACGTGGTCGCCTAGGCGCAGCAACGCCGTCTCGAGCTTCCCTACACTCGCTCTGATGGCGAGGACGGAGGAGCAGCGTGAGCTCTGGGGAGGTGAGACCGCGAAAGCTGTTGTGAACTTCCCCGTCTCGGGGGAGCCGATCCCGGCGCCGGTCGCGCGCTGGCTCGGCCGGATCAAGGGGGCCGCAGCGCGCGTCAATGCGGAGCTCGGACTCCTCGACGAGGGCAAGGCGGAGCGGATCTCGGCTGCAGCTTCCCGGATTGCGGGCGGCGAGCTCGACGACCAGTTTCCGATCGACGTCTTCCAGACCGGCTCCGGCACGTCGTCGAACATGAACGCCAACGAGGTGATCGCGACGCTCGCCGGAGAGGACGTTCACGCCAACGACGACGTGAACATGGGTCAGTCGTCGAACGACGTCTTCCCCTCGGCGGTCCATCTCGCGACCCTCAACGAGATCGTCAACGACCTACTGCCGGCGATGGAGCAGCTTGCGACCTCTCTCGAAGCGAAGGCCCGCGAGTTCGACGACGTCGTCAAGTCCGGGCGCACGCATTGGATGGACGCCGTGCCCGTCACGCTCGGCCAGGAGTTCGCGAGCTACGCAGCGCAGGTTCGGCAAGGCATCGCTCGGGTCAAGGACGCATTGCCGCGGCTGGGCCAGATTCCGCTTGGTGGCACCGCAACCGGGACCGGCCTCAACACGCATCCCGAGTTCGCGGCTCGCGTGCGCGAGCTGCTCGCAAGCGAGACGGGGCTCGGGATCTCACCCCCGGCCGATCCCTTTGAAGCGCAGGCCGCGCGAGACGGGATCGTCGAGGCCTCGGGTGCGCTGAAGACGGTCGCGGTCTCGTTGACGAAGGTCGCGAACGACATCCGTTTTCTCGGTTCCGGCCCGCGCGCCGGTCTCGCGGAGATCTCGCTGCCGGAGCTGCAGAAGGGAAGCTCGATCATGCCGGGCAAGGTCAACCCGGTGATGCCGGAGGTCGTGACGCAGGTCGCGGCGCAGGTGATCGGCAACGACGCCGCGATCGCGGTCGGCGGGATGCAAGGGCACTTCGAGCTCAACGTCTTCGTCCCGCTCCTCGCCCGGAACATCCTCGACTCCGTGAAGCTGCTCGCGAGCGCTTGTCGACTCTTCGCGGAGAAGTGCGTGGACGGGATCGAGGCCAACCGCGAGAACTGCGAGCGCTACGCGGAGTTGACGCTTTCGGCGGCGACCGCGCTCAACCCATACATCGGCTACGACCGGGCCACGGAGATCGTGCAGGAGGCTGCGTCCTCCGGCCGCTCGCTGCGAGACGTCGCGCGGGACAAGGGTGTCGAAGAGTCGGTTCTGGACGAGGCGCTCGACTACCGCAAGATGGCGAAGCCGCACAGCTAGGTCGAAAGCGCTGGGAAGGCCAAGCGCTTCGAATCCCTCGTTCGAGGGACGCCCGCGCGTTGACAGCTTTGCCTTCGCCGTACAAAGTTCGGAGCAGAAAAACACTGCGGTTTGCAGGAGGTTTTGCGGCTCCAGAAGATCTTGCAGTCCCGGGCGCGTAGCGCCCGGTGAACGATCCACAACGCAAGGGGGAGAACCTGAAATGAGGTATCGCAAGCTCGGCTTGCTGCTCGGCCTCGCGCTCATCGCGGTCGCTGTCGTAGGGACAGCGTCGGCGGCGAGCAGCTCGAAGTCCGCCGGGATCCCGATGATCCAGGACTCGCAGCTTAAGGCCGAATTCACAGAGATCGGCGGCGGCGCGGGGCCGCTGCCCACGGCGCGGACGATCCCGCACTGGTGGGGTTCGACGGCCAATCCCGATGACGGGACAACCTACGGCTACAACATGGTCGGTTCTGATCCGAACACGTGCTCCGGTTCGGCTTGCAGCACGACGATCCAGGTCGACATCGTTCCGGTCATCGTCAACATCGGCGGCATGACGTTCGATCCGACCGCGAGCATCAACGGCGGCAACTCGGTCCTGCAGGGTGTCCTCGACTCGCCGGTGTTCGCGACGAACGACTACGGCACGACCTCCGCGGCGACTGGTCCCGACATCTTCGCCGGGAGCGACGATCCCTCGACGTGCTCGACCGCAAATGGCGACATCTGCCTGCCGAGGGGGCCGACCGGAGACCTTCCGCTTTCTCAGGCGGATGCCGGCAATCTGCTCCAGCTCGAGGACGCGACGATGCGGGCGCAGTTCAATCAGACGGGGGCGAGCAATTACCACGTCATCCTGAACCCGCATGTTCTGCCCTCGGTCACGATCAACGTGCCGGCGAGCCATGGCGGTCTTCTCCAGAGCGGTCGCGGCGTCATCTTCGGCGCAGCCGACTACAGCTGGTGGTCGGCACAGATCAACAACCTCGAGACGACCGCAGATCCCACGCATCTGCCGATCTACCTGACGGACAGCGTGCTGCTGAACACCCCGAGTGGGTGCTGCGTTCTGGGCTATCACGGAACCCACGCCACCGGCTACCGCCTCGGCAACGGCAAGTCGCAAGGAAACACGACGATGCAGACGTTCGCCTGGGCCTCGTGGGTGCGCCCGGGGATCTACGCGAGGGCGAACGGCGGCACCGACTGGGCACTGCAGGACATCCATGCGCTCTCGCACGAGATCGCCGAGTGGGGCGACGATCCGTTCGTGAACAACCTGGTGGAGCCGTGGCTGACGCCGACCGCGCCGCAGTACGGGTGCACGAACATCCTCGAAACGGGCGATCCGGTCGTGTCGATCGGATTCTCGATGGGGACGAACACCACCGATCAGACGGCCAACCCCAACGGCACCGTCAGCTACGACGGCACGTACCACCCGGAGGACGAGGTCTTCCTCCCGTGGTTCATGCGGACGGCGCCGAACCTGGTCTCGGAGCCGACGCAGTCGTCCTCGGCCAACGTCGGTCGCTATACGCTCATGGGCGACCTCAACCCGTTCCCCGGCTTCCGCGCACCGGCGACGGGTTGCTAGTGAGCTCGTAGCTCCGCAGCATCGAAGGGCCCGGTTCGCCGGGCCCTTCTCGTCTCAGTATGCGCCCGCGCCGCGGCCGGTCGAAGCGGCGTGCTTCTGTTCATCGGCGCGGTAGCTCGAGCGAACGAGCGGTCCCGAGAAGACCGAGCCGAAGCCCAGCGCTTCGCCCTGCTCGCGGAACCAGCGGAACTCGTCCGGGTGCACCCAGCGGTCGATCGTCGCGTGCTTCGCGCTCGGCTGGAGGTACTGGCCGATCGTCACGACGTCGACGCCGTTCGCGCGCAGGTCGCGCATCGTCTCGACGACCTCGTCGTTCGTCTCGCCGAGGCCGACGATGATCCCCGACTTCGTCAGGACGGGATAGTCCGCGATCTCTTTCGCGCGACGCAGCAGCCGCAGCGCACCGTCGTAGCTCGCCTTCGCGCCGCGCATCCGCGCGTGCAGGCGGCGGACCGTCTCGATGTTGTGGTTGAAGACCTCGGGCCTCGCGGCAAGCACGGTCTGGAGAGCTTCCTCCTCGACGCCGAGGAAGTCCGGCGTCAGCACCTCGACCGAGGCTTCGGGCAGCTTCGCCTTCAGCGCTCGGATCGTCGCGGCGTAATGTCCGGCGCCGCGGTCCGCGACGTCGTCGCGGTCGACCGAGGTGACAACGACGTGTTTGAGCTGCATCTGAGCGGCTGCCTGCGCGAGCCGGAGCGGCTCGAGCGGGTCGGGCGGCGCGTCGGGCTTCCCCGAGTTGACGTAGCAGTAGCGGCAGGCGCGGGTACACGTGTCGCCGAGGATCTGGAACGTCGCGGTGCCGCGTCCCCAGCACTCGGAGATGTTCGGGCAGCGCGCCTCCTCACAGATCGTGTGCAGCGAAAGTCCGTGCACGAGCTTCTGGACGTCGAAGTACGAACCGTCCTTAGACGGCGCGCGCACCTTCATCCACTCAGGCCTGCGAGGCCGCTCGGCGACGGGAAGCGATGACTCCATGACCGCGTTCCAGTCTAGGTGGCGTAGGGACACTGACCGCTGCTAGCCTGAAACGGACTGATGAGTCCGCTTACGTAAGGAGCCGAATGAGCCGCCATTCCACGAATCCCTGGGTCGTACTCGTGATCATCTGCCTCGCGCAGTTCATGGTCGTCCTCGACGCGACGATCGTGAACGTCGCACTGCCGCACATCCAGTCTTCGCTCGGCTTCAAGAACGAGGCGAGCCTGCAATGGGTGATCAACGCGTACACGCTCGTCTTCGCAGGCTTCCTCCTGCTCGGCGGACGGGCCGGTGACCTTCTGGGACGGAAGAGGCTCTTCCTCATCGGCCTCGTGGTCTTCACCGGCGCATCTCTGCTCGACGGAATCGCGACGACGTCCGGAGAGCTGATCGGTTTCCGCGCGCTCCAGGGTCTTGGCGCGGCGCTCATCTCACCGGCGGCGCTCTCGATCATCTCGACGACCTTCGCCGAAGGGAAGGAGCGCGCTCGGGCTCTCGGTGTCTGGGCCGCCATCGCCATCGGCGGCTCGGCTGTGGGACTGGTGCTCGGCGGCGCGCTCACCCAGTCGCTGTCGTGGCGCTGGATCTTCTTCGTCAACGTGCCGGTCGGCATCCTGACCTTCCTCGCCGCGCTACGGATCGTTCCGGAGTCGAAGGACGAGCACGTGCATCAGGGCTACGACCTGGCCGGCGCGATCACCGTCACGGGCGGGCTAATGGTGCTCGTGTACGGACTCGTCCATTCGGCGTCGCACGGCTGGGGCTCGGGACAAACGATCATCTCGTTCGTCGCCGCGGCGGTCCTCCTGACGGCCTTCGTCCTGATCGAGCAGCGCTCCTCCGAGCCGCTCGTACGACTCTCGATCTTCCGCGTCCGCTCGCTCCTGACGGCGAATGTCGCCATGTTCCTCGCGTTCTCCGGGATGTTCGCGATGTTCTTCTTCAACTCGCTCTACATTCAGAAGATCCTCGGCTTCGGGCCGCTCAAGGCAGGCGTCTCGTTCTTGCCCTTCACGGCTGGAGTCATGGTCTCGGCAGGGCTCGCCTCGAGTCTCGCGCCGCGGCTCGGCGTCAAGCCCGTTGCCGCCGTGGGCATGGTGCTCACCGTCATCGGGATGGTTCTCTTCGCCCGGATGCCGGTCGGCGGTTCGTACGCGATGGACGTCCTACCGGGGATGATCATCGGCTCGCTCGGGATGGGGGCCATCTTCATGCCGCTCACTCTCGTGGCGACGACCGGCCTCGAGGACGACGATCAGGGACTTGCCTCCGGGCTCTTCAACACCTCGCAGCAGGTGGGCGGGGCGCTTGGGCTCGCGATTCTCTCGACGATCGCGGCCAGCCACACGGGTGGTGGCTCGCCCGCTGAACAGGTGCACGGCTTCCACTACGCGTTCGCAGGCGCAGGGGTGCTCGTCGGCCTGGCTCTCGTCGTCCTGATGGCGCTCCTGCGCAAGCGTGACGTCGCAGCGATCGAGGCGTCGGCCGAGGCTGAGCCGGTTCCGGCCTGATGACCGAGCTGCGCTCAGACGCGCGGCGAAATCTCGAGCGGGTGCTCGATGCGGCGACGGAGGCGTTCGCCGCCTCGGGCCCCGACGCGAGCATCGACGAGATCGCGCATGCAGCCGGAGTCGGCCACGGGACGGTCTTCCGCCGTTTTCCGACCAAGGACGACCTCATCTACGCCGTCATCGAGCGGCATGTCGCGCAGATGTGCGCGATCGCCGAGGCGGCGCTTCAGTCCGACGATCCCGGCGAAGCATTCTTCGACTTCGCTCACGAGGTCGCCGAGCTCGCGATGAGCACGCCCAGCCTGCACAAGTGTGTCGTCCATTGCGGCGAGAAGCCCCGCGGCGCCGAGCTCGATTCGCTTGGGCAGAAGGTGGTCGCACGCGCACAGCGCGCGGGGGCGCTTCGCAGCGACCTCAAGCCGTCCGAGGTCGGGCCGCTCCTCCGCGCAGCGCTCCTGGGCGCTCCTCCCGGCCAGTGGCGGCTCTATCTCGACGTCGTGCTGGACGGACTGCGCACATAGAGTTC
>DATFHC010000039.1:0-2294 GCA_035248765.1 Gaiellaceae bacterium
GGCGTGAGCTCCTTCTTCCAGCGGCCTATCGACGAGTCACGGAAGCGGTCGAGCGCTCGGTGCGTCGAGGTCACGTTGGCGCCGAGGAACTCCGCAAGCTGATCGGCCACGGTCGCAAGACTTTCGTACCGCACCTCGAGCAAGCGGTTTCCCGTGTGGGCCCCTCGCACGGCCTCGACGTAGCGCCGCCACGCCCAGGCGCAGCGGCGGGCGTCGCTGACCTGCGCGAACTCCCCGCGACGCTCCGGCTCCACCCAGAAGCGCGGTTCCGCGCCGTAGGCGAGCCTGGCGTCGTCCTTTCCCTCGGCGTCCGCACTGAGCCAACCGCGCTCGAGGAGGGAGCACGCGACGTCGCGGCCGTCGCGCACCGTGTGCACGGCTAATGCCTGCGGATACGCTTCGAGCGCTGCGGCCAGGACGTGCGCCGTCTCGGGAGTCTGCTCGACGCCGCGGAGTCCCCTGGCAAGCCCGATCCGACGGATGCGCTCGAGGATCCGGCGCAGCTCGTCGGCCGAAGGGCTCGTTGGCAGCGCGGCCTTCCACGGTGTCACCTCGCCGAAGTCGACGAAGCCGGGCAAGCCCCCGATCGCGCGGCCGAGGAAGGTAGTCCCCGAGCGCGGGCAGCCGACGACGAACACGAGCCGCTCCTCGCGGCCGAGCCGCGGGCGCTGCACCAACGAGCGCTCCGCCACGCGTGCTCCGGCAGTGCAGTAGTCCAGGAAGGCGCTCAAAGCATCTCGGGCAGCGAGTCCGGCACCATGCCGAGCCCCTGTCGGAGGGTCTCGATCAGCCGCTGCGCATCGGAGAGCAGCAACGCGAGCTCGTCCGCCTCGTCGAGCGGCACCTCGATCGTCACTCGCACCGGGGAGCGCGCCGTGGAGGAAAGCCCGATCGTCTCCACGTCGTCGGTCGCGAGCGCCGTGATATCGAGATACTCGTCCCGCGCGAGCCGCCGGCCGGGCGCGAACCGTTCGGAAACGCTGCCGAGCCGCTGGGCAAGGACGCCTGCATAGTGGCCGGGAATCCGGATCGTCGCCTCCCCACTGCGCAAGCCGATCGTCGCCGACCAGCCTCCGTAGCCGTCTCCTCCGTCGTCGTGCCGAAGAACGTGCACCGCGCACGAGGCTGTCGCTCCTATGGGATACCGCTCGTCCACGCGGCCAGCCTAGCCCCGAGCCCCGGACGGCCCGCGCGCCCCTCGCCGGCGGCGGCTCCCGCCGGGCGGAGCCCGGCTCCGCCGCCGCATGGCGTCGCTGGCTGCAGGATGCGTCGCTCGCAGCGCTTGTCCGTACCCTGCGTACTGTCCTGCGCGCCACTCGCTCGCGCCCTTTGCCAGCGACGCCCGAGGAACGCGCGGACCGAGCTATATTGACCCGCCGCATGGCGAACGAGACAATCAACGACCCGCGCCTCGAAGAGGGCGTCTGGACGACGGATCCCGAGAGCGGAGAGCTCGTCCCCGACTACGAGTCGACCTTCCCCACGATCGAGGAGGGGCAGGTCGTCAACGGCACAGTCGTCCGCGTGGACAAGGACGAGGTGCTCGTCGACATCGGCTACAAGTCGGAGGGCGTCATTCCGGTCTCCGAGCTGTCGATCCGGCGCTCGATCAATCCCGAGGACGAGGTCTCGGTCGGCGACGACATCGCCGCCCTCGTGCTCACGAAGGAGGACACCGAAGGACGGCTGATCCTCTCCAAGAAGCGTGCGCGGTTCGAGATCGCGTGGAAGGCGATCGAGGGCGCCCACGAGAAGGGCGAACCGGTCAACGGCCGCGTGATCGAGGTCGTCAAGGGCGGCCTGATCCTCGACCTCGGCGTGCGTGGCTTCCTGCCTGCCTCACTCGTCGACATTCGCCGCGTGCAGGACCTCGACGAGTTCCTCGGCCAGGAGCTCCAGTGCAAGGTCATCGAGCTCAACCGCTCGCGCAACAACGTCGTGCTTTCGCGGCGCGCCGTGCTCGAGGAGGAGCGCAAGGAGCAGCGGCAGCGGATTCTCGACCGCCTCAATCCCGGCGACAAGGTCGAAGGCACGATCTCCAACATCGTCGACTTCGGCGCCTTCGTCGATCTCGACGGGATGGACGGCCTCATCCACATCTCCGAGCTCTCGTGGAGCCACGTCAACCACCCGTCGGAGGTGCTCGAGATCGGGCAGGCGGTCAACGTGCAGGTGCTCGACATCGACCGCGAACGGCAGCGGATCTCGCTCGGGCTCAAGCAGACCCAGACCGATCCCTGGCAGCAGGTGCTCGACAGCTACCAGGAGGGCGACGTCGTGCAGGGCACCGTCAC
>DATFHC010000040.1:0-3413 GCA_035248765.1 Gaiellaceae bacterium
TCATCCCCTCGTTCGGTCCGGGTGGCGCACTCGCACAGGCGCTGGAAAACATCCGAAAGATGAACGAGACCGGCCGCTTCACAAGCAACCCCGCAATCCTGGAAGCCAGCGAAGCAGCTCGCAAGCACATTCTGCGTGGCGCCCCATCCCCCCTTGCGATGGCGGCCTCGGGGAGTCTCGTTCCGAGCGTTTCGCCGAACCTCGCCAAATCGTCCGCGCTCGCCCGCGCGGCCGCCGGGACCAGCGACCCTGTACCGGAGGCAGCAAAGCCGACCCCGAAGGGCAACGTGCATGTGGAACTCAGCGTTTCCGTCGGCATAGCGTTCCCAGACGGGGCGCCGGTCGTAGAA
Organism: Gaiellaceae bacterium; assembly: GCA_035248765.1. Lineage (GTDB taxonomy): Bacteria > Actinomycetota > Thermoleophilia > Gaiellales > Gaiellaceae > Palsa-739. The sequence goes on from DATFHC010000040.1 coordinate 351, forward strand.
ACGATGGAGATACTCGAATCGCAGGTCGCCAAGACGCTCAACGCGTTCGAGCCGCTCTTCGACTAGCGCGACCGCTTCTAGCCGCGTCACGACGCCTCACCGCCGCGCTTAGACAGTGAAGGGGCAATTCCCTCAAGAGCGGAGCAGCGCTACGGCCTCGCGGATCGCGGCGCTCTGAGCCTCATCCAAGTCGATTGGTACGCCGACGGTGTTGGCGCGCGTCACGCCGCGAATCAATGCGGCTACCGAGATAGCACCGGGCTTGGGCGCGAGCTGCCACATCAGCTCGTAGACCTGTTTCAAGTCGCTCTCGGTGAGAGACAGGATTTCTCCGTCAGCGAGGGCGAAGCGAACCGGGCCGCCCACCATCGCACGAGTATCGCAAACCGTTGTTTGAATCGCAGTTCAAGTACAGGCGCCGTATCCCGGCTAGCCAGAACTGAGCTCGACCAGTTCGGGCTCGACCCGGCCGGCCGCCACTTCGAGGATCAGCATCGTGTGCGCCGGCGCCCGCCGCCGCTCGGTGGGCGAGCCCGGGTTGAGGATCCACACCTCCCCCACCCGCGTGAGCTGCGGCTGATGGGAATGGCCGTGGACGACGGCCGCGCAGCCCGGGAAACGCCGGACGAGTCGCTCCTCCCGGCCGGCGCGAGGGCCGGCGTCGTGCGTCATCCCGATGCGGAGGCCGCCTACCTCCGCGACGAGGGTGGCCGGCAGCCGTTCTCGCAATGCTGGCTCGTCCATGTTGCCGTGCACGGCCTGGACAGGTGGCCCGAGCGCCTCGAGCTCCGCGAGGACGCCGGTCGCGACGATGTCGCCCGCGTGGAGGATCAGATCGGCCGCGCGGAGGCGCTCGACGCAGGTCGCCGGCAGGCGCCGCCCACCGCGCGGCATGTGTGTGTCGGCGATTACGGCGACGAGCACGTCACGATGCGACGGCGAGAACCGCATCGACCAGCCGCTCGGCTCCGAAGCGAACCGGATCGTCGGCGGTGAGACCCGTCTCCTCTTCCGCCGCCGCGACCGCAGCCCGCGCCTCCTCTTCGCTCAGCGCCCGCGTGTTGAGCGCGACCGCTGCGACCCGCGCAGGACGCGCGGGCAGCGCGCACCGCTCGTGCAGCTCGACGAGCTCGCTCAGTGGCGGAATGAGGTGCGGCCCGCCGCCGGCGCCCTCGATCTCGGTCCGCCCCACCTCGTGACAGAGGACGAGGACGTGCGGGACGCTGCCGTGGTAGAGACCGAGCGTGACGCCCGAGTAGACAGGATTCAGCAGCGAGCCCTGACCCTCGACCCAGAGCAGCTCGCCGCCTCTCGCATGTCCCTCGACGACGAGCCGCTCGGCCGCGCCTGCAAGGAAGTCGGCGACGACCGCATCCACCGCGATTCCCCAGCCGGCGATCGCGATCCCGGTCTGCCCGGTCGGGACGAAGACGGACCGAAGGCCGCGACGCCGCGCCTCCAGGTCGAGCTCGCAGGAGACGGTCATCTTCCCGATCGCACAGTCCGAGCCGACGGTGAGCACGATTGTCGCGTCGACAGCGAGGTTCGCGCCGGTCGCGGTGGAGAGATCCGCCGGCGGCCGGCGCAGGTCACGCAACTCGACGCCGCGTTCGGTCGCGAGTTCCCGCAGCTCGGGATCGTCCCCGAGAAAGACGTGTAGCCCGTTCTCGACGTCGAGTCCGTTCTCCACGCAGGCGCGGATGAGCTTCATCCACTCCGGCGGGAAGTACCCGCCCTGCGTGACAACGCCGACGAGCGCGGTGGTCGGCCCGAGCGGCAGCGCATCCTCGACGGTGCCGACGACCGGCATGCCCTCCTCCGTCTCTCCGGCGCGCGTCGAGTCGAGGATCGCCACGACGTCGTCGCGCCGGTAGCGCAGGACGCCGCGCGTCGTCTTCCCGTAGAGCGGGTTCCCCGAGAAGCCCTCAGCGAGCAGCAGATACCGAGTGGACACCGAGTCCCGGCTCCTCCGGTGAAAGCTGGACGCCGTCGACGAACGGCACCCCCGGCCACGGGTCATGCCCGAGCAGAAGGTTGCCGTCGAGGTCGACGTGGTCGAAGAGCGACGCGACCTGCGTGCCGGCGGAGATCCCGAGCCCCGACTCGATCATGCAGCCGAGCATGCAGCCGAGCCCGAGCGCGCGGGCGGCGTGCACCATGCGCACCGCTTCGCGGATCCCGCCCGACTTCGCGAGCTTGACGTTGATCCCGTGCGCCAGCGGCGCGCACACGGCGACGTCGGCGAGCCTGTGACAGTCCTCGTCGACGTAGATCTGGAGCGGCGAGCGTTCCTTCAGCGTCGGCCCGCCCTCGTCGCCGGCCGGCAGCGGTTGCTCGCAGTACGCGACGCCGAGCTCGGCCAGCGCGGGGAGTGCCTCGAGCGCCTCGTCGAGGTTCCACGCCTCGTTGACGTCGACCTGCAGCGGCAGGTCGCCGGCGACTCCGCGAACTGCCCGAACGCGCTCGACGTCGAGCCCGTCGCGGCCACCGAGCTTGAGCTTGAGACGCCGGAAGCGGTCGAGCATCTTCTCGGCACGTCGCGCCATGTCGTCGGGGTCGCCGAGCCACACCGTCCAGCTCGTCGGCGGGCCGGCGCGCCTCAGGCCGAGCATCCGCCAGACGGGCTGGCCGAGCAGCTTGCCCTGGAGGTCGTGGAGCGCCGCGTCGATCGCCGCCCGCGCCGCGAACTCGCGTGGCGGGAGCCGATCCATCACCTGCTCGAGTGCGAACGGATCGTCCCCGAGCACCTCGCCGTGCTCCTCGATGTAGGCGCGCGCCGACTCGACGGACTCCCCGTACCGGTCGATGGGCTGCGCCTCGCCGAAACCCGAGACGCCGGAGTGCCGGAGCTCGACGATGACGACATCCTCCGTGTCGACTGCGCTCCGGGAGATGACAAACGTCTCAGCCAACTCGAGCGTGACGATCCGCGCAGAGACCTCCACCAGGCGTGAGGCTACACTCCCCTTTCTCCCCGGCGCCTGTAGCTCAGGGGATAGAGCGCGCGCCTCCGGAGCGCGAGGTCGCAGGTTCGATTCCTGCCAGGCGCATGACTTGACCAGG
>DATFHC010000041.1:0-15079 GCA_035248765.1 Gaiellaceae bacterium
CTCGAACGGCCAAGGGTGAATCGGACGCGCGCCAGTACCATCGCCGCTCGTGGAACAGGCACAGATCCGCAACTTCTCGATCATCGCGCACATCGACCACGGCAAGTCGACGCTCGCCGACCGCATCCTCGAGCTCACCGAAGCCGTCTCCGCGCGCGAGATGCGCGAGCAAGTCCTCGACTCGATGGAGCTCGAGCGCGAACGCGGCATCACGATCAAGGCTCAGGCCGTCCGCGTCACCTGGAAGGGCCACGAGCTCAACCTGATCGACACACCCGGACACGTCGACTTCACCTACGAGGTTTCACGCTCGCTCCAAGCGTGTGAAGGCGCGCTGCTCGTCGTCGATGCCGCGCAGGGCATCGAGGCGCAGACGCTGGCGAACGCGTACCTGGCGATCGAGAACGGCCTCGAGATCGTCCCCGTTGCGAACAAGATCGACCTGCCGGCCGCCGACCCCGTCGGAACCGCCGTCGAGGTCGCTGACCTGCTGGGAGACGACCCCACCCGCGTCCTGCGTATCTCGGCCAAGACGGGCGACGGAGTCGCCGACGTCCTCGACGCGATCGTGGAGCGTGTGCCGCCGCCCGCGGGCGACCGCGACGCGCCGCCGCGCGCGCTCGTCTTCGACTCATCCTACGACCAGTACCGCGGCGTCGTGGCCTTCGTCCGCGTCGTCGACGGGACTTTCTCGACCCGCGAGGCGCTCCGCACCATGGCCACCGACACACGGTTCGACGCCGAGGAGCTCGGCGTTTTCTCGCCGGCCATGACCGCGGTCGACCAACTCTCGGCCGGCGAGGTCGGGTACGTCGTCACGGGGCTGAAGGACGTCTCTCGCTTGCGGGTCGGCGACACCCTGACCGCCGTGCGTAGGCCCGCCACCGAAGCCCTGCCCGGCTACAAGGACGTCAAGCCGATGGTCTTCGCCGGGCTCTTCCCGACCGACTCGGACGACTACCCGGAGCTCCGCGACGCGCTCGAGCGGCTCAAGCTCAACGACGCCGCGCTCATGTACGAAGCGGAGACGTCGCAGGCGCTCGGCTTCGGCTTCCGCTGTGGCTTCCTCGGCCTCCTGCACATGGAGATCGTCCGCGAGCGCCTCGAGCGCGAGTTCGATCTCGACCTACTCGTCACCGCCCCCAACGTCGCCTACCGGGTGGAGGAGAAGAACGCGGACTGGGTCGAGGTGCACAACCCGGCCGACTTCCCGCGCGAAATCGAGGAGGTCGAGGAGCCGTACGTCGCGGCGTCGATCATCGTTCCCAAGGAGTACGTCGGCGCTGTAATGGAGCTGAACAACGACCGCCGCGGCACGTTCGGGAAGCTCGAGTACCTCTCGCCGGAGCGCGTCCACCTCACCTATGAGCTCCCGCTCGCCGAGATCGTCCTCGACTACTACGACCAGCTCAAGTCGCGCACTCGCGGCTACGCGTCGTTCGACTACGACGTCGCCGGCTTCAAGCCCGGCGATCTCGCTCGCGTCGACGTGCTCGTGGGCGGGGAGCCGGTCGACGCTCTGTCACTCATCGTCCACCGGAAGTTCGCGTACGACCGCGGCCGCCTGCTCGTCGACAAGCTGCGCGAGGAGATCCCGCGCCAGATGTTCGACATCCCGATCCAGGCTGCGATCGGCTCGCGCGTGATCGCGCGGGAGACGGTGAAGGCCAAGCGGAAGGACGTGCTCGCCAAGTGCTACGGCGGCGACATCACGCGCAAGCGGAAGCTGCTCGAGAAACAGAAGGCCGGCAAGAAGCGGATGAAGCAGGTCGGCGCCGTGGAGGTGCCGCAGGAGGCCTTCCTCGCAGTGCTGAACATCGGCCAGGGACAGAAGAGCTGATGGCGCTCGAGATGTGCACCGAGTGCGAGCGCTGTGGCGTCGCGCTGGAGCAGGACGGTGACGCGCTCATCTGCTCACACGAGTGCACGTTCTGCCGGCCGTGCGCCGAGGGGATTGACTTCACTTGCCCGAACTGCAGCGGTGAGCTGGTCGCGCGACCGAAGCGAGTGCCGGCGTGAGGCATCTCTACGTCCACCTGCCGTTCTGCGCGCACCGCTGCGGCTACTGCGACTTCGTAACCGCAACCGGCCGGGACCACCTGCACGGCGCGTACGTCGACGCGCTTCTGCAGGAGCTCCGCGAGGAACACGACGGCTCGCCGGTCGAGACGATCTTCCTCGGTGGCGGGACGCCGACGTACACCGCACTGCCCGAGCTACTGCGGCTGCTGCGAGCGTTACCGGCCGCGCGCGAGCTGACCGTGGAGGCGAATCCCGAGACCTTCACGCCGGAGCTGGCGCGCGAGCTGCGCGGCGCCGGCGTCAACCGCGTCTCGCTCGGCGCTCAGACGTTCCAGCCGCACCTCCTTCGCGTACTCGAGCGCCGCGCGACTCCGGTGGACGTCGAGCGCGCGTTCGGCCTCCTGCGCGACGTCGGCTTCGACAACATCTCGCTCGACCTCATCTACGGGATCCCCGGACAGACGCCGGCCGAGCTCGCCGACGACCTCGCGCATGCGATCGCGCTCGGTCCGGAGCACATCAGTGCGTACGAGCTCGAGGCGAAGCCGGGAACGAGGTTCACGATCGCGCACGGCGCCGAGCTCAAGCGTCAGGCGGAGCGGATGGAGGACTACTTCGAGCGCGTCGTCGCGACGCTCATCGACGCCGGCTACCGCTGGTACGAGACCGCAAACTTCTGTCGCGACGGCAAGCGCGCCGAGCACAACCTCGGCTATTGGCTCGGCCGCGACTACCTCGGCCTCGGCGTCGGCGCCGTCTCGACGCTCGGCCACGAGCGCCGCAGGAACACGCGCAAGCTTGCGCGCTACGTCCAAGGGCAATATGACCGCGAGATCGAAGCGCTGGACGAGGAGACCAGGGCCCGCGAACGCGTGATGCTCGGCCTGCGGCTCGACGAGCCGCTCCGGCTCGACGGTCTGCGGCCCGCGCTCGACGCGGTCGGTCTCGCCCGCGCCGAGAAGCTCGGCCTCGCGGTCGACGGCGGCCGGACTCTCGCGCTCACGCGGCGCGGCCGTTTCCTCGGAGGCGCAGTCACCGCAGAGATACTCTCCTAGGAAGCGGCTAAAATCTCCTGCAAATGCAGGAAACAGTGCAGCTCAGCGAACGGCAACGGGAGGTCTTCCAGCGCGTCGTCGAGGAGTTCGTCGGCACCGGCAAGCCCGTCGGCTCGAAGACACTCGTCGAGCGCTCCGACCTGCGCGTCTCGCCCTCGACCGTCCGCGCCGAGCTGGCGGAGCTCGAAAACCTCGGGTTGCTTGCGCATCCGCACACGTCCGCGGGACGCGTGCCGACCGAGCGCGGCTACCGCTACTACGCCGACGAGCTCCTGGGACGCCTCGAGCCGCATCCGGCCGCCTTCCCGCTCGACCTGAGCTCGACGAGCACCGAGGTCGAGGCTGCTCTCCAGGCCACGACCGAGATGCTCTCGCAGGTGACGCGGCTGCTCGCGCTCGTCTCGGCGCCGCCGCTCGAGGCGACGCACGTGCGTCACGTGGAGGTGCTCCTCCTGCAGCCGCAGCTCGTGATGGTCGTCGTGATCACCTCCACGGGAGGCGTCTCGAAGCGGCTCTTCCACTTCGACGATCCGGTCGACGCCGGGCTCGCCCAGTGGGCGAGCGACTATCTGAACGAGGCCGTCTCCGGGCTGCAGCTCGGGACGCAGCTGCTCCGGCGGCGCTTCGAGGACGAAGGGCTGAGTCACGCCGAGCGTGCGTTCCTGGCCGCGCTTCGGCCCGCCTTCACCGAGCTCGTCTCGGCCGAGCAGCGCCTGTATGTCGGCGGCGCCGCCGACCTCCTCGGCGAGGTTCGGGCGGAGGAGCTCGACGCCTACCGCAGTCTTTTCGAGCTCGTCGAGCGGCGGGCCGACCTACTCGACGTGCTCGGCGAGCCGAGCACGTCACCGCGTCCGTTCGTGCGCCTCGGCCACGAGCTTGCGCATCCGGGGCTCGCCGAGATCGCCCTCGTGGGCGCGTGCTACGGGCTCGTCCATCGCACGCTCGGCGCCGTCAACCTCGTCGGCCCGGTGCGGATGGACTACGAGAAGGCCCTGGGAGCCGTCCGCTCGGCCGCGCTCGAGCTGTCGCGTTTCGTCGAGTCGATCTACGACGAGACCTAGGCTTCGGCGGCAGACGCCGTCGCTACATTCCGGACGATGGCGACGACGGACCGCGACTACTACGAGCTGCTCGGAGTTGGGCGCGACGCGACCGAGACGGAGATCAAGCGCGCGTTCCGGCAGCTTGCACGCGAGCTGCATCCGGACGTCTCTGAGGCGCCGGATGCCGACGAGCGGTTCCGCGAGGTCGTCGAGGCGTACGAGGTCCTCTCGAAGTCCGAGACGCGCGACCTTTACGACCGCTACGGCCACGCCGGCCTTCGCAGTGGCGGCTTCCAGCCCGGTCACGTCGACTTCGGCAACCTCGCCGATCTGTTCTCCGCTTTCTTCGGCGACGACGTCCTCTTCGGCGGTCGCGGCCGTGGCGGAGGAGGCCGCGGCGCCGACCTCGCCGCGACAGTCGAGATCGACCTCGTCGAGGCCGCGCACGGCGTGACTCGCGAGGTGCCATTCGAGGCCGCGGCAACCTGCTCGCGCTGCGGAGGGGCGGGTGCGGAGCCGGGCAGCGAGATCAGCACCTGCTCGACGTGTGATGGGACCGGACGGCTCCAGCAGGTGACCCGGAGCGTCTTCGGCGAGTTCGTCCGTACTCAGACTTGCCCCACCTGCACGGGTTCCGGCCGGAGGATCGAGCAGCCGTGCACCGAGTGCCGCGGAGCGGGCCGCGTCGTCGAGGAGCGCGCGGTCGCAGTCGACATTCCGCCTGGGATCCACCACGGCCAGCGCATTCGCCTGACCGGTGAGGGGCACGCCGGGCACGTCGGGGGCCGCGCAGGAGACGTCTACGTCGAGGTGCGGATCCGTCCCGACGAGCGATTCGTGCGCGAGGGCGACGACATCTACGCCACCGTCGACCTCACCTTCACAGAGGCTGCGCTCGGCGCCACGCTCCGGATCCCGACCCTCGACGGGGAGGAGGAGCTCGAGCTCGCGCCGGGGACGCAACCCGGCGAGATCCTCGTCCTGCGCGGCCGCGGGATGCCGGTCCTGCAGGGTCACGGCCGCGGCGACCAGAAGATCCTCGTCAACGTCCTCGTCCCGCGTCGCCTCACCGACGAGCAGCGCCGGCTGTTGCAGGAGTTCGAGGAGCACGCAGACGAGCACACGTACGAGCGCTCCGAAGGCCTATTCGGCAAGCTCAAGAGCGCCTTCCGCTGAACCGCTACGTCGTCGTCGGCGGCGAGACCGAGCTCGTGCTGCTACTCCACATCTTCCCGGAGGGGGTCGAGGAGCTCGACGGCGCCTTCGCGGTCTATGCCGACGAGCCTCCGCTCGGCTTCGACGTCGTCGAGGTCGAGGACGTCGCCGACGGCTGGGAGGACGCATGGCGCGGGTTCCACCACGGCGTACAGATCGGCCGCCTGTGGGTCGGCCCACCATGGGAAGAGCCGCCGCCCGACGCGTTCGCGGTGGTTATCGATCCGGGCCGGGCCTTCGGCACCGGCGCGCATGCCACGACGCGTCTCTGCCTCGAGCTCCTCCAGGACCTGGAGCCGACGAGCCTGCTCGACGTCGGTTGCGGCTCGGGCGTCCTCTCCGTGGCCGCGGCGAAGCTCGGCTTCGCGCCGGTGACCGCGACCGACATCGACGCGGTCGCGCTCGAGGTCACGCGGGCGAACGCGGAGGCGAACAGCGTCGCGGTCGACGTAGCGACCGAGCTGCGTCCCGCGAGCCTCGCGGTGATGAACATCGCGCTCGACGTCGTCGAACGGATGCTCCCCAGGCTTCCCGTCGAGCGTGCGGTCACATCGGGCTATCTCGAGCGAGACGAGCCACGGGTCGACGGCTGGCGCAGTCTGGAGCGGCGCGTGCGCGACGGCTGGGCGGCAGACCTCCTCGAACGCGAGTAGCTACTTTCAGCCGATGGGCTACGCCGTCACCAAGCCGAGCGAGTTCAGCTGGATCACCCGGCCGCACGAACCGGGCGAGCCTGCTCGGCACGTGGCAGAGCTGAGCGACGTCATGGGCTTTACGCACGCGCGAGGGAACGTGTGGCGTTACGAGCCCGGCGCAAAGGGGCGGCGTCACCGGCATGCGATCCAGGAGGAGACGTTCGTCGTTCTCGCGGGGTTGCTCACGATGTACCTCGGCGAACCGCCGGAGCGGATCGACGTGTCGGCCGGGGGCGTCGTGCGGGTTGACCCCGGCACGGCGCTGCAAACGGTCAACCATGGGGGAGAAGAGCTGGTCGTCTGGGCGTCCGGCTACCCGCCCGAGGACGAACGCGCCGAGCTGCTCGAGTCTGCTGTGTAGCTCGAGCGCCTAACGCGGCCGCACGGCGAGACTGTCGAGCACCCGAAGCGTGAGCTTGCGTGTCTTCGTGCTCGCGTGCCGGCCGAGCAAGACGTGCAGCTGGAAGTAGCGACCCGAGGCTCGGAAGCGGATCAGGTAGCTGTGGTCGAGGCACTCGTACCGTCCGAGGTGGACGAGCTGAAAGCGGTGCGGACGAAGGGGAAAGTCGGCCTTCCGAATCGGTCCATCGGGTGCTCCCGCGTACTCCCAGCCGAAGAGAAACGCCCCGTCCGCAGGAAGGCGGTCGACCGCCGCCTTCGGCTCGCAACCGTCTGCGCCGCGGTCGCCGGCCGGCAACGGATACGACGCGACCGCAAGGAACTGAACCGGCCAGGTGACGGGCGTCAGGCGCGTGCCGGTCGCGTGCCAGCCTCGTGGGATCCGCACGCTCACGCCGCGTCCCTGCCATGTTCGCCAGCCTGAAGAGCCGCAGCCGGCAAGCGCCAGCACGACGACGAGGATGGCGAAGACACGCATCAAGCTCAGTACGGCGTGCGCGGCGCTTCCGGTCCATCACGCTCTACGATCCCGCGGATGGCGAGCTTTTCCGTCCGCTTTCTCGGCTGCAAGGTCTCGCACGTGGACGCGCACGCGGTGCGCGAGCGCCTGCTCGCCGACGGACACGAGGAGCACGAAGGCGCCGCCGATGTGGCCGTCGTCAACACCTGCTGCGTCACCAACGAGGCGGTTGCGAAGTCGCGCAAGGAGGCCGCCCGCGCCGCGCGCACGCACCGCCGCGTCTACGTCACCGGGTGCGGCGCCAACCTCGCGGGCGACGTCTTCTCGGGGCTCCCGGACAACGTCGTCGTCGTCGCGCGCCAGAGCGAGGAGACGCCGGAGTTCGTCGCGGGGGACGTCGGCGCGATCGGCTGCGTCCAGGCCGACACGCGCCTCGACCGTGTCCGCGCGTTCGTCAAGGTCCAGGACGGCTGCTCGTTCTCCTGCCGCTTCTGCGTGATCCCGCTGGTGCGCGGCGCCTCGCGCAGCCGCGCGGCCGAGGCTGTTCTCGGCGAGATCCGCCGTCGTGTCGCCCAGGGCCACCGCGAGGTCGTTTTGACCGGGATCAACCTCGGTTGCTACCGCGACCGCGCCGCCGGCTATCGGCTGCCGCGGCTCGTCCGGGAGGCCGGCGCGGTCCCCGGCCTCGAGCGGCTCCGGCTCTCTTCGATCGAGATCAACCACGTCGACGACGAGCTGGTTCGCGCCCTGCGCGAGACGCCGACCGCTAGCCGCCATCTCCACGTGCCACTCCAGTCGGGCGACGACGGCGTGCTGCGCGCGATGGGCCGCCGCTACTCCACGGGCACCTACCTCCGCCGGCTCGAGCCGCTGCGGGAGGACTTCAACCTCACGAGCGATGTCATCGTCGGCTTCCCGACAGAGGACGAAAGAGCGTTCGAGAACACGCTTCGCGTGGTCGGGGAGGCCGGTCTGACGAAGGTGCACGTCTTCCCGTACTCACCGCGCCCCGGCACCGGCACGGCCGCCGAGGATCCGGTGCCGCCGCAGGTGAAGAAGGAGCGAAGCGCCCGGCTGCGCGCCTCGTCCCACACGGCCTGCCTGGCGCACTGGCGTTCGAAGGTCGGACGCGACGACGTCGTCCTCGTCGACCGGCCGGGCCGCGGGTACGGCGACGACTACTCGCCCTGGCTCGTTCCCGACACCGCGCAGTTGGGCGAGGTGGTCCACGTCCGCGGAGCCGCCGTCTCGGACGACGGGATCCTCGCCGCGTGAACGACGACTGCCTGTTCTGCAAGCTCTACCGCGAGGGTGACCACGTGGCCGCGGCCGACGGCTTCGTTGCGATCCGCGACATCAACCCGCAGGCGCCGGTGCATCTCCTCGTCCTGCCTGAGTGGCACATCGATTCGTTCCGCGAGATCGGCGAGTTCCCGGCCGAGGAAGCGAAGCGAATGCTCGAGTTCATCGCCGACGTCGCTGCACGCGAGGGGTTGACTGATTACCGTGTCGAGGTCAACGTAGGCCCCAGCGCGGGCCAGACGGTTTTCCACCTCCACTGGCACATCAAAGGCGGCTGGGCGTGAGCTTGATCGAGGAGATCGACGACGAGCTGAAGGACGCAATGCGCGCACGGGACGCCGAGCGTCGCGACGCGCTGCGTCTGATCCTCAACGCTCTCAAGAACTCGCAGAAGGAGCTGCAGCGACCGCTGAGCGAGGAGGAGGAGCTGCAGGTCCTCCAGCGCGAGCGGAAGCGGCGTGTCGAGGCTGCGGAGGCGTTCCGGAACGGCGGCCGCGAGGAGCAGGCCCAGGCAGAGGAGCGCGAGCTCGAGATCCTCGAGGAATTCATGCCGGAGCCGCTCTCCGAGGACGAGATCGACGAGATCGTCGACGACGTCATCGCCGAGGTGGGCGCGACGAGCATGGCCGACCTGGGCCGCGTGATGGCCGACGTCATGCCGCAGATCGCCGGCCGCGCCGACGGCTCCCAGGTCAGCCAGATCGTCCGCGAAAAACTCGCGTAACTTCGCTAAGGAACGCGGCGTGCGCCGTCTAGATTGGCTGAGTAGTAGCCGGAGAGCGACGCGATCTGGACCACGGTGCCCGTGTGCGGAGCGTGGACGAACTGGCCGCCGCCGATGTAGATGCCGACGTGACCGAGGTGATCGAAGAAGAGGAGGTCGCCCGGCTGCAGCTCCGAGGTCGAGATCGGCAGCGTCGCGTCCCACTGCGCGACGGTGTAGTGCGGCAGCGAGATCCCGAGCTGGGCGTAGACGTACATCACGAGGCCGGAGCAGTCGAAGCCGCTCGGGGTCGAGCCGCCCCAGACATAGGGGACGCCGAGGTAGTGGAGCGCGATCTGTGCCGCTTGAGGATGGCCGACGCCGGGATCCCCGACCGGAATGTTCACCGGCGGTGAGACGACTCCGGGCGACGGCTGCGACTGCGCAGCTGCCTGCGCTGCCGCCTGCTGGGCTGCCGCCTGCTGGGCTGCGAGCTGCTGCGCCCTCAACCGAGCCAGGGCTGCGGCCCGCGCCGCCCTCTCGCGTTCGGCTTCCTGCTGCTGGAGGTGCTCAATCGTCGTGTGGATCGATGCGAGTAGCCGCTTCTGCTGCGCGAGCTCCGACGCGACCGCCCGCTGCTTCGCCTCGAGCTCGGCCAGAGCGGCCTCGCGCGTGGTCTTCAACTGCTGGAGCTGCTGCTCCCGCTGCTGTACCGAGTGCTCGAAGGTGAGCGCCTGCTGGCCCAGTGCCGAGTCCTGGTTCGACAGCACCTGTGCCGATTCGGCACGGTCAATCATCTGCGAGACGCTCTTCGCGCCCGCGATGACGTCGATCGTGCTGGGCGAGCCGTTCACGTAGAGCGAGTAGAGGCGCTCCATGACCCGCTGCTGTGCGGCGTGGAGATTGCCCTTCGCAACGTGCAGCTCGTACTCGTTCTGCCGGAGGCCCCGCTTGACCTGCGCGAGCCGCTGCTTCGCGTTCCAGGCCTGGTCTTCGACCGCTTGCAGGTGCTGGCCGATCTGATTGACCTGCGCGAGCACTTCCCTCTCGTGCGCCTTTTGCGCCCGGATCTGCGGGGTCGAATGCGCCCACGCCACGGTGGCCGCGAGCGAGGCGAGGCCGAGCGTGCAGAGGAGGACGAGACCGCGATGTCGCATGGAAAACGGCATAGGGAGACGACCCGAAGCCGAAGACGCTAGCGCAAGGAGCCGACAGAGTCACGTTCGTGCCCTACGCCACGAACCCTTTTCGGCCCGGTGCGCCTCCTACACTGACCCCGTGCAGACCGTGCTTGACGTGTCGAACGAGGTGGCCGCCGAGCTCGCCGGCATCGGCGACGGCGTGCTCAACGCGCTCCGCGACCGGCTCGGCTGCACCGTCAACCTGCGCGGCAACCGGCTCACGCTCGCCGGTGACGACGTAAAGGTCGCCGAGGCGCAGGCCGTCGTCGAGGAGCTCGTCGAGCTCGTCGAGGGAGGCCAGGAGGTCAGCGCCGGGACGGTCGACGCCATCGTCAGCGCGATCGACCAGGCCGAGGACGTGCACGAGATCTTCGCGGACGTCGTCTGGTCGCACCGAGGCAAGCAGATCACGCCGAAGACGGTGACGCAGAAGCGCTACGTCGACGCGATCCGCGACTGCACCGTCACGTTCGGCATCGGCCCTGCCGGCACCGGCAAGACGTACCTCGCGATCGCGTTGGCGGTGGCGGCACTGTCGGAGCGCCAGGTCGGCCGGATCATCCTCACCCGCCCCGCAGTCGAGGCGGGCGAGCGGCTCGGCTTCCTCCCCGGCGACGTGCTCGCCAAGGTCGACCCGTACATGCGACCGCTCTTCGATGCGCTCTACGACACGATGGACCCCGAGAAGCTCAATGCCTTCATGGAGCGCGGCACGATCGAGGTCGCTCCGCTCGCCTTCATGCGCGGCCGGACACTCAACGACAGCTTCGTGATCCTCGACGAGGCGCAGAACACCTCGCCCGAGCAGATGCAGATGTTCCTGACGCGCCTCGGGTTCGGCTCCAAGATGGTCGTGACCGGCGACGTGACGCAGGTCGATCTCCCGCGCGAGCAGGCCTCCGGGTTGATCCAGGTGCGCGAGATCCTGGCGACCGTCGACGGCATCGCCTTCGTCGAGTTCAGCCACCAGGACGTCGTCCGCCACAAGCTCGTGCAGCGGATCGTCGAGGCGTACAAGCGGCACGCCGAGCAGACCGGAACTCAACGGAGCCGGTGATCGACGTCGAAGTCGTCAACCGCTCGGGCAGGGAGGTGGACGAGGCGGCCGCGGTCGAGCTCGCGCGCTCCGTGCTGGCGGGCGAGGGGGTCGACTCCGGCGAGCTCGGTCTCGCCTTCGTCGGGCCGGAGGAGAGCCGCGCATTGAAGCAGGAGCATCTCGGGATCGACGAGGCGACCGACGCGCTTGCCTTCCCGATCGACGGGCTCGCTGCGCTGCCCGAGGGCATGCCGCGCCAGCTCGGCGACGTCGTCGTCTGCCCCGATGTCGTGGGGACGGAATGGCGCGGGCCGCTTGTTCACGCGCTCCTCCACCTCGTGGGTTACGACCACGGGCCCGAGATGCAGGCGCGCGAGGCGGTTTACGCGGCATGACCGTGACGCCGCTGCCCCGCGATCCCGAGGATCAGGAGCCGGCACGGCCGCCGCGGCGCTCTCCGCCGCCTGCTCCTGGCCGGGCGCCGTCGCTGCTCGAGAGCTTCAACTACGCCGTCGAGGGAATCATCCACGTCCTCCGCACCCAGCGGAACCTCCGGCTCCATTTCCTCGCGGCGGTCCTCGTCTTCGGCGGAGCGATCGCGGTCGGCGTCTCGCGGCTCCAGCTGATCGCGCTCGTGATAGCGATCGCCTTCGTCCTTGTCGCCGAGATGCTGAACACGGCGATTGAAGGCGTGATCGACGTTTCGACCACCTCCTTCGACCCGAACGCGAAGCTCGCGAAGGACATCGCCGCCGGTGCCGTGCTGATCGCCTCGATCACCGCCGTCGCGGTGGGCTTCCTCGTGTTCCAGAGCGCGGTCGGCCAGCGGGCGACCAACGGGCTCGACCGGGTGCGCGACGCGCCGGCCGACATCACGCTCGTCGCGCTCTTCGTCGTCGTCATCCTCGTGATCGCGACGAAGGCGTGGACGGGGCGAGGGACGCCGCTGCGCGGAGGGCTTCCGTCTGGGCACGCCGCGGTGGCGTTCGCAGGCTGGGTCGCCGTGACCTACCTCATCGGCGATCACCACCGCTTCGTCGTGTCGGCGGTCACGCTGATCATGGCGCTGCTCGTCGCGCAGACGCGGGTCGAGTCGGGAATCCACTCGCTGCTAGAAGTCATGTACGGCGGCGCGCTCGGCGCACTCGTCACCCTCGTCGTCTTCCAGGTGGTCGGATGAGCGTGACCGGGACGCGCCTCCTGCTCTGGGACTTCGACGGGACGCTTGCCCATAGGCGCGGCGAGACCGGCTGGAGCATCCTGCTCGCTGAGGCGTTGGACGCAGAAGAGCCCGGACACGGGCACACCGCCGAAACGTTCCGGCCGCACCTCCGCGAAGGCTTTCCCTGGCATCGGCCCGAGGTCGCGCACCCGGAACTGGGCGAGCCCGAGGCCTGGTGGGGGTCTGTGCAGCCGATCTTGGGGCGGGCGTATGAGGCCGCCGGCTACGCGCCGGCGCGCGCGGTCGAGCTCGCCGACGCCGCACGGCGGCTGTATGTCGATCCAGGTGTCGGATGGGCGCTCTTCCAAGACACGCTCCCGGCGCTAGGGCAGCTCTCGGAAGACGGCTGGACGCACGCGATCCTCTCGAACCACGTGCCGGAGCTCCGTGAGATTGTCGCTGGGCTCGGCCTCGAGGATGTCGTCGCGGAAATCTCGTGCTCGGCGGAGACCGGGTACGAAAAGCCGCACCCTCGCGCGTTCGCGTCGGTGCTCGATCGGGTGCAGCCGGCGGAGGCGTGGATGGTCGGCGACAACGTCACGGCTGATGTTCTCGGCGCAGAGGCGGTCGGCATCCCGGCCGTCCTCGTGCGGCGGCCCGATCCGCGGGCTGAGCGGTACGCCGACTCGCTCACAGGTGTGGCGCAGTTCCTCGAGGAAGCGGTGGCTGCGTGAGCGACGTTCTCGCGGAGATGAAGCAGTACTACGCGGAACGGGCGCCGGAGTACGACGACTGGTGGTACCGGCGTGGCCGCTACACACGCGACCCGGAGCACGAGCGCCGCTGGCTCCTCGACGTCGCCGAGCTGGAGGAGCACCTGCGCAGTTTCGGGCCGCGCGGCGACGTCCTGGAGCTCGCCGCGGGCACCGGAATCTGGACACGGCGGCTCGTGCCGGCGGCCGATCGGGTGGTCGCCGTCGATGCGAACGCCGAGACGCTCGCGCTGAACACGCCCGCGGCCGAGCTCGTGGTGGCCGACATCTTCAGCTGGCGGCCGCCGCAGCAGTTCGACGTCGTCTTCTTCTCCTTCTGGCTCTCGCACGTGCCGGAGGAGCGGTTCGCAGAATTCTGGGCGCTCGTCCGCTCGGCGTTGAAGCCGGACGGCCGTGTGTTCCTGATCGACAGCGGCCCGCCGGAGGTCGCCGGCGACGGCGAGCTGCAAACGCGGCAGCTCGCGGACGGTCGTGAGTTCACGATCGTGAAGCGCTTCTGGCAGCCGGACGAGCTCGCCGAGCACCTGACCGGCCTCGGCTTCGAGCTCGACCTGGAGCTGACCGTGAACGGCCTGTTCCTCAACGGCGGATCGGCATGACGGGCGAAGAGCTGCTCGCGCAGGCCGACGAGGCGGCCGAGAACGCCTACGCACCGTATTCGAACTACCTCGTCGGCGCCGCCGTCCTCACGCGGGATGGGCGCGTCTTTGCCGGAGCAAACGTCGAGAACGCGGCCTATCCGCTCGGCGTCTGCGCCGAACGGTCGGCGATAGCGAAGGCGGCGAGCGAGGGCCTCCGGCCGGGAGACGTCGAGGCGATCGCGATCACGGCGTCGCCCTGCGGTGGTTGCCGCCAGTGGCTGCACGAATGGCGGTTCGACCGGGTCTGGTTCCGCCGGGCCGACGGGTCGGTCGCTGAATACGCCGCCGACGAGCTGCTGCCGGACACGTGGGACCTGCCGGAACGATGACCGAGCCGCGCGTGCGGCCGGCCAAGCGGGCCGACCACGAGCGGCTCCGGGAGCTGACGTTCGAGTCGAAGGCCCACTGGGGGTACGACCACGACCTCGTCCGCGGCTGGGCCGACGGGCTCGACTTCGAGAGCCCGCAGGAGCGCTGGGTCGCCGAGGCCGACGGCGCGATCGTCGCCTGGGCCGGGCTCATCCCGCCGTCGTCCGAGGGCATCGCCGTCCTCGATCATCTCTGGGTGGCTCCGGGAGCGATGGGGCACGGGGTCGGGACCCGTCTGTTCGAGCTCGCGGCCGCGCGCGCTCGCAAGCTCGGGGCGGAACGGCTCGAGTGGGGCGCCGAGCCCAACTCGGTCGGCTTCTACGAGAAGGTCGGCGGCCGCAAGTTGCGGGACGAAGTCACAGAGTGGGGTCGCCTCGCGCCCTGGATGGGCCTCGAGCTGTGAAGTCCGGGATCGTCGCGATCGCGGGCCGTCCCAACGTTGGCAAGTCGACGCTCGTCAACGCGCTCTGCGGCGGGAAGGTCGCGATCGTCTCCGACAAGCCGCAGACGACTCGGCGGCGCATTTTCGGGATCGCGAACGCCGACGACTACCAGCTCGTGCTCGCCGACCTCCCCGGCTTCCAGCGCCCGCTCGATGCGCTCACCGAGCGCATGCAGCACACCGTCGACGCCGCATTCGAGGAGGTCGAAGCCGTCGTCTTCGTCCTCTCCGCCCGGGAGCGGATCGGCGCGGGGGACCGCTTCATCGCCGGCCGAGTCTTCGCGCTCGGCGTCCCGGTTGTGATTGCGCTCAACAAAGTCGACCGCCTCAAGGCTGGCCACATCGCCACGCAGATGAACTCGGCCGCGAAGCTCGGCGCCTTCCACGCCCTGCATCCTGTGAGCGCGAAGACCGGGGACGGCGTGCCCGAGCTGCGCGACGAGCTCGTCGGCCTGCTCCCCGAGGGGCCGCTCTACTTCCCGCAGGAGCAGCGCACCGATCTCTCGCTCGAGCTGCAGCTCGCGGAGCTGATCCGCGAGAAGGCGCTCTGGTTGACGCGCGACGAGGTGCCGCACGCGATC
>DATFHC010000042.1:0-3487 GCA_035248765.1 Gaiellaceae bacterium
TGCGGGCGGCCGCGCGTGCAAGGGCCCTGGCCAACGGCACGAAGAGCACCGCGAGTGCCCAGAAGAGCAGGAGTTTCGTGAGCACCGGGTGCGCGACCTTCGTGAGCCACGCGAACACGAAGAAGAGCCACGTGCAAACGGTCACCATGTTGAAGACGCCCGCCGTCTCGTCGACGGTGGCGTGGTACGTGCGGCGGTCGTCCTGGTTGTAGAGGCCGTACAGCCGCGCAATGAACACCCATGCCGGCAGCGTCAGGACGAAGAGAAGCGCCTCGGCGCCGAAGTCGAAGTTCCCTGAGGTCTTTCCAAGGTACGCGGCCTCGGCGACGAAGAAGGCGACGAGGAGCCCCACGAGATCTGCGCAGAGCAGGCAGCGCCGGACGAGCCAGCCGCGGCGGTGGACGCTCGCCGAGAGGCGACGGCGCTCGAGAATCTCGAGCGTTCGTTCACCGACGACGTCCTCTAGCGCCTCCCACTCGGCCAGCGTGCCTGCGAGCATCCCCTCGCGCGTGCTGCTGAGGCTCTCCGTCAAACAGACGTCCTCGTGCCGCGCTCGGTTGCCGCCCCGTAGCCACGAGTACCGTAGCCGTACCCGTAGTAGCCGGGAGCGTCCTCCCCACCGGTGCCGCAGAGGACAAAGCCGAGCCCCTCGACCCGCATCCGGGAGAGGATCGCGGCAAGCTCCGCAGTGATTTTGCGCCGCGCATTCTCGGACCGAACCACGACGACCAAGGCGTCGGCGAGACCGCTGATCGTGAGCCCGTCACCGACCGCGAGCAGCGGCGGCACGTCGAGTAGGACTACGTCGACACGCTCGCGCAGCGCCGCGATGACGCGTCCCAGGCCTTCAAGGCCCACGAATTCGCCCGGGTCCGGCGGCAGAATCCCTGCGGGCAGGACGACGAGCGAACCTGTCGCAGCCCTGCTGGAACCACCAATGCCGTCGCCGGCTGCTCTGAGGGCTCCGAAATGATCGAGCGTGTTTCGCGACAGGCTCTCCAGCGGAACGCGAACGAGCGCCTCGTCTAGCTCGGTGTGGCCGAGAACGACCGCGGACAGTCCAGGCTCAGCGGCGTCGATCCGGAACAAACGCGAGAGGGCTGGCCGCCGGAGATCGAGGTCGACGAGGGCCACATTCTTCCCCGCCAATGCGGTAGCCACCGCGAGATTTCCGAGCGTGGTCGATTTTCCCTCTTTGGCGAGAGCGCTCGCGAACATGATCACCTGAGAGGGCTTGCCGACTGTCGCGAACTCAAGGTTCATTCGCAGTCGCCGGTAGGCGTCGGCGCTGTGGCTCGTTGGCTCAGCGATCATCGCGAGCCGCGCGTCGCGCTGCAGCTGACGGGGCGGCGGCGGCACGCGGGCGAGAAGCGGCAGCTGCAGCAGGTGGCTGATCTGGTCGGGCGTGCGAAGACGAGTGTCGAAAGCATCGCGCAGGAGAGCGAGGCCGATCCCGAGTACGAGGCCGAGTCCGAGACCGAGTAGTCCGTACTTTGTCGGCCGTGGCCGGATCTTCGCCGCGCCGGATGCCGTTCTAACGAGAACCGCCGAGGACGTCTGAACGGTAAGGAGGGTTTGGAGCTGGTCGATCTTCCCCTGAAGCGCGGTTATCTGTCGGCCGGACTGCGCGCCGCCCTGGCTCCGCAGCTGATTGATGCGCTGTCGGAGCCCGTTGATCGCGCTCGTGACCGAACCGGTGTCTAGCTGCTGGTGGTACACCGTGAACTGGCGGGCGTACTCGGTTGCGATTTGCGCCGCGAGCGTCGGCGAGCCACTCTGCGCGGTGAACTCAAGGACGTCCGTGTCCCCGATCTCGGCAACGCTCGTCGAGCCAGCCACGTCGCCGGGGTTCACGCCGCGCTTGCGCAGCGCCGCGGCGACACGGTTGGCGAGAAGCGGCAGCTCGGCGACCTGCAGCTGTGTGTCGGTGGACCGAACGGGATCAATGAAGTACGAGTAGGAATTCGGGTCGTTGATCCCACTCACAGTCGAGGGCAGGCTCTGGTAGCGGAGCAGCACGTCCGCCGACGATTGGTAGAGAGGCGACTGGCGTAACGCGAGCGCAACCGCGGCGAGCGGCACGATCACGATCGCTTGTAGGACGATCCATTTCCTCCGCTGGAGGACGTGCAGATACTCCCTGAGCCCCAGGTCGTGCACGGCAGACGCAGCTCCCCCTACCCCTTCTCCGCAGGTCTCCGAAGAGACAAAGCGGGATCCTAACTGGAAATAACCGGACGTCAAGCGCAACGTAGAGCGATGCTTATTTTGACTCAAACAGCGGGCGGACCGTCGCCAGTTGACCTGGCGTCCCTCCGCGCTAACCGGTCAGCCTTCGAAAACCGCGGCTGTCAAAGCTCGCGTCGTACGTGCCCGACGGCAGATGAAGAGCCTTCCCCTCAAAGCGAGCCGAGAGGTTGCCTCCGCTGCCGAACCGAGCCCACAGAGAGTTGGCGCGAAAGGCTCTACTCGATCCCGCGGGGAGCATTCCGGTGTAGAGAACAGCACCGCTCGCCGAGTGTGCCCGAACTTCGACCCATGTCTCCACCCTCGCCCTGAGCTCGAGCTTCACCAACCCCGCCCTAGTTGCGGGAGCGGTCGGACGTGAGCTGGTCGCAAGTCCGGTGCTCGTCGATGAGCGTGTCGTTGCGGCAACTCGGGTCTTGGTTGCAACTGTTCGAGGGGATGCTCCGGGCAGTGTCGAGAGGGCTGTTGTTCCGGGCGCAGCGAGGACGTGTGGGTGGTGCCAGAGATGAGCGACCAGGAATCCGAGGGCGGCGATTGCCAGCACGCCGAGGACGAATACCGCTCTTTCGACACGCGTCTCCGGCACGCGCCCAGGCTACCGGCCTTCTCTTTCGCTGGGACTCAACGGTCGAGCGGCGAGCGGAGAGCGCCGAGCAGACCGGTGTCTGCTTTGCTGTTTTCGGCGGCGTCTAGGCTCTCCATCTTTTCGAGAGCCTCCGTGATGATCTCGACAACGCGCTGCTCCAGGTCGGTCGCGAGCGAGCGGCGACGTGCCGCATCTTCCTCGAGCCTGGCGAGTTCGTCGCGTGAAGCGGCGATTGCTACATCTGCTTCGGCGCTCGCCACTTTCTCTGTCTGCGCCGCGCTCGTTGCAGCCCGCTCGAGCATCAGGACGGCTTGAGCCTGCTCAAGGAACACGGCTGGCCGATGATCGCGGAGTCTCCCGCACCGGATTGCACCGCTGGGGCCAAGTTGTACTACCGCAACCGCATGGCTCAAGCACGCCAAGCAGTGAGAGTCTGCGGGCAGGCCCGCATCACCGGGGTCGCCTTCTTCGACACCGAACACGGCCAAACGGGGGTCGCGCCGAACGGCATCGAACTGCACCCCATCTTCCGATTCCGCTGCCTCAGCGGATAGGCGGGGGTTGGGCGTTCGACTAGCCCGCCCCGGCCTCGAGGGGTTCGAGCCGGCTGATCAGAGCGAGGGCGTGCGCGTAGCCCTTCTCGTGCGTCCAGCC
>DATFHC010000043.1:0-2915 GCA_035248765.1 Gaiellaceae bacterium
GCCGGAGCGGCGCCAGGGTGGAGAGGACTCCGAAGAGGAGTGACGGCAGTGTCATCAGGGCGAGCCCGCCGAGGAAGCGGGAATCGCGCATCGCGCGCCCCAACGCCGCTACGGACGGTGCTTCGGGCGGAGCCGGTTCGATTCGCAGCGTCCAGGCGCCCAAGACCACGGCAAGGGCTGCGAGCGCGCTGAAGACGGCGCCACGCCCGAGAAGCGCGGCCGCCGCTCCGACGACCGGGCCGAACAGGGCTCCGAACACCGCCGCGCCGAGCGCCGTCCCGATTAGCTGCCCGCGACGGTCGCGCGGCGCCGCTGCGAGGAGCCAGGCAAATGCTCCCGCCCAGGTGAATCCACTCGCGCGCCCCTGCAGAAAGCGCGCGATCGCGAGCGGCCAGAATCCGTGGGCAAAGGCGAAACCGAGGCTCGCCAGGCCCATGAGCGTCAGGCCCGCGAGGACAGCCCGCCGCGGGCCGAGTCGAGCCGCGGCCGCTCCGCCGGGTAACCCACCGACCAGAGCACCGGCGCCGTCGGCTGCGACGAGAACGCCGGCGGCCGCCTTCGAGAGGTGGAGCGTTTGCGTGAAGTGGGGGAGGAGCGGCGTCAGGGCCGCGTAGAGCATGGTGTCCACCCAGACGACCGCGCAGACGAGGATGAGGAGACGGCGCATTCCGTTGAGCGTACGTGGCGGACGCCGTACCGTTCAGGTGTGACGATCCGGAGTGTCGGCGCCGTATGAGGGACGTGAACGCGCTGCCGGCAGCCGTCCGACCGCCGAGTCGGGTCGGTGCACCGCCTTTCGCGGACGTCGTCGCGGAGCACCTCGACGCCGTCTACCGGTACCTCGTCTACCTCACCGGCGACCGTGCGGCTGCGGAGGATCTCGCGGCCGAGACGTTCGAGCGCGCGTTCCGGAGCTGGCGCCGCTTCGATCCGCGCCGCGCCGCGCCGCGCACCTGGCTCTGCCGGATAGCTCACTCCGCGGCTGTCGACTGGTTCCGGGCCGAGGCTCGCCGGCAACGGCGCGAGGAGACGTACACACGCGACGAGTCGCTGCTCGAGGAGTCCGTCTTCTCCGAGGGGCTTTCGCCTGAGCTCGAGCACGCTTTGCGTCGGTTGACGCCGGCCGAGCGCGAGGTCGTGGCACTGCGCGTGCTGCTCGAGCTCGACGGGCCGAGCGCCGCACGGGTGCTCGGGATCAGCGCCACGGCTTGTTCGACCCGGCTCAGCCGGGCTTTGAAGCGACTGGAGGAGGAGATGACCAATGTCCGCAACTGACCGGAGCGAACTGGACGGCTACGAAGCCCTCGTC
The DNA here is from genome assembly GCA_035248765.1 of Gaiellaceae bacterium. Classification (GTDB taxonomy): domain Bacteria; phylum Actinomycetota; class Thermoleophilia; order Gaiellales; family Gaiellaceae; genus Palsa-739. The sequence continues at coordinate 1,310 of DATFHC010000043.1, forward strand.
TCCGAGCTGCGGGCGACTCCGCCTGTCGCGCCGGATCGGCTGCGGGAGCGCGTGCTGGATCTCGCGCCCGGCGCTCGCGCGCGGATGTCGAAGCGGCGGAGGCTTACGTTCGTCGTCGTGCCGGTCGCGGTCGTCCTCGCCGTCGGCGCTGCGCTCGTGCACGGCTTCGTTAACTCCGGCTCGCATAATCAGAACCGGTCGGCGGCAGAAGGCGTCCTCGGGCTAGTCCCGCATAAGGCGGCGGCGAACCACCAGCTCTCCAGCAACACGGCGACGACGCCCGACGCTGCGGCGCATGTCCAACAACGGGCGGTCAAGACGTTCGCGCCGTTGAGGCGTAACACCCCGACGAACTTGGGGGAGTTCCTGGCACAGGGGAAGCCGGGCACGGTGCTCAATCTCACCGGAGCCTCCGCCGACGCGCTCAACATCCCGAAGAACCGGCTCGTCCACGCCGACGCTTCGCTTCAGGTCTCGGTCAAGAATCACGCGGGGCTCTCGAAGGCGACGAACGACGCCACGCGGATCGTCGCCTCGCTCGGCGGCTACGCGCAGTCCGTCAACTACCAGAGCGCGCACGGCGGCCAGGGGGACGCATTGCTGCAACTTCGCGTCCCTGTGCAGAAGGCGCAGATCGCGATCGGCAGGCTCGCCGGCCTCGGCACGCTTCTCTCGCAGCAAGTCTCGACGAAGGACCTTCAGCAGCAGCTGACCTCGCAGAACAACGGGATCGGTTCGCTCAAGCGCGCGATCGCCGTCTACGAGCAGGCGCTGAAGAGCGGGACGCTCTCCGCGTCGGAGCGGGTGCAGATCGAGATCAAGCTCTCGAATGCGAGGCACGCGATCTCGCAGCTGCGCCGCAACCGTACCGCCACGGTCCAGTACGGCGCGACGGCCAACATCTCGCTACTCCTGACTACGCGCCAGCACGCGTTCGTCGTCACCCATCATCACGGCTCGACGCGCGTCGGCCGCCTGCTCGGCTCGGCTGCGCACTTCCTCGCGCTCGAGGGGATCATCGTCCTCTACGCGCTGATCGTGGTCGCGCCGCTGCTGATCCTGGGCGGCCTCGCATGGTGGGTCCTGCGCGAGCGGCGCCGCCGTGAGGACCGGCTGCTCGCATCTGCGTGATCTGGTGAAATACTGGGCGTGCTGCTCGGCTCAGAGGAGATTCCGGTCGGCCACGAGGTGGGCCTCGTCGTCGTCGCGGCCGCCTTCATCGCCTTCGCGCTCGCTGCGTCGTTCCTCGTGCCGCGCTACAAGCCGGACTTCCCCGGCCCGAACGGGATCGGTGTGTTCGCGATCGGATCGATCGTGATGTTCGTCCTGATGGTCGCCGCGATCAATTTCTTCGGCTAGCGACCGCCCTCGCTAACCTGTCCCGACCCGGAGAAGTGGCCGAGTGGCTGAAGGCGGCGCCCTGCTAAGGCGTTATGGGGCTGAATGGCTCCATCGAGGGTTCGAATCCCTCCTTCTCCGCTAGCGCAGCGCCCGCCGCGGTTCTGCGCCCACCCGCGGAGGGGTGGCAGAGCGGTCGAATGCGGCGGTCTCGAAAACCGTTATCCGTCGTTAGGCGGATCGAGGGTTCAAATCCCTCCCCCTCCGC
>DATFHC010000044.1:0-6854 GCA_035248765.1 Gaiellaceae bacterium
AGCTCTCGAACAACCGTGCTAGTGACGACTCGTCACAAGCGCAGCGCGTTCGTGCTCGACGTCGTCACGCACGTGACAGGCGGCTAGATGGTCGTTGACGATCCCGCACGCCTGCATTGCCGAGTAGACGGTCGTCGGGCCGACGAAGCGGAACCCAGCCGCCTTCAGCCGCTTCGAGAGCTCCCGTGACTCGGCTGTCTCCGCCGCCCACTGATCGGTGGGCGGCCCGTCGCGGCGGTAGCTCCACATGAGGTCGCCGAGTGGCGTGCCCGCTTCGCGCAGCGCCACGACACCGCGCGCGTTCGCGATCGCAGCTTCGATCTTCCCGCGGTGCCGGACGATGCCGGCGTCCTGCACAAGTGACGAAATGTCACGAGCGGTGAAGTGCGCGACGACGTCCGGCTCGAAGCCGCGGAACGCCGCGCGGAAGTTCTCGCGCTTGCGGAGGATCGTCAGCCAGGACAGCCCGGACTGGAACCCCTCGAGACACAGCCGCTCGTACAGGCCGCGCTCGTCGACGACGGGGCGGCCCCATTCGAAGTCGTGATAGTCGTTGTATGCCGGGTCGCTCGACGTCCAGCAGCGGACGACGGCTGCCGTCTCAGACGTCGACACGGATGACGCCGTCGTCGCCGATCGTCACCGGATACGTCGCGACGGGCTCGTACGCCGGCGGGCCGAGCGGACGGCCGGAGGAGAGGTCGAACGCCGATCCGTGCCGCGGGCAGACGACACGGCAGAGATCCTCGTCCCACTCGCCTTCGCAGAGCGGCCCGTCGTCGTGCGAACAGCGGTCCTCGATCGCGTAGAGCGAGCCCCCGCAGTTGTAGACGCCGACGTACTCGCCCGGTCCCGCGATGACGAGCTTCGTCGCGCCGGGCGGAAACTCGTCGGCGCGCGCGACGTCGATCGACGTCACGCTACGTCAGCTCGAGCTCGTCGAAGCCCGCGAGGCCGTCGGGGAGCGGCGTCCCCTTCGCCTTGTGCAGCGCCACCTTCAACGTCGTCAGGCCGAGCATCGCGCACTTCAGCCGCACCGGCGTGAGCGGGACGCCGATCTCGGCGAGCAATTCGTCCTTGTCCAGCGAGGCGACCTCGCCGGCGGTGCGACCCTTCGTCATCTCCATCAGCATCGACGTGGCCGCCTGCGAGATCGCGCAACCGCGGCCGGAGAACTTCACCTCGTCGATCGTCTCGCCGTCGTCGCCGAACGCAACGTAGATCGAGACCTCGTCGCCGCAGAGCGGATTCTGACCCTCGGCCTCGGCGTCGGCGTCCTCGATCACGCCGTGCCCGCGCGGGTTCTTGTAGTGGTCGAGGATGACCTCGCGGTACAGGCTCTCGAGCCCGGGATCCGTGCTCACGCAAACACCTTACGGACGGCGTGAAGACCCTCGACGAGCTGGTCGATCTCCTCCGGAACCGTGTAGAGGTAGAAGCTCGCGCGATTCGTCGCCGCCACTCCGAGCTTGTGCATCAGCGGCTGGCAGCAGTGGTGGCCCGCCCGGATCGCGACCCCTTGCAGGTCGAGGATCTGCGCCACGTCGTGCGGGTGAATGTCCCCGAGGTTGAACGAGACGACGCCGGCGCGCCGGTCGGCGGACGGCCCGTAGAGCTTGATGCCCGGCACCTCGGACAGGCGTCCGAGCGCGTACGCGGCGAGCTCGTGCTCGTGCGCCTCGATCGCGTCGAGCCCGATCGATTCCAGATAGTCGATCGCAAGCCCGAGCCCGTAGGCCTCGGCGATGGGCGACGTGCCGGCCTCGAACTTGTGCGGAAGCTCGCCCCACGTCGTCTTGTCGACCCGAACGGAGTTGATCATGTGCCCGCCGAGGAGGAAGGGCTCCATCGTGCGCAGCAGCTCACCCCGGCCCCAGAGGGCGCCGATCCCGCTCGGCGCGCACATCTTGTGGCCGGAGATCGCCACGAAGTCGGCGCCGAGTGCCTGGACGTCGACCTTCATGTGTGGCGCAGCCTGCGCCGCGTCGCAGACGAAGATCGCTCCGTGCTCGTGCGCCCACGTCACGAGCGGCGCGAGGTCGTGGATCGTGCCGAGCGAGTTCGAGACGAGGTTCGTCGCGACGACCTTCACGGTGTGGTCGCGCGCGATCGTCTCCAGCTGCTCGAGGTTCGGGTCGCCGTTCTCGTCGATCTCGACCATCAGGAACGCGGCGCCCTGGCGCTGCGAGATGTACTGCCACGGCACGAAGTTCGAATGATGCTCGAGCTCGGTCACGACGACGGCGTCGCCGGGGCCGAGGTTGTTCCCGCCCCACGCGTAAGCGACGAGGTTCAGTCCCTCGGTCGCATTGCGGAGGAAGATCACCTCGCGGGCATCGGGCGCGTTGAGGAACGCTCGTGTCTTCTCCCGTGCTCCCTCGAGGCCGCTCGTCGCCCGCTCCGCCAGGACGTGCACCGCACGGTGGACGTTCGCGTAGGACGTCTCGTAGAACTTCGTCATCCCGTCGAGCACCTGGCGCGGTTTCTGCGACGTGTTCGCGGAGTCGAGGTAGGCGAGCGGCTTCCCGTGAATCTCCTGCTCGAAGATCGGGAAGTCGCGGCGCAGGACGCGCGCATCGAGCTTCGTTCCGGCCGTTACAGCCATGCCCTGATGGTAACGGGGCCTAGCGGGTGCGGAACGCAGCGCCGACGTAGCCGGCGGCGGCGGCCGTGCCGTGACCCGCGGGAACGCGGGCCGTGCCGGCGGAGTTCGCGTGGTAGGTGTGGCCGCCGATCCGGAACGTGGCTGCGGCCACGGGAGTCAGGTCGTCCAGCGCCTGGACGAAGTGCGTCAAGAACCTCTTCTTGCCGACCTTCTTGACCTTGCTGTACGCGCGCACCGTCAGGCCCGGCTGGAGCCGTTGCTCGACGAGCGACGAGCCGGTGTTGACGATCACGTCGACCGCACCCACCTTCCCAGGCAGGCCGACGGCCGACACCTGGTACGCGGTGCCCGGGAGCTTTTGAGACACGAGCGCGCCGGTGTGCGCGGCATGTGTCCGGGAGCGGGTGACGTGGACACGTCCTTGACCCGTCCAGGCCGCCCACAGCCGCCCCGCCGGATCGACAGAGAGCGCCATGTGCGGGTCGCCGCCGGTGAACTGGCCCCTGAACCCCATGCCTGTCGTCTCCCTCACTTTCTCGAACCGCTCCACGTCGAACGCGGTCGCGCTCGGGTAGCCAGGCGCCCAGCCGAGGTAGGTGAAGCCGGCGGGATCGGAGACCAGCGGCACGCGGTCGTCTCGCGGCGCGGTCGTGGTGAACTCCGTGGTCGCCACGGGCGAGAGATCACTGCCGAGCTGCTCAAGAATGAACTTGCCGTCGCTGTCGGCGTTCGAGTAGAAGGCGACGCGGACGACGCCGGAGGAATCGGCCGCGATCGACGCGGCGTAGCCGCAGCAGCGCGGGAACACGTTCTGCACCTGCTCGCCGTTGAGGCCGCGGAAGACGTTGACGAAGCCGGTTCCGTCCTGGACGAAATACGGCGTCCCGTCCGGCCCCAGGGTCGCGCCGACCACACCGCCGACGTCGTGCGACTGCGTCTGGACGGGGCCGGTCCAGCTGGCGCCGTCGTCGGTCGACGTCATTCGCCCGACGCCCGAGCCGTTCGGAAAGTAGAGCTGGATCGAGTCGTCCGGCAGCTGGACGAGTTGCGTCTGCCCGGCGATCGGGTCGCCGGTCACGATGGTGTGCGGCGCGCCACCGGCCCTCGCGATCGAGATCGTCCCGGCGACGGGCTGCTCGAACGAGACCAACTCGGTCCCTGCGTGGGTCACGAGCATCGACGGAACGACGATGTTGCTCACGCCGGTCGAGAGCGTGTGCCACGCGAACGCGGGCGGGGCGGCGAACAGCATCGCCGCCGACGCGGCGAGCGCCAGGGCGATGCGACGCATGAATTGACCATCGCATCCCGATCGGAGACCGTCAACCCCTCGGTCGGGCGATCTCTCAGACGGCGGCCAGAGAGTTCACATCGATCTCTAATCGCTTGCGGGCACACTGCCGCAGTCATGGCTCAGCGGTCACGAATCGAACGGGCGCGGCAGCGCGCACGCGCGGCGAAGACCGCGATCGGCGGCGTGGCGGTGGTCGTGTTCGGGGTCGCGTTCGTAGGAGCGAAGGTCAATGTTCCCGGCCACGCGAAGAAAAAGGCGAAGCCGCTCGGCGCCCCCTCATCCTTCGAGCGCGCCGTCCGCAGGAGCGCCGTCCAGGGCGGACAGATCGCGCCCGCAGTACAACCGCCGGCGGTCTCCAGCTCCACATCGTGAGTGCCATTAACCGTTTCCGCTCGATGGGTTGCGAGGCGGTGGTCGTCGGCGGCGACCCGTGGGTTGTCGCCGCTGTGCTGGAGCGCTGGGAGGACACCTTCAGCCTCTACCGGCCCGAGTCGGAACTGTCGCGTGTCAACCGCTCTCCTGCCCGCGTCCTCGCGGTCTCGCCTTTCTTCGTGCGCGCGCTGGAGGTTGCGCTCGACATCGCGGCCGAGACGGATGGGCTCGTCGACCCGACCCTCGGCCACGGATTCGATCGCGTACGTGTCGCGGGCCGCGTGCTCATGAGGCCGCCGGGCCTTGCGCTCGACATGAACGGAGTCGCGAAGTCGCTCGCCGTAGACGACGCCGTCGGGACGCTCGACGGATCGGGCTTCGTCTCGGTCGGCGGCGATCTCGCCGTCTCCGGCCCGACCGATGTCGCGCTCCCTGCCGGCGGCGTGATCCGGGTCGTCGCGGGTGGCCTCGCAACGAGCGTGACCGCGTCGCGCGGCGCGCATCTCGTGGACCCGCGCACCGGCCGCTCGAGCGAGTGCTGCTGGGAGCAGGTGACGGCGTCGGGGACAACGTGTCTCGCCGCCGACGTCGCCGCAAAGGTTGGGTTCCTACTCGGGGAGCGCGGGCCTGAGTGGCTCGACGAACGCGCGGTTCCCGGCCGCTTCCTCGGTCTCGACGGCGAGATCGTGGAGAACGCTGCCTGGTCGGGCGCCGCGCGTGAGGTGCACGCGTGCACGTGACCTCGAACCCCGCGATCTGGTACGCCGCCCGCGCTTCAGGGGTGGCTGCCTACGTCGCCCTCAGCCTGGTCGTCTCGCTCGGGCTCGGGCTGGGCGGCAAGGCACAGAGCCGAGCCTGGCCACGCTTCTCGATCGAGGAAGTCCATCGCTTCGGTGGCCTGCTCGTGGGCTCCCTCATCGGAATCCACGTCCTGACGATCGCGGCCGACTCCTTCCTTCCCTTCTCCCTCACGCAACTGCTCGTCCCGTTCACCTCGAGCTACCGGCCACTCTGGACAGGCCTCGGGATCGCGGCCGCCGAGATTCTCCTCGCGCTCGCGATCACGAACCACTACCGACGCCGCCTGCCGTACGGCTTCTGGCGGAAGGCGCACTACCTGAACTTCGCCGTCTGGGCGCTCGCCTCGGTGCACGGTCTCATGGCGGGAACCGACCGCGGCGCAACTTGGCTGGTGCTCCTGTACGCGGCCTCGGTCGCGGTCGTTGCCGGGCTCCTCGCCTGGCGCTTCGGCGGACATGTGCTTCGTTCGCCTCGGGTTGCGGCGGCCGGCGCGATGGCGATCGTCGGGCTGTCTGCGCTCATCCTCGGGCCGCTCCACCACTCGGCGGCGGCGTGGAACTCCGCGCACGTGGACGAGAGCCTCACCGGCAGCGTGATCCGCAACGGAACGAACCTGCAGCAGATCGTCTCGTTCGTCGGACAGGGAGGCCGGCCCCAGAGACTCCTGGTGCGCGCCGACCTCCTCGTGGCGCCGCAGAGGGTCGAGTCGACGTCGCTTCAGCTCGAATACCTGCCGAGCGGTGACGTCTGCCGTGGGCGCGTGACCCGCGTCGGCGGTGCGAGCTTCACGGGGTCCTGCCGACTGCCTGGCGGTCAGCACCGGACGATCGAGGCAAGCTGGGAGCCGAGCGATGACGGAACGGGTGTGAGTGGCGAGATTCGTCTGCGTGCGTAGGTTCACGCCTGCGGCGCTCGCCGCCCTGGTCCTCCTCGTCGCCGCCGGCTGTGGCAGCAGCGGTGGATCCACGCGAGCGACGTCGACCCTTGTCGGTGTCACGACCATCCGTAGGCCCCGCCCAACGCGCCTCAAGGTGACACGCGTCGGCTCACTACCGCAGGCGCTCTCGAAAGCGGCGGCGGTCGCGCTGCCACAGGGGCGGCTGCTGGTGCTCGGCGGCTACGCAGAAGGACGGTCCCTGGACACCATCCTCGAAGGTCCGCCGAGTGGGCTCCGCGTAATCGGCCGCCTCCCGCAGCCGACGCATGACGCTGCCGCGGTCGCGCTCGGCCGCTCCGTCTACCTCTTCGGCGGCGGTGAGACGTTGTCGACACCGAGCGTCGTCCGGATCGATCCGCGCTCGGGGAGGGCGACCGAGGTGCCTGCGCTCGGCGAGCCTCTCTCCGACCTCGGCGCCGTCGCGATCGGCGGCCACGCATACCTCAGCGGCGGGTACACCGACGCGGAGTTCGCGTCGGGGATCATCCGTTACGACGCCGACGGCGGTGACACGGCGGTCGCTCGCCTCCCTGTGGGCACGCGCTACGCGGGGGTGACGGCGGTCGGCCGGACGATCTACGTCGCCGGCGGACTGACGACGGCGGGAGCGACCCGTTCGGTCTACGCCGTCCCGCCCGGCGGTCACGTCCGGCAGGTCGCCACCCTGCCGCGCCCCGAGGACCACGCCGCACTCGCCGCCCTCGGCGGCCGGCTCTACCTCGTCGGCGACAGGCTCGTGCTGGCGATCGACCCGGCGGCCGGAAAGGTCTCGGTGGCCGCCCACCTGCCGGCCTCGCTGTCCGACCCGACGGCGACGGCGGTCGGCAGGCGCATCGTCGTCACCG
>DATFHC010000045.1:0-42636 GCA_035248765.1 Gaiellaceae bacterium
GTCGTGCCGGGAATCGAAACGCCCGTGACCTTGTCGGTGTAGGTCGCGGTAGCTATGTCATTCAGGTGCGCGGTCCCGCTGGGCACCGTCGTCGTGTTGTCGATGACCAGGTCGTTCGTCGTGTTGGGGTCGAGATCGATCGGACCGCTGGTCACCGGGGAACCTATCGCGGTGAGGCCGGAGTACAGCTGGTCGCTCACGTTGATGGTGATGGTGCGCGTGGACGGGTTTGTCGCGTAGACGTGTGTGACGACGGTGATGTCGCCGCTCGGCGAAGCGGCCTCCTTCGTCCAGCTCACCTGAACGCTCACCCCCTGGCTCAGCGGAGCCGTCGGGTCGCACGTGTTGGTGAAGGACAGCGAAGCCGGGGTCGGCGACTTGGTGACGTCCCAGACGTGGTCGCTGTCCTGGGTCGCTGTCATGTCCTTGCTAATGCTCTGCGGTGCGACTTCCTTCGGGTTGATCGAGACTGCCTTGGTGCCGATGCCCGACGTGCTGCCGGTGAGGTCGTCTGCAAGGTTGGCGTGCAGCGACGAGCCGGGGTAGAGGTGCGCACCGATCGCCAACCGTGCGTAATAATCGTAGACGCAGTTCGTGTTCTGGCTGACCGTCACGGTCACCAGCCGCAGAAGCTGGCTGTTGGCGGTGGTCTGGGAACCGACCGTCGCGGCCGAGCAAGAGGCGGCAGACAGCGAGGTGTTGAGAACCGGCGCTGAGAGGACGTCGAAGCCGACCACACCGCTGTTGGTGTTGTCGACGGCGACCGCGAACGAGAAGGTCGACGAACTGGGTGCCGAGTTACTCGCGCTCACCGTGACGCGCAACGGCACGAGGTCCAGTTCGGACCAGTTCTTGCCCAGGTTGCCGGTCGTGTAGTCGGCGTCCGGGCAGATGAACTGGCCCGAGCCGTTCGGCAGCGTGAGTACGCCGCCGCCAGGGTTGTTGCAGCCTTGCTGTGTGAAGCCGATCCCGCTCGGAACCGCCGCGGACGCTGTCCCGACGACCGCGCTCAACGAAAGCGCCGCGGCGATCGAGAGCCCGACCGCGAGCACGGCTACGAGTATTGAGATCCTCCGTTTCATGCCGCAGACCTCCAAAAAAAGTTGCACGTCTCTTTTCGCGCTCCTAGGAGCTGAAGCGCCCATCGAGCACCGGCTGCGTCCGAGAACGCAGCCGCGTAGTCAGGCCGCGTTCCTCCTTACTCCCACCCGGTACTCGACTGAGCGACGCACACCCCGATGTTCTCGCGGCTGCGCCCGAAGGTCAACGACGGAGGCGCTCAGGTTTCCAAGCGAAGGTTCGGAGTGCGACGGATCGCGACGGAGTCCAGCACGGCTCCGGGTGATCGCCTTCAGGCTTCGCGCGGACGGTGTGAGGACGAGTACACGTCCTTCCGCAGAATCAGCCCGTCCCTGAGCGGGAAGACGTCGACGCCGTCCCACTCCTTCGAGCCGGTCGACGCCGTCCACTCGCAGGCCGCGAAGTCGTCGCCGACATAGAGCGCACGCGTGGTGAAGCGCAGCGTCGGGTGGTTGCGGAAGATCTGCGCGATGTGCTCGCGGACGGCTTCCGCACCTTCCGCACGCTCGTTCGCCGTGTGGTTGTCGAACACGATGTCCGGGTGGTGGAGCTCATGGATCGCGTCGAGGTCCTGCGCGTTCCACGCGGCGTTGTAGCGCTCGATCAGGTCGCGGACGTTCACCTGCGTCGGCGTAGGACTCTCGCATCTCCGACGCGCCGCGTCACCCCGTCGGCGTCGAAGCGCTCGAGGTAGAGCTGCGCCGTCTTCCTGCCGACGCCGAGCGCGTCGCGGAGCTGGGCGAGCGTGATGCCGTCGACGAGCACATCGCGGGCGCGCTCGTACGCCTCCGGTGAGATCGCGAAGCCGTCGCCGACTCGGACAAGCCGACCCTGCTCCTCGAGGAAGCGGGCGAGCTGCGCGTCCTCGACTCGCACCGGCTCGACGCCCAGTTGCGCCGCGAGCGCGTCTGCCGCCACCGCGCGCTCGCCGAGCTCCGGGCAGGCGCCCGGCCGGTAGAGCTTCGCGCCGCGCAGCTCGAGCCCGAGGTGTGGGAGGACGGCCTTCGACCACTCCGCGGCGGGAACCGGAACACCCGGGTCGAGCGGATCGGCGACGTCGATTGCCCGTTCGAAACCGGCGCGCAGCTCCTCGAGCCACTCGGGAGACCAGCGCCACTCTCCGTCCACGAGCACCGGAGCATGCACGAGCGTCTCACCGCGCTCCAGCGCCTCGAACCGCGCGACATCGGCGTGGCGTGGCGGGGCGGGATCGAGGACGACGCCGCCGGCGACCGTAGTGCCGGCGCGGAGGACGACGTGGTCGCCGCGCGCGGCGACCACGGGCCGCGAGAGCCGCAGCTGCGCGAAACGGTCGCCGGCGTGTGCCACGCGAGCGACGGTCTCCGCTGTGCCGTGGTGGAGCGTGACGCGAGCCGGAATGTCCCCCAACGGCTCGAGTGCGACGTCGAGCCGGAAGCTCGGCTGCACCGTTCCCGGCGTGACGAGGACGTCGCCGCGACGCAGCTCCTGCCGCTCGACGCCGGGAAGCGAGACGGCGACCCGCTGTCCCGCCTCGGCGCGCTCGACGGGCCGGTCGTGAACCTGCACGCTCCGCACGCGCACGCTCCGCCCGCGCGGCTCGACGCGCAGCTCGTCCCCGTCCCCGATCGTGCCCGACCAGAGCGTCCCCGTCGCGACCGTGCCGATCCCGCGCAGCGTGAAGGAGCGGTCGATGTGGAGGCGGGCCGGGCCGTCGGCGTCATGACGTGCCACGCCGGTCGCCACCTCCGCGAGCGCGGCACGCAGCTCGTCGAGGCCCGCGCCGGTACGCGCGCTCGTCGCAACCACCGGAGCGCCCGGCACGAGCTCTTCCGCCTCGACGCGCGCGAGCTCCAGCGTCTCCTCGTCGACGAGGTCGGCCTTCGTCAGCGCGACGACGCCCTGCCGGATCCCGAGCAGGCGCAGGATCGCGAGATGCTCCTGCGTCTGCGGCCGCGCGCCTTCGCCCGCGTCGATCACGAGGAGGAAGAGGTCGATGCCGCTCGCGCCGGCGACCATCGTGCGGACGAAGCGCTCGTGCCCGGGGACGTCGACGACGGAGAGGCTCGTGCCGTCCGGCAGCTCGAGGGGCGCGTACCCGAGGTCGATCGAGATTCCACGGTCGTGTTCCTCGGGCAACCGGTCCGTGTTCTTGCCGGTCAGCGCCTCGACCAGCGCGGTCTTGCCGTGGTCGATGTGACCCGCCGTGCCGACGGTCAGCGGCATGCGTGGACTGCTCTTGCGGCCTCCTCGGCCTCCTCGTCGGTCAACGTCAGGCAGTCGAGCAGGAGGCGGCCGTCGCGGACGACGCCGACCACCGGCGGTTCTCCGGCACGGAGGGGAGCGGCCAGCGACTCCTCGAGCGCGCAGGCGAAGCTCGGGAGCTCGGCGAGCGGGAGCGCGCCGCCGCCGACACGGCCGACGGTGTCCTCGACCTCGCCACCGGTCGCCGCGGCGAGCCGCTCCGCGCGCTCCCGCACAACCGAGGTGTCCTGGGCGAGCGTGCGCAGGACGGGGATCCGCTCCGGGGCTTCGAGGTGGAGCAGCAGAGTGCCTTCGAGTGCTGCGAGCGAGAGCTTGTCGATCCGCAGCGCGCGCTGCAGCGGATGCCTGCGCAGCCGCTCGACGAGCTCTGCGCTCCCGAGAACGATGCCGGCCTGCGGCCCACCGAGCAGCTTGTCGCCCGAGAAGCAGACGAGGTCGGCGCCGGCCGCGAGCGACTCGCGTGCCGTCGGCTCGGCCTCCACCGGCGCGACCGCACCCGAGCCGAGGTCGTCGACGAGCGGCAATCCGTGGCGGCGAGCCACTGCGGCGACCTCTTCGAGCCGCGGCCGCTCCTCGAAGCCGACGACGCGGAAGTTCGACTGGTGGACACGCAGCAGGAGCGCCGTCTCCGGCCCGATCGCAAGCTCGTAGTCGGCGGCGCGCGTCCGGTTCGTCGTCCCCACCTCGACGAGCCGCGCTCCGGAACGCGCAAGGACGTCGGGGATGCGGAACCCGTCTCCGATCTCGATCAGCTCCCCGCGCGAAACGACGACCTCGCGCCCTTCCGCAAGCGCTGCGAGCGCAAGGAGAACGGCGCCGGCGTTGTTGTTGACGACGAGCGCGGACTCCGCACCGGTCAGTCGGCGCATGATCGCCGCGGCATGATCCTGCCTCGATCCGCGGACACCCTCGCCGAGGTCGAACTCGAGGTTCGAGTAGCCGCGCCCCGCCTCGACGACCCGCGCCAGCGCCTCCTCGGCGAGCGGCGCGCGGCCGAGGTTCGTGTGGACGACGACGCCCGTCGCGTTCAACACACGCCTTAGCCGCGGCTGCCGCACCTCTGCCAGCTCCTCCCGCAGCCGCGCGGCGAGATCGCCCGGATCGACCCCCGCCCGGATCTCCTCGCGGGCCCGCTCGATCACTGCGCGGGCAGCATCCACCGCGAGCGGGTCGCCGGCCTCCCGCGCGAGCTCGTCCACCGAGGGCAGGTCGCGGAGCTCCACTACTGAGCGTCCGCTTTCTCGGGAGCGTGCGGGCTCGGTACTCCGTTCCCGGCGCGATACGCGTCGACCACGGTCTCGACTGCCATGCGCGGCTCGTCCGTCAGCGTCAGCAACGCGAGATCCTCCGCCGAGACCATCCCGGCGGCGAGCGCGCTGCGACGAACCCACTCGAGCAGCGGCGTCCAGTACGACTCTCCGACCAGCACGACGGGGAAGTGGAGCACCTTGCCGGTCTGGATCAGCACGAGCGACTCGAACAGCTCGTCCGCCGTGCCGAAGCCTCCCGGGAAGACGCAGAAGCCCTCCGCGGCCTTCACGAACATCGTCTTGCGGGCGTAGAAGTGGTCGAAGACGAGCCCGAGGTCGATGTAGTCGTTCATCTGCTGCTCGTGCGGGAGCTCGATGCCGAAGCCGACCGAGAGCCCGCCGCCCTCCCGGCAGCCGCGGTTCGCCGCCTCCATCACGCCGGGCCCGCCGCCGGTGACGACCGCCCAGCCCGCCTCGGCGAAGAGGTGCGCCGTCTCCCGTGCGAGCTCGTAGGCCCGCGATCCCTCGGGCGAGCGCGCCGAGCCGAAGCAGGAGACGGCGGGGCGATCGATCTTCTCGACCGCTTCGAACCCGGCGAGGAACTCCCGCCCGATCTCCTGCGAGCGGCTGCGGAGGTACTCGGCCGTGTGATGCGACTGGAGGAGTTCGCGATCGCGCATCGGCTAGAGCATCCCGCTGTGACGAGTCGCGAGCAAGCAGATCACGAGCGCGGCCGCGACGAGCACGTAGATGATGGTGATGAGATTCGCCTGCTCGCGGTCGGGGCGAACAGCTTCGACCGGGATGGCGTTCTCGTAGCGGATCCAGCCCCGGCGCGACTCCGAGATCGCGCGAAGGACGCTGCCGCCGTCGAGAAAGCCGATCGGGAGCAGGTTGAAGGCGTTGAGCAGGAAGCCGACGTTCGCCAGCACCACGAGCCACGTCGTGCCCTGCGCGGTACCGACGACCCACGCCGCGGCCGCCCCGAGTCCGCCGACGCAGGGACCGGCGAGCGAGATGAGCGCGCTGCGCCACGGCGTCAGCCCCGCCCTTTGTACGGTGACGAAAGCGCCGAAGAACGGGATGAACGTCGGCAGCGAGACGGGTACTCCCTGACGCCGGGCCTCGACGACATGGCCGAGCTCGTGCACGAGGATCAGTAGCACGAAGCCGAGGCCGAACTTCCAGCTGCCGAACCAGAACGAGTACGCCGCGAAAGAGACGAAGAAGGTGAAGAACTTCGCGAAACCGGCGACCACGACGGCCAGGCCGATGAGCCGATCGAGCGATCGACGCAGGAGGTTGCGCTGGGGTTCTCCGGCTTGAGCGCTCACGAGCCTCGCCCTATCCATTCCTCGCCGCCCGCGTAGACCTCCTTCTTCCAGAGCGGGATCGTCGCCTTGAGCGTCTCGATCGCCTCGCGACAGGCATCCAGCGCGGCCGAGCGGTGTGGAGCGGATACCGCGATCACGACGCTCGCCTCGCCGATCTCGACCCGGCCGAGCCGGTGGTGGATCGCGACGGCACTCAACCCGTACCGCTCCGTCAACTCGTCCCCGAGGCGTGCGAGCATCGGCTCGGCCATCTCCTCGAACGCCTCGTACTCGAGGTACTCGACGTCGCGCCCGCGCGAGTGGCTGCGCACGGTGCCGACGAAGCTCGCAACCGCTCCGGCCTCGCGACTCTCGACCTCGCGCAGCACCGCCGGAACGTCGAGCGGGCCGTCGACGAGCCTGAACGAGCCTCCGCTGACCGGAGGAATCAGCGCCACCTCGTCTCCATCGGCAAGCACGTGACCGCGCTGGACGTACTCGCGGTTGACGGCATAGAGAAGCCCGGGCGGCTCCGCTCCGAGATCGAGCCTCGGCCAGACGTCCTCGACACGCGCCACGTCCTCGAGCTCAACGTGCGAGCGACCTGCGCGTTCGCGGAGGCCGGCAAAGAGACGTACGGTGACGCGCACGGAGCGATCTTGCCTGTCGCAGATACACGTGAGGCCGGCGATGCCGGCCTCACGCGACCAAGGAGAAGATCCAACCGCCCTGCGGGGGCTCGGTTGACTGAACAGCCAGTCAAGCATATACCCCGCGTCGGAGCGGTGTCTACGATCTCGCAATGGCGGCCACCGGCGACCGGCGCACCGAGTCCGGCATCGAGGTGAAACCCGTCTACACCGCCGCCGACGCGCCAGGCGGGCTCGAGCCGCCGGGCGAGTACCCGTACACACGCGGGCCCTATCCGGACATGTACCGCGGCCGGCCGTGGACGATCCGGCAGTACGCAGGCTTCGCCTCGGCCGAGGAGTCGAACGCGCGCTACCGCTACCTCCTGGCGCGCGGCCAGACCGGCCTCTCGATCGCCTTCGACCTGCCGACGCAGCTCGGCTACGACTCCGACGACCCACGCGCGCTCGGCGAGGTGGGCCGCACCGGCGTCGCGATCGACTCGATCGCCGACATGGAGATCCTGCTCGCGGCGATCCCGCTCGGCGAGGTCTCGACCTCGATGACGATCAACGCGCCCGCGTCGCTCCTGCTCCTCCTCTACGAGCTCGTGGCCGAAGGGCAAGGCGTCGGGCCGGACGCACTCCGTGGCACCGTCCAGAACGACATCCTCAAGGAGTACATCGCCCGCGGGAACTACATCTTTCCGCCACGGCCCTCGATGCGGCTGACGACCGACCTCTTCGCGTACTGCGCCGAGCGGATCCCGCGCTGGAACACCATCTCGATCAGCGGCTACCACATCCGCGAGGCCGGATCGACCGCGGTGCAGGAGCTCGCGTTCACGCTCGCGAACGGCATCGCCTACTGCGCGGCGGCGGTCGAGGCGGGCCTTTCGCCCGACGAGTTCGGGGCGCGCCTTTCCTTCTTCTTCAACGCGCACAACGACTTCTTCCAGGAGGTTGCAAAGTTCCGGGCCGCGCGGCGGCTGTGGGCGCGGATCATGCGCGAGCGCTTCGGGGCGACGAACCCGCGCTCCCTTGCGCTGCGCTTCCATGCCCAGACCGGCGGCTCGACGCTTACCGCGCAGCAGCCGGAGAACAACATCGTCCGCGTCGCGATCCAGGCGCTCTCTGCCGTCGCGGGTGGAGCGCAGAGCCTCCACACGAACTCGTTCGACGAGGCGCTCGCCTTGCCGAGCGAGCACGCCGCCCACATCGCGCTTCGCACGCAACAGATCATCGCCGCGGAGGCAGGGACGACGGAGACCGCCGACCCGCTCGGTGGCTCCTACTACGTCGAGTCGCTGACCGACGAGCTCGAGGCCCGAGCGTGGGAGCTCATCGAGCGCGTGGACGAGGCCGGCGGCGCGGTCGCCGCGGTCGAGTCGGGCTTCGTTCAGGAGGAGATCGAGCGCGCCGCGTTCGAGTTCCAGCAGCGGGTCGAGGCCGGCGAGCGGGTGATCGTCGGAGTCAATGCCTTCCACGAGGACGAGGCGGAGCGGATCGAGCTGCTGCGCATCGATCCTGAGGCCGAGCGGCGCCAGCTCGACCGGACGGCACGCGTGCGGGCGGAGCGCAACGCGGACGACGCGGCCACGGCCATCGCCGCCGTGCGCGAGACCGCGCGCGGAGACGCGAACCTGCTTCCTCCGATGCGCGAGGCGCTCCGGGCGCGCTGCACGGTCGGCGAGATCTGCGAGGCGCTCCGCGAGGAGTGGGGGATGTACGACGCCTTGCGCGCCCGCGCGTAACGCTCAGCCGAGTCCGAGCGCGTCGTTGCTCGCCACGCGCACCGCGCTGCCGCCGAAGTCCTGATGCGAGAGCGCGTTCACGCGCTGCCTGACGTCGCTCCCTTCGACCCTGCGAGGCGCGCCGCCGATCAGCTCGACGGGCAGGAACTTCCCGGACACGAGCGTTCCGTCGGTGTTCAGCGTCACGACGAGGATCGCACTCTCGCCGAGGACGCCCCCGGTGGAGAGCGCGTGGCCCGCGGTTGCAAAGTTGCCGAGTGAGTAGGCGATGAGGCTCTCATGGAAGAGCTGCAACCCGCGCAGAACGTGGGGACCCGAGGCGATGACGAGATTCGCCCCGGCGGCGACGAGGGCGTGCGCGAACTGACGCTCGTTGCCACGGTTCTCTCCGAGGTAGTACTCCGTCGTGCGAGGAACATGTTGGCGGTCGACGCCCTCAGCTCCCGCGTGAAGGACGGCGATGACGAGGTCGGCGCGAGCCGCCGCCAGACGCACGAGGCTCTGCGCGGAGGGAACGTCGGTCAGGCTCTGCGCCCACGGGTACGGCGCGAACCCGACGATCGCAACACGAACGCCGTGACTGCGGAGCACGGTGATCTGGCCGGGCCGGCCGCTCCAGCGCAACCGGTACCGAGCGAGCGCCCGCAGAGTCTGATGCTGGCCCGAGGAGCCGTAGTCGAAAGCGTGGTTGTTGGCCACGTTCAGGTCGTCGAAGCCCGCGGCGCGCAGGAGAGCAGCCGACTGCGGCGGCGACTGGAACGCGAAGCACTTGGTGCTGTGCTTTCCGCACTTCGAGGTCCCGCCCGCGCTCAGCGTCCCCTCGAGGTTCCCGATCGCGACGTCGGCCCGGCTGAGCGGCCCGCGAACTCCTGCGAAGAGGGAGGACGGAGCCGACCCGAGCAGCGCGATGTCGCCGGCGAAAGCGACGGTCACCGAGGTCGACGGCGCAACGGTCGACCGGCCGGAAGACGCCGCGGCGGACAGCTGGAGCAATCCCGACGCCGAGCCGGCGACCGCGACGGCCGCAAGCCCGAGCCTCAGTCGGTCCACCACCCGGGCACGATCTCGCTGTCGTTCTCCTCCGCGATCGGCGCGCCGAAGGCGATCAGCGTGATCCCGTCCGCACCGGCTTCGAGATTGCGCATCACGCCCGGCCCGATGCGGAGGATGTCCCACTGCCTGAGCTCCTGGGTCTCGTCGTCGAGCTTGATCCGGCCCGACCCCTCCGCGATCACGTAGATCTCCTCCTGCTCCGAGTGCGTGTGCCCGAACGGCTGGCGCACTCCGGGCGGCAGCTTCTCGACGGCAACGCCGCCGATCGAGCAACCGAGGTCCCGCTTCGGGAACCGGACGTCCATGCCCTCCGGCATCTGGAACTTCGGGGCGACGTTCTCGACGTCGCCGAGATGCACGATCGTGTAGTCGCTCATGGGGGGAGGCTACGTCCCGGGAGCCAGGCTCTCAAGCGCGTGCCAAGCCGTTCTTAAGCGTCCCCGTCGATGCTCCTTCCGTCCACCACCGACGGAGGAATTCAGTGCACAGCATGCTCACCACGCCGCTCCCCGGTTCCTGGCTCTCGAGCCGCCTCGGCGTCAACCTGCGCGAGATCGAGCGGCTCCGCGATCTGGGCGAGCTCTTCGCAGTCCGCGACCGGGACGAATGGCTCTACCCCGCCTGGCAGTTCGGGCCCGGCGGCTCGATCCCCGCCGGCGTCCGTGAAGCCGTCAAGGCGGCGCGCGCGGCCGGGCTCGACGAGACGCGCCTCGTCGCCCTTTTGAAGCGGCCGGTCGGACTGGTCGGCGGCGGTCGCCTGCTCGACCTGCTGTTCGAAGGCCGCTCCGACTTCGTCGTCGACGTCGTCCGCGGCGCGGCAGCGGCCTAGAAACGCCCACCGCTCGGGGCCAGCGTACGCTGGCCTCGTGCGGATCCTGCTCGTCTCGCAGATGTACCCCGGGCCCGACGCGCCCGACCTCGGGACGTTCGTCGCGCAACTCGAGCGCGAGCTCGTCGCGCGGGGCCACGTGATCGAACGCGCCGTCCTCGACACACGTGCCGGCGGGAAGCTCCGCTACCTGACTCTCGCGCAGAGGACGCTCGCGGCGAGCCGGCCCGACGTCGTCTACGCGCACTTTCTCGTACCCGCGGGCCTGATCGCAGCGCTCGCCGGACGCGCGCCGCTCGTCGTCACCGCGCACGGCAGGGACGTCCGAAACATCGGAGCGATTCCCGGGGTGGCGGCTGCGACCCGGCTCGTCGTGCGCCGCGCGGCAGCGGTGATCTGCGTCTCCGACTACCTGCGGCTCGAGCTCGAGACGAAGCTCCCCGCAGCCCGCGGCAAGGTCGAGGTCGTCTCGAGCGGCGTCGACCGCGAGCGCTTCGCTGTCACGCCGGCACCGGCCGGTCCGCCCGGCTTTCTCTGCGTGGGCGCGCTCGACGAGCGGAAGAACGTGACCCGGCTCGCCGACGCGTTCGCGCAACTGGGTGAAGGGACGCTCACCTTCGCGGGAGACGGGCCGCTCCGGGCAAGGCTCGAAGGTCGCGACCGCGTCCGGCTGCTCGGCCGCGTCCCGCACCACGAGATCCCGGGACTGCTCGCGGAGTGCCGGGTACTTGCGCAGCCAAGCCTGGTGGAGCCGCTCGGCCAGGCGCTGCTCGAAGCGATGGCGTGCGGGCGCTCGGTCGTGGCGACGCGGATCGGTGGTCCGCCGGAGTTCGTCCCGCCCGAGGCCGGCGTTCTCGTCGACCCACTCGACGTCGACGCGCTGGCGAGAGGGCTCGAACAGGCGGCCGCGCTCCCGTGCCCGAACGACGCTGCGCGCGCGGCCACGGAGGAGCACGACGTCCGCCGCCAGGCGGAGCGGATCGAGGCGATCCTCAGCCGGGCTGTTCCCGGTCGAGGTCGGCGAGCCTGACCTCGACGAGGGGCCGGATCCGGTCCTCGAGCCCCGCTTCCCTCGCGAGGGCGAGCGCCTGCTCCCAGCTCTCGCGCGCCTTGGCAGGATCGACGCCCTGCTTGAGCCGGTTGTCCCCGGTCACGAGGAGTTTCTGGATCCGAGCGCCGACGTCCTCTTCCACAAATCGACGCTAACAGCCAGGATGAACGAGATGCGCGCGCGCAAATCGAAGCCCAAGCCGCTCCGCGTCCTGATCGCGGACGACCACCGGCTCTTCGCCGAGGCCCTCGAGGCGATCCTCGGCACCGACGAGCGGATCGAGGTCGTCGGCCAGGCATCAGACGGCGGGCAGGCGGTGGAGCTCGCCCGGAAGCTCGACCCGGATGTCGTCCTCATGGACGTGAGCATGCCGGTGCTCGACGGCTTCGAGGCAACGCGCGAGATCCGGGCAGGGAGCGACGACGTCCACGTCCTGATGCTGACCGGCTCGAACTCACGCGCCGACGTGGATCGCTCGCGTGAAGCGGGAGCCTCGGGGTACGTCACGAAGGATCGCATCGCCTCCGAGCTCGTGGCGACGATCGTCGAAGTCACGCGCCGGCGGCTACCCTGAGCGCGTGCTCGCCGTTTTCGCAGTGCTCCAGGTGCTCATCGTCGTCGGCCTGACGACGACCATTCTCATGCACTCCGGCCGTGATGCCGGCATGGGTGGGATGGGCTTCACGCCCGCGTCGCAGGGCGGAACGCACATCGTGGAACGCAACCTCACGCGCGTCACCATGGTGCTCGCGGTGCTGTTCTTTGCGAACAGCGTCGTGCTGTTCCATTACCTCAGGTAGGGGCTACACTGCGCGGGCTCTCGCGCGCTGGTGGCGGAATTGGTAGACGCGCTAGGTTGAGGGCCTAGTGGCCGCATAGGCCGTGGAGGTTCAAGTCCTCTCCAGCGCACTAGACCGCTTCGGTGGTCTTTTCTTTGGCCCGGACGCGCGACGCCGGCTCTGCCGGCGTCGCTTGCAGCCTTGAGTTTGACGCCGTCCGGAGGAGTCCGTACCCTGCTGTCGAACACACGTTCGGCACCGTCCCCGACCCCCGGAGCGTGAGATGCAGACCACAGCCGAGCTGACCGGACGCCAGCGCGAGATCTGGAGCTTCCTCGTCGACTATGTCGACCGGCATGGCTACCCGCCTACCGTGCGTGAGATCGGCGGCGCAGTCGGCCTCGCGTCTCCGTCCACCGTGCATGCCCATCTCGCGAACCTCGAGCGGGCGGGTCTGCTGCGCCGCGACCCCACGAAGCCGCGTGCGCTCGAGCTGGTCGGCCGGGAAAAGGGCGCCGAGAACATGACCGCAGAGCTGCCGAAGCTCCCGCTGCTCGGCCAGATCGCGGCGGGTGGACCCTTGCTGGCGGAGGAGAACGTCGAAGACGAGATCGCTGTGCCCGAGAATCTCCGCGGCGACTTCCTCCTGCGAGTCAAGGGCGACTCGATGATCGAGGCGGGGATCCTCGACGGCGACGTCGTCGTCGTACGGCGCGCGCAGGATGCGCGCGACGGCGAGATCGTCGTCGCGCTCGCCGGCGACGACGAGACGGCCGACGAGGCGACCGTCAAGCGCTTCTTCCGTGAGAGCGGCCGGATCCGGCTGCAGCCCGAGAACTCGGCTCTCGAGCCGATCTACGCGCCGTACGTCGACATCCTCGGCAAGGTCGTGGGGGTGTTCCGAGAACTGTGACCGGGCCGACGCTACTCCACCGGACGCTCGAGCAGGAGCTCCTGGCCGTGCTGCGCGGGGCCTCGCTCGAGTGCCCGGTCTGCGGCGAGTTCGTCCTTCACGAGGGCACGTTCGTACGGTGCCCCGAGTGCGCGATGCGCCTGCACGGGCGCCTCGACGGCGCCGGGACCGGGGTACAATCCGGCTCGCAGGCCGGGTGACCGCGGCGCCTTCCCGCGTCGAGGAAAGTCCGGACACCGCAGGGCAGGACGCTCCCGCGAGGGAGGCGGCGAAAGCCGACGGAAAGTGGCACAGAAAACAAACCGCCGGTCGCGAATCTCCGGAGTCGCGGCCGGTAAGGGTGAAACGGTGGAGTAAGAGCCCACCAGCGGCCCTGGCGACAGGGCCGGCTCGCCAAACCCCGTCCGGTGCAAGGCGAACAGGCTCCGCCGACGCGGCCCGCCGAGGAGCCGGGTAGCCGCACAGATGGATGGCCACCCTCGACAGAATCCGGCTTACAGGCCTGCTACCGAGAAGCCCCGCTCCGGCGGGGCTTCTCCACGAAGGCGGCCCCGTCTCTCTAACCCGTGGGCGGGGCAGGCCCCGTCAGGCCGAGGCGCTTCAACGACTGGTGGAGCCAGGTTGCGAACGCCATCGCTCCCGTGCCGCTCATGTGGATCCCGTCCCCGGCGAACCAGGAAGCGTGCGGCGCCGCGTAGTGGTTCCAATCGAGGACGGTCATGATCGGCCACTTCTGGGCCGCCGCGTAGATCGCGTGGTTGATGTCCACGTATTGCTTGTACACCCCGCGAAGCGTGAGCCAGATGACGTGCTGGACGCCGTGATTTCGCATCGCCCGCAACACCGCGGGCATGCCGTCGCGGTAGGTCGCCGGGTCGTCGTTGTAACCGACGAACACAACCACGGTCGGCCCGATTCTGTGTCCGAGCTTGCGCACCACGCTGAGGACGCTCGGCGGAGGAGGCGAGATGCAGCCGGGCTGAACGAGGCGGCCGCAGGGATGGAGCTCGAACAGGACACGATTGCCGTGCTCGACGATTCGCTTGGCGGTGGAGTCCCAGCCCAGGGCCGCCCCGGACGAGTCCGAAAAGAGCGTCAGGTGCTGGTCCGGCCGCTGCCGGCCCGCGACCGCACTGGCGGCGGCGGCACCGCAAAGGACAGCTACGGCGAGGAGTGCGATCGGCCGACCCACGGCGGCTGGACTCTAGCCCGGGAATCGGCGCGAACGAGGCTGGGCCCTACGTGCGCAGCACGACCTCGAGCGCGGTGCCACGCCCGGGGGTGCTCGTGACGCTGAAGCCACCTTCGATCGACGACGCTCTGTCGCGCATGTTCCGCAAGCCGTGCCCCGGGGTCGCGAGATCGGACGGGAAGCCTTCGCCGTCGTCCTCGATCGCGACGAAGCGTTCTCCCGAGGGGCGCTGTCCGATCACGACCTCGGCGCGCGTGGCATTCGCATGCCGGCGGACGTTGCCGAGGCCTTCTTGGACGATGCGGAAGATCTCGATCTGCTCGTCGGGGGCAAGCCCGATCGCCGGGTCGATCTCGAGATCCACGTCCAGCTCGCCGTCAGCCGTGAGAAACTCGACGTAGCGGCGCAGCGCGGAGTCGAACGGCGCGGTGCCGCTCGCCGACGACAGCGCCAGGACGGCGAAGCGCGCTTCCTGTTGCGCGAGTGCGGCGGCCTGCCTGAGCTGAGGCCCAACCTCTTCCACTGGGGTCCCACTCGCGAGCATCTGGGCGTGGGTCGTGACCGCGAAGAGGTACTGCGCGAGCCCGTCGTGGATCTCACGTGCGACGCGGGCCCGCTCCTCGGCGACCGCACGCCCGAGCTCGGCCGAGCGAATCGCCCGCCAGGCCCCGACGAGGATCAGGCCGAACGCGAGCAGGCGCAGGAAGTCTCCCGTCGCGACGTAGGTCGTCGCGCGCGGCGGCGTGAAGACGAAGTGGAGAGCCGCGAAGAGCTGGAGGGTGAACCCGAGTGCGAGCCACTGCGCGAGGTCGTCTCGCGTCCTCGCCAGCCGCCGTCCCCAGCCGATGACCGCAAGGAGATCGAGGAGTGCCTGCACGGCGAGCGCGGAGGCCAGGCCGGTTGGAGCATGACCAACGCCCGGCGGCGAGGTCAGGGCCGGGAGGGCGCCGGCGTGAGCGCGGAGCAGGAGCCAGGCAGCGACGAGCGCGATCGCCGCCGCGAGCACGGTTTCCCGAAGCGCTCGGTCGCGCGCCCTGCTGCGGCCGCTGAGGAACGGTGCGAGCGCGACGAGGCCCTGCGCGGCGATTCCGCCCACGAGGGCCGTCCATCCCTCTGCGCGATCGAGCGAGCCGCCGTCGAGCACCGGGGCGATCGCGAACGCAATCGTGGACAACGATCCGACCAGGAAGCCGGCCGCCAGCAGCAGGTCGGTGCGCAGTCCGACGACCGAGAAGCGGAGTGCTGCGAGCAGCGCGACGAGGATGCCGGCCAGCGCCATCGTCGTCTCGAGCACCAGGAGGAGTTGCGGCCTGTCGTACTGCGTGCGCAGAGCCGGATACGCGAGGAACAGCGCGAGGCTTGCTGCGAGCAGCCCGGACAGGACGACCTCACCCCACAGCCAGGCCTGCAGGTCGGTACGCCGTTTTTCCACGTACCTCTTGTCGGCAGAAGCGGTTCTGCCGATAAGGAACCCGTGGCAGCTCGCATTCTCGTTGTCGACGACCATCCCCTCACGCGCGAGGCGCTTGCGGCGCTTCTGCGTGCACACGGCTTCGAGCTCGCCGGACTCGCGGCGGATGGCGACGAGGCGATTGCGGCCGCAGCCGAGACTCAGCCCGACCTGATCTTGCTCGACCTCCTGATGCCGGGTCTCGACGGTCTCTCTGCGCTGCCGCGCCTGCGGGAGGCGGCGCCCGGCTGCGAGGTCGTCGTTCTCACCGCCTCGGGGACGGAGGAGAACCTGCTCGCCGCGATCCGCGGTGGGGCCGCCGGCTATCTCCTCAAGACCGAGTCACCCGACCGGATCGCCGAGTTCCTCGAAGGCGTCGTGCACGGCGAGGCTGCGCTCTCCGGGCCCGTCGCGCGCAGGTTGCTCGAGCAGGTGCGCTCGGGCGGACGTGGCTCGGGCGTGCCCGACAGCATCGCGTCGGTTCTCTCGGCGCGGGAGCTCGAGGTGCTGCTCCTCCTCGACGAGCACCACGGCACCGACGAGATCGCGAACCGGCTGTTCATCTCCGAGCACACGGTCCGCTCTCACGTGAAGAGCCTCCTCCGCAAGCTCGGCGTCTCGTCGCGCCGCGAAGCCCTCGAGCAGCTCGCTCTCGCGCGCACCTGACGCCGAGGCTCTGTCTCAGCCGGTGAAGCCGTCGAGCGCCGCGCCGACGAGGCTCGGCAAAGTCTCGAGGTTGTAGCCGCCTTCGAGAACTGCCGCGACCCTGTCGGAAAGCGCCCGGCATCGCTTGGCGAGCTCGCGAAATCCGTCCTCGCTGACGCGCATTTCCCCGAGGGGGTCGTCGACGTGCGCGTCAAAACCGGCCGAAACGAGCAGTAGCTCCGGCTCGAAGCCCTCCACCGCCGGTTGAACCATGCGGTCGAAGGCCTCGAGGTACTCCGCATCGCCAGACGCGGCCGCGAGCGGGACGTTGACCGTCGTCTTCTCCTGGTCGCTGGCGCTGCCGGTTCCGGGATAGAACGGCCACTGATGGAGCGAGACGAAAAGGACGCTGTCGTCCTCTCGGAAGATGGCCTCCGTTCCGTTGCCGTGATGGACGTCGAAGTCGACGATCGCGACTCGGTCGAGACCGAGACGCTGTTGGGCGGCGCGCGCCGCCACCGCCACGTTGTTGAAGATGCAGAAGCCCATGGCGCAGTCGGCGAGGGCATGGTGGCCGGGCGGACGGACGAGTGCGAACCCGCCGCGCAGCGCCGCCTCGATCGCCGTGCCCGCCGCGAGCGCAGCCGCCTCGAACGTCGTCGCCGTACAGAGGGTGTCGCCGTCGAGCCAGATTTGATCCTCCACGGAACGGATGAGCTCCACATAGTCCGCGGTGTGACAAAGCTGGAGTTCTTCCACCGTGGCCGCGCGACCCTCGCTCCAGAGGTGCTGATGCGCGAGCAGCATCGCGAGCCGCTCTTGCCGCTCGGCGTGGTTGCCGGTCGGATGCAGCCGCGCCATTGCGGGATGCGTCAGGACGTCGATAACGCCCCCACCCGTTCGGCCACCCCGCCGAGCCCGAGCCGTTCGAGGTAATAAGACGCCTCCGCCCACGCCGGGGATGTTTCTGCGAGGGGAGGAAGGGGAGCGGAGGCGTCCATCGTGGCGATTCGCCGGAAGAGCCTCAAGTCCTCCGCCTCCGCCGCGAACCGGCCGTCGGCGAGTGCAGCGTCGAGGGACCCGTACTGGGCGAGCAGATCCGCCGCCTTCTTCGGACCGATGCCCCGGGCACCGGGCAGCTTGTCGGATGGGTCGCCGCGCAACGCGATCAGGTCCGGGACCTGCTCGGGCTCGACGCTATAGCGCTCGCGAACCTCGGCGGGCCCGATCCGCGCGAGCTCGCTCACACCGCGCGTCGGCTGCAGGATCGTCACGCGCTCGCTCGCAAGCTGAAACGCGTCGCGGTCGGAGGTCGCCACGAGCACGTCGCCCGGCCACTCGCTCGCTGCGGCTGCGAGGAAGTCGTCCGCCTCGTAACCTGCCTCCTTCGCGACGAGGAAGCCGAACGCGGCAACGACCTCCGGCAAGAGATCGAGCTGCTCGACGATCGACTCCTCGAACACCCGTCCGGACTGATACGGCTCGAAGGCCTCGTGCCGGTAGGTCGGCACCGAGAGCGTGTCCCACGCGACGAGGACGGCGTCGGGCTGTTCTGCTTGCCACAGGCGTACCAGCATGTTGGTGAAGCCGACAATCGCGTTCAGCCGGATCGACTTCGGCAGGGCGTGGTAGGCGCGGTGCGCGAAGGAATCGCCGTCGATCGCCAGGAGAACGCTCACAGGGACGCCTCGAGCTCGGCGATGCGCGCCATCAAACGCTCGGTCGCCTCCTGGGATGCATTCCGCAGCTCCTCGGTTGCGCGCAGGTCGTCCAAGTCGACGGGCGGACCGTAGGCGATGCGAAGCGGCCCGAGCCGAAGCAGGCGGTCGGTTCCCGCCACCGCGGCCGGGATGAGCGGTACGTCTGCCTCGAGCGCGATCCGGGCCGCCCCCGAGCGTGGGCGCGGCTCGTGCTTCTTGACGAGCCCTTTCGCCCGGCGCGTTCCCTCCGGGAACATCGCGACCACGTGGCCGTCGCGGGCGAGTTGCACGGCCGTCTCGATCGCCCCCCTGTCTCCGAGACCGCGTCGAATCTTGAACGCGCCCGCTGCGTTCAGCACGAGGTGCAGCGGCCACCAGTAGAGCTCCGACTTCGCCATAAAGCGGAGCCAGCGGCGCGGCCAGAGCGGTAAGCCGAGCGGCCACGGATCCAGGCTCGACACGTGATTGCACGCGAGCACGTAACCGCCGTTGGCCGGCAGGTTCTCGCGGCCGCGGGCGCGCAGCCGGAACGGCCCGTAGAGGACGGGCCAGCTCAGCGCGGCGACGACCTGATAGGCGAGGGGCGGGCGCACGCTGGGAGTATTCCGCCTGCAGCGGTGGCTATCGTGACCGGCCGTGCCCAAGCGTCTCGTCATCGTCGAGTCGCCCGCGAAGGCGCGCACGATCGCCGGTTACCTCGGGCCGGACTTCATCGTCGAGTCCTCCGTGGGCCACATCCGCGACCTTCCGGACAGCGCCGCAGAGATCCCGGAGAAGTACAAGGGGGAGTCCTGGGCGCGCCTCGGAGTCGACGTCGAGCACGAGTTCGAACCGCTGTACGTCGTCGATCCGGACAAGAAGAAGACCGTCGCGCAGCTTAGGAAGCAGCTCGCGGACGCGGACGAGCTCCTGCTCGCGACGGACGAGGATCGAGAGGGAGAGGCGATCGCATGGCACCTGCTCGAGGTGCTCAAGCCCAAGGTGCCCGCCCGTCGCATGGTCTTCCACGAGATCACCCGCGACGCGATCGAGCGGGCGCTCGACGAGACACGCGAGGTCGACGAGCGGCTCGTCGACGCGCAGGAGTCGCGGCGGATCCTCGACCGGCTCTACGGCTACGAGGTCTCACCGGTCCTCTGGAAGAAGGTCATGCGCGGGCTTTCCGCCGGCCGCGTCCAGTCGGTGGCGACACGCCTCGTCGTGGAGCGCGAACGCGAGCGAATGGCCTTCCGCGCCGCCGCGTGGTGGGACCTGCTGGGAACGTTCGATCCCGATTCGTTCGAGGCGCGGCTCGTCTCGGTCGAGGGTCAGCGCGTCGCGACCGGACGCGACTTCGGCCCCGACGGGAAGCTGCGCGGGGAAGCACGCCAGCTCGACGAGGAGGCGGCGCGCGGGCTTGCCGACCGGCTCCGAGACGCGTCGTTCCAGGTCTCGCGGGTCGAGCGCAAGCCGTACGTCCGGCGCCCGAGTCCGCCGTTCATGACGTCCACGCTGCAGCAGGAGGCGAGCCGCAAGCTCCGCTTCTCCGCGCAGACCACGATGCGGCTCGCCCAGCGCCTCTACGAGAACGGCTACATCACGTACATGCGCACCGACTCGACGACGCTGTCGGAGTCGGCGCTGACGGCCGCGCGCGCCCAGGCGACGTCGCTCTTCGGCGCCGACTACGTCCCTCCCGAGCCGCGGCGCTACGAGCGGAAGGTTAAGAACGCGCAGGAGGCTCACGAGGCGATCCGTCCCTCGGGCGATCAGTTCCGCACGCCCCCAGACGTGCGCTCGGAGGTCTCCCAGGACGAATACGCCCTGTACGAGCTGATCTGGATGCGGACGATCGCGTCTCAGATGAAGGATGCGCAGGGGCAGACCGTCTCCCTGCGGATCGCGGCCGAGTCGAGCGCGAACGAGGCGGTCGAGTTCGGCGCGTCGGGAACCGTGATCACGTTTCGCGGCTTCCTCGCCGCCTACGAGGAAGGACGCGACGCCGACCGCTCCGCGCAGGAGGACGAAGAGGAGAGGCGTCTCCCGAATCTCGCAGAGGGCGACTCCGTCGAGCTCCGCGCGCTCGAGCCACAGGGGCACGAGACGAGCCCGCCGGCCCGTTACACCGAGGCGACGCTCGTGCGGACGCTCGAGGAGCTCGGCATCGGGCGTCCGTCGACCTACGCATCGATTCTCGGCACCATCCTCGACCGCGGCTACGTGTTCAAGCGCGGCACGGCGCTCGTTCCGGCGTTCCTCGCGTTCTCCGTCGTCGGCCTGCTCGAGCAGCACTTCGGGCAGCTCGTCGACTACGACTTCACCGCCCGGATGGAGGACGACCTCGACCGGATCGCGGCCGGGGACGAGCATCGCGTCAAGTGGCTGGGCCGCTTCTATTTCGGGGACGGCCCGGCCGGCGCCGAAGGCGGCGGGGTCGCGCGGCCAGGTGCCGCCGGCTCGGCCGGCGGCACTTCCAGCCCCGGGTTGCACGAGCTCGTCTCGGATCTCAGCGCGATCGACGCGCGGGAGATCAACTCCCTCGAGATCGGCGACGGCATCGTGCTGCGCGTCGGCCGCTACGGGCCGTACCTCGAGCGCGACGGACAGCGAGCAAGCGTCCCCGAGGAGCTTGCCCCCGACGAGCTCACGCTCGAGCGCGCTGAGGAGCTCCTCTCGCAGCCAACCGGTGACCGCGAGCTGGGCACGGATCCCGAGACCGGGCGTCCGATCGTGGCCCGGACCGGCCGCTATGGGCCGTACGTCACGGAGGTGCTGCCCGACGACGCGAAGGAGAAGCCGCAGACCGCGTCGCTCTTCAAAACGATGTCGCTCGACACGATCACGCTGGAGGACGCGCTCCGCCTGCTCGAGATTCCGCGCGTGGTGGGCGTCGCCCCGGGCGGGGAGGAGATCGTCGCGCGCAACGGCCGCTACGGGCCGTACATCCAGCAGGGGAAGGAATCGCGCTCGCTCGAGACGGAGGAGCAACTCTTCACGATCGATCTCCCGGGCGCGCTCGCGCTCCTCGCGCAGCCTCGGCAGCGCCGCGGCCAGCGCGCGTCCGCGGCGCCGCTCCGCGAGCTCGGCACCGATCCGGTCGGCGGCAAGGAGATCGTGCTCAAGGAGGGCCGCTTCGGACCGTACGTCACCGACGGCGAGACGAACGCGAGCCTCCGCAAGGGCGACGACCCCGAGTCGGTCACGCTCGATCGCGCGCTCGAGCTGCTCGCAGAGCGCCGCGCGAAGGGTCCGGCGAAGCGAAGCCCGCGGCGCCGCAAGGCTTCCTGAGGAGCCGTCTGCAAACTTCGCCCGCCGGTCGGCGTCCTATGCTCACGGACTCGATCGAACGCGGAATACACTTGCTCCGCGGGTCGTTCGACCGACCGGGACGGCTGAGGTAGGTGTTCCGCCGGGCGAGAGTGGTAACCGGAGGGCTTCCCTCCTAAGGTACGAAGAGCTTGCTGGCAGCGACGAGGCAGGACGAAAGGACTGAGGGAACCCTGACGCAGAACCAGCTGAACGAGTTGCTCGAGTCGGAACAGATCCGCGCCATTGTCGAGGGTGCGGAGGAGCGTGGCTTCATCGATCCCGCGCAGCTCGAGGCCTTTGCGGCCGAGCTGGAGCTCAACGACGAGGAAGTCGAGGAGCTGACGCGTGAGCTCGAGCGGACCGGGCTCGAGATCGGCCAGCCGGCCGCGCCCGCGCCGGCCATACCGCAGGCCGGGGCGCCGAAGGACGAGCCGGAGAAGCCGGCCGACCCCGCGCCCGAGGCCGAGACGCCCACCGTTGCGATTTCCGGCTCCGCCGACAGCCTGCAGCTCTTCCTCGCCGATGTCGGCCGCCACAAGCTGCTCACCGCGGCCGAGGAGGTCATGCTCGCCAAGCGGATCGAACGCGGCGACCCCACGGCGAAGCGCCACATGATCGAGTCGAACCTTCGCCTCGTCGTGTCCATTGCCAAGGGCTATCGGGGACTCGGCGTTCCCTTCCTCGACCTGATCCAGGAGGGGACACTCGGGCTCAACCGTGCCGTCGAGAAGTTCGACTGGCGTCGCGGCTACAAGTTCTCGACGTACGCGACCTGGTGGATCCGCCAGTCGGTGCAGCGCGCGGTCGCGAACCACGCGCGCACGATTCGCGTCCCCGTCCATGTCGTCGAGCGCCAGCAGAAGCTGTCGCGTGCCGCGCGCCGGCTCGAGGTCGAGCTCGGGCGCGAGGCGACGAAGGAGGAGCTCGCCGAGGCGACGGGCCTGCCGATGCAGCACGTCGACGAGGCGCTCGGCGCGGCGAACGCATCGGTCTCGCTCAACCAGACCGTGGGCGCCGACGACGAGGGCGAGCTGGGCGATCTGTTCGCCGACCGCGAGGCCGCCGATCCGTTCGACGAGGCCGAGGAATCGCTTCGTCGGCAGGGCGTCCGGCGCGCCCTCGAGGCGCTCCCCGAGCGCGAGCGGCGGATCCTCGAGCTGCGCTTCGGCTTCGAGGGCGAGCCGTGGACGCTCGAGGCGATCGGCAACGAGCTCGACCTGACCCGTGAGCGGGTTCGCCAGCTCGAAGGCCAGGCGCTCTCGCGTCTCGGGGCGCTGCGCGACCTCATCTCGGTCGCCGCGGCCTAACAAACACCAAGCCTGGACGTCGTCCCGGGATTGCCTGCCGCTTGACCGCGCGGGGCGTTTGCGATTGGCTCTCTGGGAGCGGAGGGGAGAATCCTCCCGTCTCGCCGCGATCAAACGGTGCAAGGAGGGCGCAACACATGGGCAAGAGACGCTTGAGGTGGCTGCTGGTGGGGGTTTCCGTCGCAGCCACGGCCGTACTCGCCACCACCGCCTACGGCGGCGGCAAGGCCAACCCGATCATCATCGACGGGACCACGGGCACGGTCGTCAACATCGACCCGGCCAACCAGTACGACTACGACTCGTTCACCGTCGACCTCAACATTTTCGAGGGGCTGTACGGCTTCCCGAACGGGGCGACGCTCAAGCCCGTCCTCGCCACGGGATGCAGTCACTCGGCAGACCTCAAGACGTGGACGTGCCAGCTCCGGCACAACGTCAAGTTCTCCAACGGCGACCCCATGACGTCCGCGGACGTGAAGTACTCGTTCGACCGCGTCGTGAAGATCAAGGGCGACCAGGGGATCTACACCCTGCTCTCCGACCTCAAGAGCACGACGGTGAAAGGGCCGTACACGGTCATCTTCCACCTCAAGTCGCCGTTCTCCGTTTGGCCGTACATCCTCTCCACGAACGCCGGGTATGTCGTCGACAAGAACGACTTCCCGGCTGACAAGATCCTGGCGAACACCGACACGTCGCACATGATCGGCACCGGGCCGTACGTGCTGACCAAGTTCACGCCGAGCCAGCAGGCGGTGTTCACGGTCAACAAGAACTACTGGGGACCGAAGCCGAAGAACGGCGGCCTCATCATCAACTACTTCTCGAAGTCGTCGACGATGAAGCTGGCCCTCCAGCAGGGCTCGATCGACATGGCGTTCCAGACGTTCACGCCGACCGAGCTCACGGCACTGGGCAAGCAGAAGTCGCTCGTCGTCCACTCCGGCCACGGTGTGGTCATCCGCTATCTCGTGTTCAACGTGAAGCGGCCACCGTTCAACAACATCAACGTCCGGAAGGCGATCGCCTACCTGATGCCGCGGCAGACGATCGCGAGCCGCGTCTATCACGGTACCGTTGCCCCGCTCTACTCGATGGTGCCGAAGGGCCTGCCGGGCCAGACCGACGCCTTCAAGTCTGTGTACGGAGCGAAGCCGAACGTCGCCAAGGCGAAGGCCGCGATGAAGGCAGCCCACGTGAAGACCCCGCTGAAGATCACGCTCTGGTGGACGCCGTCGCACTACGGCGATGCGTCGGCCGACGAGTACGCGGAGATCCAGCGGGCCCTCAACGCGTCGGGTCTGTTCAAAGTGACCCTGAAGTCCGCCGAGTGGGCGCAGTACAGCGGCGCGCTCGGCAAGGTGTATGGGGCGTTCCAGCTCGGCTGGTTCCCGGACTATCCGGACGCCGACGACTACACCGTCAGCTTCTACCAGACCGGTTCCTTCTTCAGCAACGGCTACAGCAACAAGAAGATGACCGGCCTGATCAACAAGGAGCGGGGTGCGAAGACGACTGCCTCGCGGTACTCGTACCTCAAGCAGATGCAAGTCCTCGGGGCAAAGACGCTGCCGACGATCCCGTACTGGCAGGGGAACATGATCGCGGTCAGCAAGAGCAGCGTGAAGGGCATCGATTCGACGCTGGACGCGGCGTACTACATGCGCTTCTGGCTGATCTCGAAGTAGCTCTACAAAACGACTACGGCAGGGGCGCCTCTACCCGGGGCGCCCCTTCCTGCAGAATCTGACGCACGTGACCGGCACCTCTCTCAGGACGTACCTCATCACGCGACTGGCGCTCGTCGTGCCGATGGTGTTGATCCTGCTCACGCTCGTGTTCCTGCTCCTGCGCGTCGCGCCGGGAAACCCGATCCAGGCCGCGCTCGGCGGCCACGTCCCGCCCGCGTACGTCCACCAGATCGAGCACCGCCTCGGCTTCGACAAGCCGCTCGTCAACCAGTACGGCGACTATCTCTGGAACATCGCCCGGGGCAATCTCGGCACGACGATCACCGACAACCGGCCGCTCTCGCAGATCATCAAGCAGAACGGCGCGGCGACCCTCGAGCTCACGTTCTTCGCGATGCTCATCGCGATCGTCGTCGGGGTGCTGGTCGGCCTTGTCGCCGGCCGCTACCGCGACACCCCAGTCGACATCGCCGGACGCCTGTTCGGCGTGGTCGTCTACGCGACGCCGCCGTTCTTCCTCGGGCTAATGGCGCAACTCGTGTTCGGCGTCTGGCTCGGCTGGCTGCCGACGTCCGACCAGGCGAGCCCGCTCACGCAAGCGCTGCTGCAGACGCACACGAACATCTTCTTCGTCGACGCGATCTGGGACGGGAACGGGGGTGCCCTTTGGGACGTGACGAAGCACCTGATTCTCCCGGCGACGACGCTCGGCCTGATCACCGCGGGGGTCTTCATCCGCCTCACACGCGTCAATGTGATCCGGACGCTGCGCGACGACTACATCGAGGCGGCACGCGCACGCGGTATCACCGAGCGGCGGGTCGTCTTCTTCCATGCCTTCAAGAATGCGCTCGTCCCGGTGATCACGGTCGTCGGCCTCAATCTTGCGATCCTGCTCGGCGGAGTCGTGCTGACCGAGACCACGTTCAACTGGCCCGGCATCGGCCACGAGCTCGTCATCTACCTGGAGAATCGTGACTACGCCGGGGTACAGGGAATCATCGTCGTGTTCGCGCTTGTCGTCGTCGCGGTGAGCATCCTCGTCGACTTCCTCAACGCATTCGTCGACCCGAGGATCCGGTACTAGCGTGGCGCTCGCCCCCGCCGCTCCCCGCACGCCATACGGTCGCGCGCGCCTGATCGCCCTCGGCCGTGCGACGAAGCCGATTCGTGAGGCGAGCGGCGTGGCCCGCGCCATGTTCTGGAGCGGGGTCGGCATCACCGTGTTCTTCATTCTCCTTGCGGTTCTCGCGCCCCTGATCTCGCCGTACAACTTCACGCAGTACAAGTCGGATGGGCAGCGGTTCGCGCAGTTGGCGCATCCGTCGTCGGCGCACCTGTTCGGCACGACGGTGCAGTCGGTCGACGTCCTGTCGCGCGTGATCTACGGCACTCAGACGGAGCTGGAGGTCGTCGCCATCGCGCTTGCGATGTCGCTTGCGGTCGGCGTGCCGCTCGGCCTGATCTCCGGCTACTTCGGCGGGATCCTCGACCGCATCCTCGTACTGATCATGGACGCGATCTTCGCCTTCCCGTATCTGCTGATCGCGATCGTGATCGCGTTCGTGCTCTCCACCTCGAGCATCGGCGGAGGGATCCTCACAGCCGCGATCGCGATCACCGCGGCGTACGTCCCCTTGTACTTCCGCGTCGTCAGGAACCACGTGATCAGCGTGCGAGAGGAGCCGTACGTGGACGCCGCGCGCGCCCTCGGCGCGCGCCCGCGCACGGTGATCCGCAAGTACGTCTTCTTCAACGTCGTCCAGAATGTGCCGCCGATCGCGACGCTGAACGCGGCCGACGCGATCCTCCTTCTCGCGGCGCTCGGCTTCCTCGGCTACGGGATCCAGCCCTCGCAGGGTGCCGAGTGGGGCTACGACGTCTCGCGGGCGGTCACGGATGCGTCTTCGGGCATCTGGTGGACGGGCCTCTTCCCAGGCCTGGCCATCGTCCTGCTCGTCACGGGGCTGACCCTCGTCGGCGAAGGGCTGAACGAGACGATCAACCCCGTGCTCCGCCGGCGCCGCTTCGGGCGCTTCGAGTTCGAGCCCGTCCCGGGCCCAGTCGAAGAGGCCGAGTGAGCGACGCGATCCTCCAGGTTCGGAACCTCAGGGTTTACTACGGCACGCCGGGAAAGCCCGTGCGCGCAGTGGACGGCGTCTCGCTCGACATCGGCGAGAGCGAGGTCGTCGGCCTCGTCGGGGAGTCGGGCTGTGGGAAGTCGACGCTCGGTCGCGGCATTCTCGGGCTGCTTCCCGACGGCGCCCGGGCCGACGGCGAGGTGCTCTATGACGGACGAAATCTCGTCGCGATGCCGCCGAAGGCGGTGCGGCGGATGCGGGGGCCGGAGCTAGGGTTGATCTTCCAGGAACCGATGACGCGGCTGAATCCGCTGCTCCGGATCTCCGACCACTTCCGAGAGACGCTCGAGCAGCACGAGCCGGATCTCACCGACGCCGCGGTCAAGCGGCGCTCGCTCGAGACTCTCGGCCGGATGGGGATCCCGCCGACTCGGTTCCGCCAGTACCCGCACGAGTTCTCCGGCGGCATGCGGCAGCGGATCATGATCGCCCTCGCGCTCGTCCTACGGCCGAAGCTCCTCGTAGCCGACGAGCCAACGACCTCGCTCGACGTCATCGTCGAGGGGCAGATCCTCGCGCTACTCGCGGATCTGAAGAACAACTTCGGCACCGCCCTTCTTCTGATCACCCACAATCTCGGAATCGTCGCCGAGGCGTGCGACCGGCTGGCTGTCATGTATGCAGGCCGGATCGCTGAGGAGGGGCCGGTGCGCGAGGTGTTCGCCGACCCGGCGCACCCGTACACGCGTGAGCTGCTGCGCTCGACGATCTCGCTCGACACGACGGAGCTCCACTCGATCCCGGGCTCGCCGCCGAACCTGATCGAGCCGCCGCCGGGTTGCCGCTTCCATCCGCGTTGTCCCGACGCGATGCAGATCTGCAACCAGCTTGAGCCGATCGAGCAGCGGCTCGAGGACGGTCGCCGCGTTCTCTGCTGGCTCCACGGCCCGAGCGAGCGGATCCCGCCGGGTGCCGGCTCGCCGCTCGAGCGCGAGGCGATCGGAGTTGCGGATGAAGCCTGAGGCCGCCGCCGGAACCGTGGAGCCCGCCGAGGGCGAGCCGCTCGTCTCGATCCGCGACCTGCGGACGTATTACTCGATTCGCGGCAGCTTCGCGGACCGGCTCGTCGGTCGGGAAGGCGGGGTCGTGAAGGCGGTGGACGACGTCTCGCTCGACATCCGGCGCGGCGAAGTCCTCGGCCTCGTCGGCGAGTCGGGAAGCGGCAAGACGACGCTCGGTCGGACGCTGCTCGGGCTGGTCCGAGCCACCGGAGGCAGGGTCGAGTTCGAGGGGCAAAAGATCACTGGCCTGCCGGAGCGGAAGTTCCGCGACCTGCGGCGGCGGATACAGGTCGTCTTCCAGGATCCCCACGCCTCGCTCAACCCGGCGATGACGATCGCGCAGGCGGTCGGCCATCCACTCCAGATCCATGGGCTTGAACGCGACCGCACCCAGCTTCGGGCCAGGGTGTCCGACGTGCTCGAGACCGTCGGGCTTGCGCCGGCCGAGGCATACCTCGACAAGTACCCCAGCGACCTCTCCGGCGGACAGAAACAGCGGGCCGTGATCGCGCGGGCGCTCATTCTCAACCCGGTTTTGCTCGTCGCGGACGAGCCGGTTTCGATGCTCGACATGAGCGTCCGGGCGAAGATCCTCGAGCTGATGCTCGCGCTCAAGCGCGACTTCGAGCTGACGTACCTCTACATCACGCACGACCTCGCGACGGCGCGCTTCTTCTGCGACCGGATCGCGATCATGTACCTCGGCCGGATCGTCGAGATCGGCCCGGCGGAGGCGATCTACGCGGATCCCAAGCATCCGTACACGCAGGCATTGCTGCGAGCCATCCCGGAGCCGGATCCGGCCAGGGCCGTGCCGCGCGACCTGCCGCGGGGGGAAGTTCCGGATGCTGCGTCACCGCCGCTCGGATGCTCGTTCCACCCCCGCTGTCCGCGAGCCTTCGAGCCGTGCGGCTGGGAATCGCGGGACCTCCGCGACCTCCTCGAGGCCCGCTGGGCGCGCCTGGCGGGTGACCGGCGCGTGGAGGAGGAGCAGGCGGTCGTCGGCGATCTGGACGAGCTAGACCGTCCGTCGCCCGAGGTGCGGATGTCGGCGGCCCGCGGGCGGCAGCCGGAAGAGGTCGTCGCCCTGCTGGAGCGCATCCGCGCGGAGGATCCGGCGGAGCCGTTCTGGCGCGGCGTCAAGCGCCTCGAGGCGAGCGGTTCCCACCTGGCTCTCGACTTCCAGCAGCCGGACGACCCGCGGCTCGAGCCCGTCGGCGACGTGGACGTCGCCTGCCATCTCTACGACTCCGCTGCGAGCGGGTAGAGCAGTGCCGCCACGCGCAGGATCGCCTCGCGCTCGAGCTGCGCGGTGCGCAACTCCGGCG
The DNA here is from genome assembly GCA_035248765.1 of Gaiellaceae bacterium. GTDB lineage: Bacteria > Actinomycetota > Thermoleophilia > Gaiellales > Gaiellaceae > Palsa-739. The sequence goes on from DATFHC010000045.1 coordinate 28,642, forward strand.
GCGGCCGTCGCAGGAACGAGTCGACGAGTAGGAGCTCGTCGAGGTCGAGCTCCCCGGCGCGGCGCGTGGCCGCAAGCCCTGCTTCGATCTCGAGCGCCGCGCCTCCTCCGGGCGGCAGGGTCCGTTCCGCCGCCACCCGTCCGCCCGCGACGAAGAACGCCTTGACGAAGCCCTGGTCGCCGGCCGGCACGAGCACGCAGCACGCGAGTCCCCGGACCCGGTCGAGCCGCTTCAGCTCGCGACAGACCCGCTCGAGCGCGGCGACCCGGTCGCGGAGCCTGCCCGCGTCCTCGAATCGTTGCGCCTCCGCCAGCTCCTGCAGGCGGCGCCGGAGCCGCGGGAGCGCGCTCTCGGGCTGGGCGAGCTCGCCGGGGGAGAGGACCCGCGCCGCGAGCTGCGCTGTGCGGCGGGACCGCAGCGGACCAACGGGTGACGAGCGGGTGGAGGCCACGACCGAGTCGCCGCGTTGCCGCAGCCACACCTGCCGCTCGGGTCGCGAGACACGTGCGTTCCCGGGCGGCCGCAGCTCTCGGATCAAGCGCAGCTCCTCGAGTGCCGCTTCCAGCTCGGATCCCGTAACCCTCCACTCGATCCGCTCCGTCGCTGCGAGCGCCGCCTCGACTGCCGGCCGCTGACGGTCGCTACGGAAGTACGAGCGAAGGCGCGAACGCAGGTCACGTGCCCGTCCGACGTAGAGGATCTGGCCGTTGCGGCCGAGGAAGAGGTAGACGCCGGGGTGGCTCGGCGCCCCGTAGGCGAGGTGGCGTTTGTCGAGCAGCCGCCGGGTTCTCGTCGTCGCGAGGGCCGCGAGGTCGGCGACGGTGCGGGCGCCGCGCTCCTGCGCCAACCCGATCAGCGTGAGCAAGAGCTCGGAGGTCGCCCGTGCGTCCGGCAACGCGCGGTGGCATGGGCGCTCGGCTGTGCCGAGAAACCACGCGAGCTCCGCTAGTCCGAATCGGGAGACGCGCCCGGCGAGAAGCGTGCGAGCGAGCCGCACGGTGTCGAGTACGGCCGAGCCGATTCGCGAACCGGTCAGCCGCTCGGTCTCGCGATCGAGGAACGCGAGGTCGAAGCGCGCGTTGTGCGCGACGAGGACAGCGTCACCTGCGAACGCGAGGAAGTCACGAACGGCCTTCGCCGGCCCCGGCGCTCCACGCAACTGCTCGCTCCGCAGCCCCGTCAACGCACTCACGCCCGCGGCGATCGGAAGTCCTGGGTCGACCAGGGTCTGGAACTCGGCGTCGACCTCGAAGCCGCGGACGCGCACCGCTCCGATCTCGCAGATCCCGGACTGGCCCGGCCGCAGTCCGGTCGTCTCGAGGTCGACGACCACATACGTCGCCTCCTCGAGCAGGAGCGTCGCCCCCGGCGGCTCCGAGAGGGCGACCGCATCTCCGTTCCACCTGAGCCTCGCGTCGGTCTCGACGACGTCCGCCAGCAACGATCGCGCGAGGGCGACCGGGGCGTGGCGGAGGGCGAAGAGGCGCCTCGCTGCTTCCTCCGCAAACACCGGTCCGCGCTGCTCTTCGACAAGCTCCACGAGCCGATCGGCCGCGTCTAGCCTGAGCTGCATGGCTGAGAGCCTAGGAGAACATACGTTCGCGCGCCAGCTGGCGCCGCTTCGGGCCGAGCCGGCGGAGTATTCCGAACAGGTGACACAGGCTCTGGCGGGGGAGCCGTTGCGCGTGCTCGAGGAGCGCGCCGACTGGGTTCTCGTCGAGACCGACTACGGATATCCAGGCTGGGTTCGGCGCGCGCATCTCGGCGGCGAGCCCGATCCCGACTGGCTGCGGCCCGCGGCGGACGACCCCGTCGAGCACGCGCGCACGCTCCTCGGCACGCGGTACGAGTGGGGCGGGATGACGTCTGCGGGCATCGACTGCTCCGGGCTCGTGCACATGGCGTTGCGGGCCTGCGGTCGCCTCGTGCCGCGGGACGCCGATCAGCAAGAGGCAGCTGGAGAGAAGCTGTCGGAAGCGGATCTCCGCACCGGCGACCTCATCACGTACGGCTCTCCGGCAGAGGCCGATCACATCGCCTTCTGGGTCGGCGAAGGCCGCATCCTTCACGCGACCGGGCGGGACGGAGTGGATCGCGTCGTCGAGGAGGACGAGCCCACGGAGCTGCGCGCGCGCCGCCGTGCGCTGGTGCGGCTCGGAGCCGGCGTTGGCGGCCTTCTGCTTCTCCTCGCCGGCGCCGGTTGCGGGAGCCCGGGGCGCACGGCGACGACCGGCGAGCAGCACACGACCCCGCCGACGACGACCGCTGCCGCACCGAAGGTCGGAGCCGCACCGGCTCACCAGTTCCCGGACTTCCGGATCGCGATGGACGAGGCGACGGACTACCTCGACCCTGGTCTCTCGGACACGACCGAAGGCTGGGGAGTGATGTGGAACGTCTACCTCCCGCTCCTCGGCTACCGCCACGCGAACGGGAGCTCGGGAGCGAAGCTCGTCCCCTACCTCGCGACCTCGCTCCCGCAGATCTCGCGAGACAAGCGGACGTATCGCCTCACTCTGCGCAAGGGGCTGAGCTACTCGAACGGCCAGCCGGTGAAGGCGAGCGACTTCAAGAAGACGGTCGAGCGGGATTTCCTGCTCGACTCCGCCGGCGCTGGATTCTTTCGCAACATCGTCGGGGCGAAGGTCTTCGCGAAGCGGCAGAAGGGCCGGATCAAGGGAATCGTCGTTGACGACCCGACCCGCACGATTCTCATTCACCTCGTGGCGCCGCAGGCCGATTTCGCGAACGTCCTCGCGTCCGAGTTCGCGGCGCCGGTGCCGGCGAGCTCGCCGCCCGCGGACAGCTCGCTTCATCCGTTGCCCTCGACGGGGCCGTACCAGATCACGAGCTACCACCCGAGGGCTCGGATCGTCGAAGAGCGGAACAGGTACTTCGACGCGGCGCTCTTCGACGGAAATGTCCCCGCCGGCAACCCGGACCGCATCACCTGGGACATCGTCCCGACCGCGACCGTCGCACTGAGGCGCGTGCTGCAGAACAAGGACGACTGGATGGGCTACTACCAGATCCCGAGCAAGCGCCTCTTGCAGATCGCGCAGAAGCATGGGGATCGGCTACGCACGTTCATGCCGCCCAACCTCATGTACTTCTTCATGAACACGCGCGTGCCGCCGTTCTCGAGCGTCAAGGTCAGACAAGCGGTGAACTACGCGATCTCGCGGCGCTGGCTGAAGCACCTCGCCGGCGGCCTCGCGCACACGACCGAGAACATCCTGCCGCCGCCGTACGCCTCGTTTCGGGCGCACAGCCTCTACCGGCACAACCTGCACAAGGCGATTCGGCTCGTCCGGGAGTCGGGCTACCGGGGCAAGCGTGTGTTCGTCTGGAACCACGATGTCGCGGCGGACAGGCCGTACACGAAGTACCTGGTCACAGTGCTGAACCGGCTCGGCTTCAACGCGACGGAGAAGGTGCTCACCGCCGGCAGTTACTGGACGACGATCGGTGACGTGAAGACGAGGGCACAGATCGGCTTCGCCGACTTCGTCCAGGACTATCCGCATCCGCTCGATTGGTTCGGCTTGCTCGACGGGTCGCGGATCACGCCGACGCACAACTTGAACTACGCGAACTTCGACGTCGGCTGGGCGAATCGCGAGATCGAAGCGCTCACGCGGCAACCCCAGCTGACACCGGAAGTCGACAGCGGCTGGGCGGCGCTCGACCGGAATGTGATGCGACTCGCACCGTGGGCGCCGTTCCTGAATCAGGAGGAGACGGACTTCTTCAGCGCCCGAGTCGACCTCGGTTGCTACGTGAACAACGTGCTCTACGAGTTCGACTACGCGAGCATCTGCGTAAAGAAATAGTTCGTACTGCGGAAGTTTGGATTGGTAAGCGGCGCCGTGGGTAGCCGCCGATAGCAGGGTCTTCGCGGCCCACTCGTACGTGCTCGCTACCCAGGAGGTGTACAGAAGTGAGAAGTAAGCGAACATCCGTCGCGATCGCGGCGGTCGTCGCGGCGGGGCTCGCACTGGTGGTGAGCGCCTGCGGAGGTGGCGGCAGCAGTGGGTCGAGCAGCACGACCTCGGCGCCGGCGGGCAAGACGTTCCCGACGCTGAAGGTTGTTTGGGGGACCACGGATTACTTCGATCCGGGCCTCTCATATCGCCTCGCGTCGTGGCAGCTGTTCCAGGACATCTATCTCGGCCTGGTGGTCAAGGCTCACGTGAGCTGTCAGACCGACAACTGCACCAAGATCGAGCCGGGCCTGGCGACCACGACCGGCACGGTGACGGACGGCGGCAAGGACTACAAGTTCACGCTGCGCAAGGGGATCAAGTACTCGAACGGCGAGCCGGTGAAGGCAAGTGACTTCAAGGCGACGATCATTCGCGACTTCAAGCTGAACTCGCCGGGCATCGGCTTCTTCTCGAACATCGTCGGGGTCGACGCCTGCGAGGGGAACCCGACGAAGTGCTCCGACATCTCGGGCATCGTCACAGACGACAAGGCCGGGACGGTCGAGATCAAGCTGAAGACGCCGGAGTCCGACTTCCTGTACGTCCTCTCGATTCCGTTCACGTCTGTCGTTCCGGCCTCGACGCCGCAGAAGGACACCGAGAACCCGCCGCCGCCGGCGAACGGGCCGTACTACATCACGAGCTACAACCCGAGCAAGTCGTTCGTCATCAAGCGGAACCCGAACTGGAAGAAGAACGAGATCCCCGGCGTCCCGAACGGGAACCCGGACACCATCAACGGGACCATGACGGATGACCAGGCACAGGCGGCGCAGCTCGTCGCGTCCGGGCAGGACATGTACGACGAGAACATCCTCCCCGTCGACCAGCTGCAGCACTACAAGAGCAAGTACGGCGACCAGATCAAGTTCTTCACGACGCCGTCGACGTACTACTTCTTCATGAACTTCCGGATGGCGCCGTTCAACAACTTGCAGGCGCGGCAGGCCGTGAACTACGCGATCGACCGGCAGCAGCTCGTCAACCTGCGCGGCGGCCTCGGCGTGCCGACGTGGAACTTCCTGCCGCCGAGCTACCCGCAGTACAAGAAGATCACCCCGGATCCGTATCCGTACAACCTGCAGAAGGCGAAGCAACTCGTCCAGCAGTCGGGAACCGCGGGCCAAAAGGTGACCATCTACACGATCTCCGACGTGGCGGTGGACCTCTCAACGGGTGAGTACCTGCAGTCGCAGCTCAACAAGATCGGCTGGAAGGCATCTCTCAAGCCGATCGCCGGCGCGAACTACTTCACGATCGTCGGCAACCAATCCACGAAGGCCCAGATCGGGTTCACGGACTGGTTCGAGGACTACCCGTACCCGTCGGACTGGTTCAACATCCTGCTCAACGGCGAGCACATCACGCAGGTCCACAACAACAACTACGGCAACGTCAACATCAAGTCGGCCAACAAGGAGATCGACCGCCTCGATTCGCTGCCGCCGAGCCAGGCTCTCTCGGCGAGCACGAACTCGGCGTGGGCGAAGCTCGACAAGCAGTTCAGCGACAACGCGGCCACCGTGCCGTATCTGAACGGCATCCTGACGTCGTTCTTCTCGTCAAAGATGGACGTCTCGTGCGACATCTTCGACGACAGCCAGGACGACGTGGCCCAGTTCTGCATGAAGTAAATCGATCGGCGCCGGCGCGGTGGTGCAGGCTGCACCGCCGCGCCGGCGCTTTCGCGCTGAATAACCCGTGGCAACGACCGGCCAAGAGGAGTTCACGCTCGACACCGCCGCCCAGCTGGCGTCGGAAGAGAGCCGGGCCCAGATCCAGGGCAAGAGCCCGTGGGTCCTGGCCGGGCGCCGCCTGCGCCGCAACTACGTAGCGCTCGCCTTCCTCGGGGTCTTCCTCCTCATCGTCGTCTGTTGCCTGCTCGCACCGGTCTACGTGTCGCAGGTCTCGCACATCGGGCAGAACGACGTCCGCACCGGCTCGACGGTCGTCGAGCACGGGAAGACGGTCAACGTCATCTCGCAGGGCGGAACGAAGATCGTGAACGGCGTGCCGAAGATCGTCTTCGGCGGCGTGCCGATCGGCCCGCAGTGGGGAGCCGCCGGCGGCAAGTACATCCTCGGAGCTGACGAGCTCGGGCGTGACATCGCGACACGGCTTCTCTACGGCGGTCGCAACTCGCTCTTCATCGGCGTGACCTCGGCGGCGATCTGCACGACCCTCGCCGTGATCCTCGCGCTTCTCTCCGGCTACTTCGGCGGGATCGTCGACTGGATCATCTCGCGCTTCTTCGACCTGATCTGGGCCTTCCCGGTCGTTCTGCTCGGAATCGCACTCGGCACGGCGCTCTCCGTGAACGGCTTCCACCACTTCGGGATCAACATCTCCGGCTCGAACCTCGCAATCCCCATTGCGGTTATCTCGTTCGTCTTCATCCCGTACATCGGGCGACCGCTACGTGGCCAGGTGCTGGCGCTGCGGAACCGGGAGTTCGTCGAGGCGGCCACCGCGCAGGGCGCCGGATCGATCCGGATCATGTTCACCGAGCTGTTGCCGAACATCGCGTCCTCGGTGCTCGTCCTCTTCACGCTGATCGTCGCGAACTGCATCCTGACCGAGGTCGCGCTCTCCTTCCTCGGCGCCGGCGTGCGTCTTCCGAACCCGTCGTGGGGCACGATGATCGAGGAGGGCTCGGACAAGCTTTCCACAGCTCCGGGACTCAGTCTCTTCCCGGGTATCGCGATCGCCCTCACGGTGCTCTCGCTCAACGTGTTCGGCGACGGCCTGCGAGACGCGCTCGACCCGAGAGCCAAGATCAGGATCGAGCACGGATGAGGAGCGTGAGCTAGATGGGCGCTTACATCATCCGGCGCATCTTCGGGATGCTGCTCGTGCTGCTCGTCGTTAGCTTCATCGTCTACCTCATCTTCATCGTCATCCCCGGAGGCGACCCGGCGGAGCGCATCGCCGGCAAGGTCGCGACGCCGGGGAACGTCGCCGCGATTCGTCACAAGCTGGGGCTCGACCGGTCCTTCATCGTCCAGTGGTACGACCTCGTAAAGGCGCTGTTCACGGCGAAGCTCGTCTCGTACTCGAACCAGACGAACGTCGTGAGTCAGATCAGGCAGGGCCTGCCGGCCACGTTCTCGCTCGCGATTGGCGCTGCCATCATCTGGTTCGGGTTCGGGGTGCTCGTGGGCACGATCTCGGCGGTCACCGCGGGCCGGCTCTCCGACCGGGCGATCACGGCGCTGGCCCTGATCGGCATTTCGCTGCCGGTTGCCTGGCTCGGGCTGCTCCTTCGCTACTTCCTCGCCGGTGAGGGAGGCGGCGTCTCGTGGTTCCCGGACGGAGGTTATGTCTCCTTGACCAGCAACCCGGCTCAGTGGTTCTACCACCTGATCTTGCCCTGGTTCACGCTCGCAGTCCTCTTCATAGGCTTCTACGGCCGGGTGCTGCGTTCGAACATCCTCGACACGATCAACGAGGACTTCGTGCGCACCGCGAAGGCGAAGGGCCTCTCGACGCGGCGGATCCTCGTCAAGCATGTCCTGCGCGCGTCGCTGATTCCGATCGTGACGCTCTTCGGCCTCGACTTCGCGTCAGTGCTCGGCGGCGGCGCGATCATCACGGAGACGGTCTACAACCTGCACGGCGTCGGGTGGTACGCCGCGCAGTCGATTCAGTCGGAGGACTTGCCGCCGCTGATGGGGGTCACGCTCTTCGGCGCGATGTTCATCGTGGTCTTCTCACTGCTCGTAGACATCTTCTACGCGTACCTCGATCCACGGATCCGGTTGAGCTGATGGCCGAGCGGCTGCTCGAAGTCAAAGACCTGAAGGTCCGGTTTGCGACGGAGGACGGCATCGTCCGCGCAGTCGACGGTCTCTCGTTCGAGCTGGAGCGAGGCAAGGTGCTCGGGATCGTCGGCGAGTCGGGCTCGGGCAAGAGCGTGACCGCGATGACGCTCATGGGGCTGACGCGCGGCATCAACGCTCGCTTCGAGGGCGAGGTTCTCTACAAGGGAAAGGATCTACTCGAGGTCTCCGACCGCGACATGCAGAACTACCGCGGCAACGAGCTCGGGATGATCTTTCAGGACCCCATGACCTCGCTGAACCCGGTCTACCGGATCGGCGACCAGATCGCAGAGGCGATCCAGGCACACGAGAGCGTCGACAAGCGCGGGGCGCGGGCAAGGACGATCGAGCTCCTGCGCCAGGTCGGCATCCCGAACCCGGAGTCGCGTGTCGACGACTTCCCGCATCAGTTCTCGGGCGGGATGCGGCAGCGCGCGATGATCGCGATGGCGCTGTCGTGCAACCCGTCGGTCCTGATCGCGGACGAGCCGACGACGGCGCTCGACGTGACGATTCAGGCGCAGATCGTCGAGCTGGTCGGCCGCCTCAAAGACGACTTCGACTCCGCGGTCATCTTCATCACGCACGACCTCGGGGTGATCGCCGACATCGCGGACGAGATCATCGTGATGTACGCCGGTCGCGTCGTCGAGCGCGGGACGAAGCGCGACGTCTTCTACGACCCGCAGATGCCGTACACGTGGGGTCTACTCGGCTCGATCCCGCGTCTCGACCGCCCGCGGCCCGAGCGCCTGCACACGATCAAGGGCTCGCCGCCGTCGCTGATCAACTCGCCCGAGGGCTGCAAGTTCCGGCCTCGCTGCCCGCACGCGTTCGACAAGTGCATGCAGGAGCCCGGGCTCGAGAACCGCGTCGAGACACCCGGTCATCTCGACCGCTGCTGGCTCGACGTCGAGTACAAGCGCGAGCATCGCGACGAGACGATCTCCGGCGGCTCGGTGGAGGCGGCGTGACGGTTCTCGAGTACAAGCGCGAGCATCGCGACGAGACGATCTCCGGCGGCTCGGTGGAGGCGGCGTGACGGTTCTCGATCAGGCGCACGAGTCGGGTGAGACCCCGCTTCTCGAGGCGCGCCACGTCAAGAAGTACTTCCCGATCCGGAAGGGCGTCCTGCAGCGCGAGGTCGGTCGGGTGCATGCCGTCGACGATGTGAGCTTCGCCGTGCGCGAAGGCGAGACGCTCGGGCTCGTGGGTGAGTCGGGCTGCGGCAAGTCCACGCTGGGTAGGACGCTTGTGCGGCTGCTCGAGCCGACGGACGGCGAGATCATCTTCCAGGGAAAGCCGATCCAGAGTCTCGGCACTCGCAGCCTGCGGCCGCTTCGGCGGGAGATGCAGATGGTCTTCCAGGATCCGTATGCGTCACTCAACCCGCGCAAGCGCGTCGGGACGATCGTCTCCGACCCGATGCGGATCCACAACCTGGGCAGCCGGGACGACCAGAAGCGCCGGGTGGGGGAGATCCTCGAGACGGTCGGACTGTCTCCGGAGCATTACAACCGCTTTCCCCACGAGTTCTCGGGTGGCCAGCGTCAGCGGATCGGCATCGCGCGTGCTCTCGCGCTGCGGCCGAAGCTGATCATCGCGGACGAGCCCGTTTCGGCCCTCGACGTCTCGATCCAGTCGCAGATGCTGAACCTGCTCGAGGACCTGCAGAACGAGTTCCAGCTGACGTACATCTTCATCGCCCACGACCTCGGCGTCGTCCGGCACGTGAGCGACCGCATCGCGGTGATGTATCTCGGCAAGATCGTCGAGCTCTCGCCGGCCGAGGAGCTCTACACGAGGCCGATCATGCCGTACACTGAGGCGCTGCTCTCGGCGGTTCCGATCCCGGATCCCGACCTTGCGGAGAAGCGGGAGCGAATTGTGCTCGAGGGCGACGTGCCGAGCCCGATCAACCCGCCGACCGGTTGCCGCTTCCATCCGCGCTGCCGGTATGCGACCGAGGTGTGCAAGCAGACCGAGCCGCCACTTGTCGATTACGGCAACGGACACCTCGCAGCTTGCCACCATCCGCTCAATGTCGATCAGGCGACGTTGGAGCATGTTGAGGTGGCGGAGAGGCACTCGCCGGCCGAAGCGGATGACGCTGCGCTGCCTGTCGACACCTCTGGTCGCTCGAATCCGGCGGTTACGCCCGCGCGTGACACCCGTTCGAGGTAGGCCCTCGCGCTAAAGCGGCTTGTTCATGCGGCCGATACTCGGGCCGTGGACGCAGCTGAGCGCAAGGAGATCCTCAGCCGTTACCTGACCCACTCGCGCCGCTTCGAGGAAGTCGCGGCGCGGCGTCGTGGTACCGGCGGTGCGGACGTGATCCCGCTCCAAAGCCCGCTTCGCGAGCTCGAGCAGGAGCCCACGGGGCGTGAGGTCGAAGTGCTTCAGCTCATCTCCGACGGTCTCGTGAACCGCGAGATCGGCGAACGGCTGTTTCTGTCGGAGGAAACGGTGAAATCGCACGTGCGACACCTGCTCGCGAAGCTCCAGGCCCGCTCGCGCGCGCATGCGGTGGCCGTTGGCTTCCGCCGCGGCATCATCGGCTAGCTCTGTCCACAGCGGTCATCTGAGGCTTGTGGACAAGGAGAAACGAAGCGCCGGGTGAAGATCACCCGGCGCCCGTGAATCCGTCTATCCGTCTCCCAACTCTTGACCGGATCCCCCGCTCGGGGGAAGCTTCAAGGGTGTGGATAACAGACTATGCGACGGCTCTACCAGATCCTGGAGGTCCCGGTACGGGCCCAGATCCGAGAAAAGGAACGCATTGAGTACTCCGATCGATCGGGGACTGACGGCAACAGCAGCCTATACCCCTTTTGGGGGATACGCAAGGCTGGTCCGGCTGATCAAAGGTTTGGGTAGCGTCGATCGCCGGAGTCTCGCCTGGGCCTTCGTGCTGTGGATGGCCTTCGCGGCGTCGCTGAGCGTCCTCTGGTTGCACGGATATCGCTTACCACCCATTTGGGCGGGGCTCCTCCTTGCCGCGGTCGCAGCGATCGCGGAACGCCAAAGCGTCGCCGTCTCCGAGACGATGGATCACTCGGTGTCGCTCCTTCCCCTTATTTTCTCGGCGGTGGTGTTTGGCCCTGCCGGTGGGTTCGCGGTCGGGGCCTTTTCAACTGTTCTGGATCTGCGCGAGAAGCCTTTCCGGTGGAGCGTCTACACACCGATTCGGGCACTCACGACGGCGATGGCCGGCCTTGCTGCATGGAAGCTCGTGCCTGGTCCGACGAACTTTGGTGGATACCTTCTCGCGAGTCTCGCTGGATCGGTGGCCTTTCTTGTTGTAGAGGCAGTGTTCTTTTGCATTACCGCCTGGGTGAGGAAGTACAGGGTCACCGAGGCGGTGCGCGAAATCAGCGCTGTCACCCTCGTTACCGTCCCCCTCTACGTCCCCGTTGTAGCGCTGTTCGTCTTCGGCTACCACCTGTACTCGCTACGGCTCGTCCTCATCTTCTTCTTGCCGGCGCTGGCGGCGCAGAGGCTGCTGCAGCTGTACCAGCAAGAGAAGATCGTGAGCCAAGACCTGGTCGCCGCCAACGAAAGGTTGCGACGGGCAAGCCTCTCGTTCGCGACCGCGCTCGTCGCGACCCTCGATGCCCGCGATCAGTACACCGCGGGTCACTCTGCGGCAGTGGCGATCTACGCGAGAGACATCGCGGAGCGCATGGGGCTCCCCGACGACCAACAGGAGCTTGTCCACCTTTGCGGTCTCGTCCACGACATCGGCAAGATCGGGCTTCCGGCCGGCCTGCTCGAGAAACCCGGCCCGTTAACGCTCGAGGAGCGTCGGCAGATGGAGCAGCACTCCGAGATCGGCGAACGGATTCTCCGGAACGTCGACGACTATTCGGAAATTGCGGACATCGTCCGCTCCCACCACGAGCGGATCGACGGCATGGGCTATCCGGACGGGATTCACGGCGAGGAGATTCCGCTCCTGGCTCGGATCATCGGCGTCGCCGACGCTTACGATGCGATGACGTCAGATCGCCCGTACCGTGAAGCTCTGCCGAGCCGTGTTGCCCGCATGCGTCTCGCGCAGGCCGTGGGAACGCAGTTCGACACCGCGGTCGTCGCCGCGTTCGAAGCGATCCTTGCGACAGCCGACGACAGCTACCGCTCGGGCCGAGCCTCCGTATTCATGCGCGAACGGTTGCAGTTCGATCAGGACACGGCAGACGTTGCGGTGGCGCTAGACGTCGCAACGTAGGGCGCGAGCGGCTTCGAGCCGCGATCGAACACCGAGCTTTTCGTAGATGTGTTTGACGTGCACCTTCGTCGTCGAGAGGCTGATGTAGAGAAGCTTCGCGATCTCTTCGTTCGTGAGTCCTTGGGCGAGGAGCTCGTGCACCTCCGTTTCCCGTGGGCTAAGTCCTGTCTTGGCCTTGGCCTCCCTAGGGACGCGTAGACCGAGTGAGGCCGCCAGCGAGGCGTCCCGCGAGGCGGTAAGAAGCCGCTGGAACCAGGAACGCCAGTGCGACTGAGCAGCGATGAACGCCCCGAGCTGTGGCGCGGCGCGTACGGCGATCACGATCGGATCGCAAGCACCGCCTTCGATCACCGTCCTGAGCCGAGATTCGGTTCGGTCGCGTTTCCCATCCCCTAGGGCGATCACCGCCTCAGTCAGGAGGGCGAGGCTTTCAGCTTCCCAGCTGCGGCTCATTTGACGCACGTCGGAGGCTTGGGCTATCGCGCGGTCTGAATCTCCCGCGATCGCGGTTAGCAGTGCTTGCCAGCCGAGGAACACACCTCCATCTGTCTTTCGTATACGCGTTGGCAGGCCGAGAGATAAGACGCCCAGCGCCCGCTCCAGATCATGCACACTCGCGTACAGCCGAGCGCGCTCAGTCTGGATCCTGCAGTGGAAGTAATCACCATGCTTGTCTTGCATCTGGCGCTCGAGGAGCGACAGCGTTCGCGTAGCCAACGCGAATCTCCGAAGGCCAATGAGCGCCTTCGCGCTCTGTATTTGGGCATACGGGACTGCGAATGGGATCGCATTTGTCACGGCCAGCGTTGTCAAGGCGTTCATATGTTCCAGTGCTTCTTCGTACCGTCCGTTAATGAGGAGCGCCCCGCCAAACACGCTCAGAAAGCTGGTGTGTGCGATCGGGTCGGCCCCACTCGGGTCGAGCGCGAGCACGTCTCGGGCGTTATCAATCGCCTTGAGAAGCCCACCCTCGATCAGAGCCCCGCCAAGCTCGGCGGCTGCGATCATGAGAGACTGTTTGGCACCCCTCTGTGCCGCTGCCCGGAACTCTTCCAGGCGCTCTATCAGATCGGGTGCCTCTTGTTCTATTGCTTGGAGGTGGCGCAGCCAGAGCGCTCCTTCCCTCGTTTCGGCGGTCGCGGCGGTCGCGGCAGCAAGGTCCGCGTGCCTCCCAGTGCGGGAGGGCTGGTCCATGAGATGTGCGGATCGGCCAGCGACGAGGTGCGCACGGGCGATGAGATCTCCTTCGAGCGAGCCCGATGCCTGGGTCGCGAGCGCCATCGCCCGGTCTAGCTCGCCACCACGAAACAGCGCTTCACTTTCGGCGTAATCAATCAGGCCGCCCTCGGCGCCCGCAGACCGAGCCGCAGCTACCCAGCGCTGAAGGCTGCTTGTGCGCCCCGCCGCCAAAAAGTCGTCCAATGCCGCTGCGATGGCCTCTGCGGCGAAAGAAGCATCACGCGCAATCTCGGCGACGCTCAGTGCCTCGTCCCATCGACGCGCTCGTAAGAGCTTGCGGCTACAGAAGAGCAGTGCCTCTCGCGTTGTAGAATCAGTCTCCCCGAAGCGGTGAATCAGCAACTCCCGCAGCAGCGGATGGAGCGAGAGCACCTTGCGCTCGGTCACGGCTAGGAGGCCACGCGCTACGGCTTCTTCGAGGGTGTCGTGCGCGCCGGTGCCGAGCACCATCCGGGCAACCTCGATGTCCGCGATGGACGCGACGGCGAGCAGCGTCAAGCCCGCTTGAGTCGCCGGTGCTGCGGCGTCGAGCATCTCGCTTGCGAGGAAGTCGTAGAGGGTGTGTGAGAGGAAACGGCTTGACGTGAAGTCGACGTCGCCGCTCATCGCGGCGAGACCAAGGACTGCGGGCCAGCCGTCGGCGGTGCGCATCAGCCGCGCTCGGCCGGCGACGGCTCCGACGGCGGCAAGGACTCGCGTCGCCTCCGCTTCAGTCATGGCC
>DATFHC010000046.1:0-7592 GCA_035248765.1 Gaiellaceae bacterium
TGCCCGTCACGCAAGGCGAGGGCGCGCCGCCCGCTCCCCACGCCCGGGTCGACGACCGCGAGGTGGACGCCCGCAGGCATGTAGGGAAGCGTGTTCGCGAGGACGAGGGCTCCCTGCAGGATGTGCCCCGGCCTGACGCCGTGCGTGACGTCGATCACCCGCGCGTCCGGGGCGATCGTCGCGATCACCCCGTGACACGTCCCGACGAAGTCGTCCTGCAGCCCGAAGTCGGTCAGGAAGGTGATGACCACGACAGGGAACGTAATGCCTCGAGAAGGCCGCCGACGTCGTGAGCGGCGGCGACCGCGACAACGTCCAGTCCTACTCGCCGCGCCTCGGCCGCCGTCTGGGGGCCGATCGCGACGACGGGGATGCCGGCGCCCGTCCTGGCCAGCGCCCGAGCCGCCGAACCGGACATGAGCAGCGCGACGTCGGCCTTGGGCGCCTCGGGCCGAAGCTCGATCGTCCGGTACAGCGGCAGGAAGTCGCCGTCGATCACGTCTCGCCGCGCGCCCTCTGCGGCGGCGAGCAGAACGGTTCCCTCCGGCAACTCGTCGCGCAGCCCTTCCTGCGTGTGGGTCGCGGCGACGAGATCGACCTGGAGCCCGTGCGATCGCAACGCCTCAGCCGTCGCGGGACCGATCGCCGCAATCCGGTTCGCGGTGACGCCACGGCGCGCGAGTTCGTCCGCGCCGTTGCGACTCGTCACCACGAGCCAGTCGTATGCGCGTGCGTCGACAGGGTCCTCGCCCAGCGGCTCGACGCGAATCAGCTCGCAGAAGACCGCGTCATGCCCGAGTGACTCGACGCGGGCAACCAGCTCTTCACGCGTGACGAGTACTCGCATCCACCAGCTCCGCGCCCAGCGTCGCCGGGTCATCGCCCGTGCGTCGCTCGATCCACGACCCGTCCTCCGCCGCGACGAGGCCGGTCAGCGTCGATCCGTCGTGATGAGCTGCAACGGGAGCGAGGCAGCCACCACCGACCATCGCGACGACTGCGCGCTCGGCCTCCACCCGCTCCCGCGTCTCCGAGTCGTCGGCGGCGGACACGAGGTGCTCATCGCCCGCACGCACCTGGAGCGCCAGGGCACCCTGCCCCGCCTCGGGCAGCATCTCCTCCGGCCCGAAGCGGTGTCCGATTTCGTGTCCCAGCCCGAGCCGGTCCAGCCCGCATGCGGCAAGCACGATCGCGTCGAGCCCACGCTCGCCCCGCTTTCGCAAGCGCGTGTCGATGTTCCCTCGCAACGGCGCGATCGAAAGGGACGGATCGACCGCGAGCAGCTGTGCCTTCCGCCGCACCGAGGCCGTACCAATGCGCATGCCCGAGCGCAGCTCCGTCGCGCCGCAGAGCGCGTCCCGTGGGTCGTCGCGCGGGAGAAACGCGCCGATCGCCAACCCGTCCGGATCGGTGGCGGTCAGGTCCTTCGCGGAATGGACCGCAACGTCGATCCGGCGCTCGAGCAGCGCCTCCTCGAGCTCCTTGACGAAGACGCCGCGCGACCCGATCTCGCCGAACGGACGCGACCGGTCGCGATCCCCTGCGGTGGTGATCGGTACGAGCGCGAGCTCGATGCCGGGCGCCCGCAGCGCCGACACGGCGCGCTCCGCCTGGGTGAGCGCGAGCCTACTGCCGCGACTGCCGACGCGGACGAGCACAGGCCAATCGCCGCCGCACGGGCGGCGAGCAACCAACGCCGCGCGGTCGGACTCGGATGAACGCCGTCGGAACCTGCAGCGGCAGAGGACGGCCCGTTACGGGCTTGACCTTCAGCGCTCGTCCTCGCCGAGACCGAAGAGGTGCCGCACGGTCTCAGCATAGAGAACCCCATCGGCTGCCGCAGCCGCCTGCTTCATCCGCACGGTGGGCAGGTGGAGAAGCTTGTTCACGATCTGCGCAGTAACGGCTTCGACCGCCCGGCGCTGGCTCTCATCCAGGCGTCCGAGGAGCGATTCCGCCTTCTGCAGCTCGGCCTCACGGATCTCCTCGGCGCGCGCCCGAAGAGAAGCGATCGCGGGTACGACGTCGAGCGAGGCCTGCCACTCGTGGAACTTCTCCGCCTCGCCCGCAACGATCGCCTCGGCGCGCTCGGCCTCCCGCCGCCGGAGGGAAAGGGTCTCCACGACGATCTGCTCGAGGTCGTCGATGTCGTAGAGGTAGCAGCCGTCGAGGTCTCCGATCGCAGGATCGAGATCACGCGGAACCGCAAGATCGACGAGTAGTAGCCGCCGCCCGCGCCGGGCGCGCAGCGCCTCCGAGACCGTGGCCGCATCGAGCACGAGTCCCGGCGCGTTGGTCGATGCGATGACGACGTCCACCCCCGCGAGCTGATCGTGGATCTGCTCGCGCTCCGTCTTGCTGTTCGCGACGAGCGAGATCTCCGCGCCCCGGCTGCGGAGATTGCGAGCGGCCTGCTCGCTCACCTTGCCCGCGCCGAGGAGGACGATGGAGCGTCCCTCGAGACTGCCGAAGACCTGTTCCGCGAGCGCGGCAGCGGCCGCCGAGACCGAGGCGGGGCTTTCCCCGATCGCGGTCTGGGCCCGCACCTTGCGGCCCGCGTGGAGCGCCTGCCGGAAGACCCGGTCGAGCAGCGTCCCGGTCGTCCCGACCTCGTGCGCGACCCGCACCTGGCCGAGAATCTCTCCCTCCCCTGGGACGAGCGAGTCGAGGCCTGCTGCAACGCGGAAGAGATGGTGCGCGGCAGCCCGATCGCGCAGCCTGTAGAGCGCGTGCTCGATCTCGGGCCCGAGCGACGTGAGCGCGGCGGCGGCTTCCCGCTCGGCCTCCTCCGGATCGCCGGCGGCTACGTAGAGCTCTGTGCGGTTGCAGGTCGAGAGGCAGACCGCCTCACGTCCGCTCTCGGCCAGCCCCGCGGCGAGCGCCCGTGCCCCGTCGCGGTCGAGCGCGACCTGCTCGCGCAGCTCGACCGGCGCGTGATGGTGGGAGGTTCCGACGAGGACGAGGCGCATCACGCGAAGTGGGTGGCGGGAAGGGCAAGGCGAACGACGACGACGAGAGCGAACCCGGCGAGAGCGAGGTACGCAGCGCGTCGCCCTGTCCAGCCGCCGAGCAGGCGGAGGCCGAGGTACGCGCACCACACCAGCCAGGTGGCGGCGGTCACCGCGATGAGCGCGTCGAGCCGGTCGCCACGGGCGATGAGCCGCCCGAGCCCGACGGCAGCACCGAGTGTCAGAAGGGGCACCGACCACACGACCGTGCGTAGCGCCAAGGAATCGAGCGTCGCGAGCGCGGGCATCTGTCTCCGAAGGATCGTCGCCGGGCGTGTCTGCAGCCGCCGCTCCTCCCAGATGTAGAGCCCCGACAGAGCTGCGGCGAGCGTGAATCCGGCAAAGGCTGCGAGCACGAGCCCCACGTGGACGACGAGGAAGAGGTTCGAGTAGTGGCTCGCGCTACCAATCCCGGTGCCGCCGCCGGCCCGGGCGACGACGAGCAACGCGACCGCGAGCGGCATCACGACGAGGCCGAGCAGCCGATACGGCCTTCGACAGCCCCAGATGAGATACCCCGAGACGACGAGCCAGACGAAGAGGTCGAGCGACGACGCCCATGTCCCCCACGGGAACCCCTCGTCGCGCCCCGCCTGCACGCCGAGCAGCGCCGTCTGGACCAGCCAGCCGAGGCGAACGCCCCAGGTGGCGACACGGCCTGCGCGGCCGGGGTGCCGCATCTCGCCGAAGTAGCCGACCGCCGCCTCCCCGTAGAGGAGAAGCGCCGGCCAGAAGAGGAGCTCAGCCAACGTGCGCCGTCTCCCTTGGCGCCTCTTCCGCGTCCTCCTCGGGCACACGGCGAGCGAGCTCGTCGACGTCCCGTTCGAGGCGCTGCAGCTTGAGGGCCATGATCAGGACGTAGGCGAGGACGACGGCGAACACGACGCAGTACACGGCCGTGACGTATTTCTCCGCGGTGGTCAGGCGAACACCTCCCTCAGATCGCGCAGGCGCCCGTCGAGTCGCTTGGCGCCGAGTTCCAACCGGTACAGCGTGTACGCGAGGACGGGCAACGCGACCTGTGCGATGCAGTACGTGACGAGGATCCAGCCGCCGAACTGCGGTCCCTTCAGGGTGAAGACGACCGGGTGGATGATGTCTTTCGCGAGCCGGATCGCAGCGAAGCTCACCGGGATCAGCACGACTCCGAACAGCGCGTAGACCGCGCTCAGGTTCGCGCGTTGCGGCCCCGGATCGACCGAGTAGCGGAGCATGAAGTACGCGCAGTAGAAGAGAAAGAGGACGAGGAAGAGCACCAGCTGATCCGAGCTCCAAAGCCACCAGCGACCCCACGAGATCTTTGCCCAGATCGAGCCCGTGAGCAGCACGAGAGTCCCGAAGATCACGCCTTGGTGGACGAGGACGTAGCTCTCGAGGTCGGCGCGCGGATCGCGCTTCCAGAGATGCCGAAGGGCCTTCCACGCCGCACCCACGAAGCAGGCGTAGGCCGTGATCGCGATCGAGACGTGGAAGTAGAAGATCCGCTGCGAGAAACCCTGGTTGGCATCGTTCGGTGCGACGAAGAAGACAAACGCAAGCGCCGTCGTGACCAGCACGAACGAGGCGACGGCGAGAACGGGCAAGGAGATCCGGGTCCGACCCACGGCCTGGATTGTCGCAGCCGACCGGTTCACTCGGAGACGACGTACTCGAACGACGCCCAGCAGACCACCGCGAAGAGAAGGTCGTAGAGAGCGAGGAAGCCGAGGTAGCGGCCCGGCGCCTCGACCACGCTCGCGCCGACCGCTCCGACGACGATCGGCATCGCCAGCGGCAAGAAGAGAAGCGGCAGGATCAGGTCGCGCGCCCGCGTCGCGACGGCCATCGCCCCGAGGAACGTCCCGACCGCGCAGATACCCAGGTCGGCGAGACCGACGGCCGCCACCGTCGCGCCACCGATGCTGTGAAAGAACAGCGCGTAGAGCGGCAGCGCAACCACCTCGGCAGCGGCGAGAAAGGCGAGCGTCGCAAGAGACTTCGCGAGCCAGATCGCGCTTCGGTCGCACGGCGTGAGGACGAGGCCGTCGAGCGTCCTTTGCTCCCGCTCCGGCACGAACGCCCGCCCCAGGGCGAGCAGCGCAGTGAAGAGGATCGCGACCCATAGGAGACCGCTCGTCTCCAGCCGCGACGGCTCTCTCGGCAGTGCGAAATGGAAGACGACAAAGACGGCCGCGACGAAGAGGAGCATCGCCGGGAGCGTGTCGCGCGCCCGCAGCTCCAGCAGAAGATCTTTCCGCGCCAGCGCCCCGACGTCGCGTGCGTAGCCCATCAGGCGAGCGCGAGCCTGCCGCTCGCGAGAGGCTCGACGCGCGCCGGATCGTGCGTGGCCAGGACGAACGTGCTCTCATCGCGAAGCTCGGCGAGCTGCGCGTCGAGCAGCTCCGCTCCCGCCTCGTCGAGCGCGCTGTACGGCTCGTCGAGCACGAGCAGCTCGGGTTGATGAAGTAGGACGCGGCAGAGCGCAAGGCGTTGCGTCATCCCGCGGGAGTACGAGGCGACGCGCTCGTGCCGGGCGTCCCAGAGCCCGTAGCGCTCGAGCAGCATCCCGATTCGCTCCCGCCGCTCCGGCACCCGGTAGAGCCGGCCGTAGAGCTCGAGGTTCTCGAGCGCAGTCAGCTCGCGGTACACGAGCGGCTCATGACCGAGGTACCCGACCTGAGCGCGCTCCGCCGTCCGCTCGATCGTCCCGTCGGTCGGCTGCGCGAGGCCGGCGCAGATCCGAAGCAGCGTCGTTTTCCCGGAGCCGTTCGGCCCGGTGACAATGAGAAAGCCGCCGCGTGGAAGAGCAAGATCGATGCCTCGCAAGACACGCTTCTCTCCGTAACGCTTGCCGAGCCGGCGAGCCGTGAGCACGCAGCCAGCATAGGCCGTGCGTCGCGGTTTACCGCTGTTTTACGCCGTCCTTGCTCGGAGCCGTGCACGAGTCGTGCCTTATTCCGACTGCGACCCAGCTCAGTCCACCGCAACCAGGAGGGCACCATGACAAGGCAACGACTCGCGCTGTTGGGCTTCATCGTGGCCGCGGCGCTTGCGGCCGCCGGCGTAGCCGCAGCACACCGCGGGGCTCCGTCCGTGCAATCGGTGACCGCAACGTTCGACGCCACGACCGTCTCGCAGCACTACCTGACGACGTGCTCGGTCAACGGCGGCGACACCTTCCAGGCGACACGAGCGACGTACACGGGAACGGCAACGAGCGCGGATCCGCGGCTCACCGGCGCGCTCACGATCCGTGCCTGGAGCCTCGTCGATACCACGAACGGCGTCGGTCACCTGTTCGGCAGGTTCCGGATCAAGGGCACCGGCCGTAATCTCGCCCACGGTACGCTCAACGCCGCGATCTCGGGTGGTAACGCATCCGGACTGGCGCGAGGCTTCGTGAGGGGCCGGTGGGGACACCTCGTTGCATCGCTCGGCGCGACCTTCGATCCCACCGCGGGCTTCTCGTCGGGCTCGATCGGCTCGAGCACCGTAGGCGCGGGATTCCTCCGCTCCGGTCGCTGGTGCCATCCGCCGAACTGGCCCGGAAGCCAGGGCTAGCTCGAGTGGTCGGTCCGGGGCGTCGCGATCGCGGCGTCCCGGACCGGCTCAGCTGACAGCGTCGGCGATCACGAACAGGGCGAACGCCACGCTGATCACACCGTTCATCGTGAAGAACGCGGTGTCGAGACGCCGCAGATCGCCGGGACGTACAAGTGAGTGCTCGTAGGCGAGCAAGAGCGCAACAGCGGCGACGCCCAGCCAGTAGAGCGCACCCACGGGGAGGCCGAGACCGGCCGCCACGAGACAGGCGACAGTCGCCGCATGAGCGACCCGCGCGCCGAGGAACGCGCCACGAACACCGAACCGCGTGACGACCGAGTGCAGGCCCTGGCGCCGGTCGACCTCCTCGTCGAAGAGCGCGTAGAAGAGGTCGAAGCCTCCGACCCAGAGCGCGACGGCAGCGCCGAGCATCCAGGCCTGCCAGGGCAGGCGCCCGGTGATGGCCACCCACGCGCCGACCGGCGCGAGCCCATCGACGGCGCCGAGCCAGAGATGGCACAGCCACGTGAAACGCTTGAGGTACGGATAGACGACGAAGCCGATCACCGGTATCGGCCAGAGCCAGCGCACGAGCGGATCCAGCTGCCACACCGCAGCCAGAAAGAGCGCGAGGGAAGCAGCGCAGAAGACGACGACCTGCGCGACCGACAGCTGGCCGCTCGGGAGCTCGCGGCCGGCCGTCCGTGGGTTCCGTGCGTCGATGCCCGCGTCGATCAGGCGGTTGAGCGCCATCGCGAGCGAGCGGGCGCCGACCATGGCGAGCGTGATCCAGAGGAGATCGTGTCCGCTCGGTGTTCCGGCGACCGCGAGGAACGCGCCGACGTAGGCGAACGGCAGCGCGAAGATCGTGTGCTCGATCTTGACGAGCCGCGCGAAGCGGGTGGGAGGCAGGGCCGGACTCGACGTGGCTGTCACGTCTGCTCGTGTGTCGTAGGCGCGTCCGCCAGGAGCTCGAGCGCGTGTGCCAGCGCAGGTCGGAGAACGGCGAAGCCGTCCCGGCAGCCACCGGTCGAGCCCGGGAGGTTGACGACGAGGGTGGAG
>DATFHC010000047.1:0-6078 GCA_035248765.1 Gaiellaceae bacterium
ACGGTCATGCAGGAGAACCACACCTACGACAACTACTTCGGCACCTACCCGCGCGGCAACGGCTTCCCTGCGCACGTTTGCGTGCCGATCGATCCGCAGGAGCCGCACGGAGGATGTGTTCGTCCCTTCCACCTCGGTTCCAATCGCGTGGTCCCGGCGGATCCAGCCCACAGCACCGCCATCGCACGGCAACAGTTCAACCACGGCCGCATGAACGGCTTCGTGCGGGCCCTCGACGGGGTCAACCAGGACGGCCGGCTCGCGATGGGATACCGAAACGGGCGCGATCTTCCGTACTACTGGAACCTCGCCGGCCAGTACGTCCTCTACGACCGTTTCTTCAGCTCGGCGCTGGCGGACAACTTCGTCAACCACCTCTACTGGGTGACAGGCGGTCCGGCCGGTGAGCCCGCCATTCCGCGCGGCTCGGAGCTCGGGCACCCGCTGCCGACGGACGGCCGCCGCCGCCTCACGACGATCTTCGACCGCCTGCACGCTGCCGGGG
This sequence comes from Gaiellaceae bacterium, assembly GCA_035248765.1. Lineage (GTDB taxonomy): Bacteria > Actinomycetota > Thermoleophilia > Gaiellales > Gaiellaceae > Palsa-739. The sequence goes on from DATFHC010000047.1 coordinate 506, forward strand.
TCTCCTGGAAGTTCTACGTCCAGGACTACAACCCCAAGCTCACTTTCAGGACGTTCAGGCGCTATCCCTCCACCCGCGCCTCCCAGGTGGTGCGGGTTCCACTCCTCAGCATGCCTCGCTACCTGAGAAGTCCCGAGCTCCGCTCGCACATCGTGCCGCTCGACCAGTACTACGACGATCTGCTCGACAACAAGCTGCCGGCGGTCTCGTACATCGTGCCTTCGGGGCCGACCGAGCATCCACCCTCGAGCGTCGGCTCCGGCCAGGCCTTCATACGCTCGCTGATCAACTCGCTGATCGAGAGCCCGGAGTGGAAGAGCTCGGCCTTCCTGCTCAGCTACGACGAGTGGGGCGGCTGGTACGACCATGTGAAGCCACCCCAGGTCGACCAGTACGGCTACGGCTTTCGCGTTCCAGCCCTGCTCGTCAGCCCCTATGCAAAGCGCGGTTTCATCGACAGCACACAGCTCGACTACACATCGATCCTGCGCTTCATCGAGCAGAACTGGAATCTGAAGCCGCTTGCCTCGCGAGATGCACATGCCAACAGCATCGCGGCGGGGTTCGACTTCCATCAGGCCCCTCGGCCGGGGGTGCTCACCGCAAGCACCCGGAGCAGCACCCCACTCGAAACGAACGTACGCCGACCCGTCATCTACGGGCTCTACGGAGGAGCCCTCTGCGTCCCGATCCTGCTCATCGGGTTCGCGCTCATCACCGGCCGCCACCGGCGTGACTCCACCCCGACCGAAGCGAGCGGAGAGTACGGGTGAGGCGGGCATCCGCGATCGCGATTGCCTTCGCCGCACTGATCCTCGGTCAGGCGGTGACGCCGGCAGCGGCGTCGGCCGCGACCCCGCCGGTCCGACTCACGATCGTCACCCTGCCGAAACTGGTCGGCATCCGCTTCGCCCTCGACGGTAGGACATTCGCCACCGGCAGGTCCGGTTACGCGCGAATCAAGACGACTCCCGGCACGCATCTCCTCCAGGCGATCGACACCTCCGTGCGCCGTCCCGGTACGCGCTCGACCTTCCTGCGCTGGAGCGACGGCAGGTTCACGGGAATCCGGACGATCACGATTGGCGGCAACACACGGCTCTATGTGGGCTACCGGCAGTCAGTGCTCGTCCACTTCCGGTTCACGGACCCCGACGGGCGCCCGGTCGTCGGACGGGTCACACGAATGACTCTTTCGAACACGCTCGGCGGCCAGCCCAGCTTCCGGCCCGATGCGCCACATTGGTTGCCGGCGATCAGCGTCACCCGCCGCTACGGCGGCCTCGGGCAGACCCTCGTCAGGTACTCGATCAAGCAGGCACTGGTCGGCGGTTCGAACGTCGTCAACCAGGCGCAGCAACGCTTCTACCCCGCCCTCACGCGACACGTCACCGCGCGACTCCTCCTGTACTCCGCTCGCGTGAGCGTTCGCGACTTCCTGCTGGGGACATCGGCCGGAAGTCGGCTCCAGCTCGTCTACCCCAACGGGACTCGCTCGACCTATTCAGTGCACGGGGGTGAGCTGCGTCTCTCGTCGCTGCCACGCGGCACCTACCAGGTCGAGGTCCGGGGCGGCGGTTACGTGCCGACCGTCAGCCTCGCGTTGTCGAGGAACCAGGTGCTCAAGGTCAGGGTCATCTCCTACCTCGACATGTTCCTGTTCCTCGTGATGGCCCTCGCTGCGGTCTCCGTGCTGGCCCTTGTCGCTCGACCGTATCTCCGGCTTCGCCTCCGCTCGATCGGGACCGGCCGCCAGCCGACCATGGATGACCTCGAGCCGATCAAGCCATTGAGCCGCGCGCGCAAAGCGTTGATCGTCCGGTACATGGTGCCGGCCTCCGCGCTGCCCCAAACAGCCCGCGGTGTCCAACCGCTTCCTGCCCGTTCGGCACACCGAATCGCAGTCGAGGGGGCCGAGAGCCTTCCGGCACCACGCCTTCGGACGCTCCCGCGACGGATGCGCGCTGCCGCTGTCGACCGGCTGCGCCGCCTCGAGGATTCACGCCGCCGGATCCTGCGGCCGGTTCGACTGCCGGTAGCCCACCACCAGCCACCACGCGAGGCGCTGAGCGGGGAGCGGATCGGACTGGTTCACGCCTACATGGGCGAGACGATCGCACCGGCCGGCGAGGTGGTGGAGCAACCGGTGCAAACGATCCCCCGGCCAGAGCCCGAGGAAGCTGCCGCTCCCGCGAGCGAAACCGTGGTTGCTCCTCGGCCGCTCGATAGCGGCGTACCGCCGGGGAGCGAGCCGAGCGTTGCGGAGCCGGCCGCACCGGAGAAAGACGAGGCCGCGCCGAAACCGAAGCGAACCCGTGCTCCTGCCGGGAAGAAGACCCCGACGCGCGCCAAGGCAAAGACGGCCACGCCTGCAAAGCAGAAAGCCGGCCGGGCCGGATCGGCCAAACCGAAAGCGACGACCAAATCGAAGGCGAAGAAGGCAGCTCCCGCGGACGCGACTCAGGCGGACGAGACCCCGACGGCGCGCAAGCGCGTGCGGTCATCGACTGAGGCAAAGACGGTCGCGCCTGCGAAGCGCGGGGCTACCCGAACCGCCTCAAAGCCGAAGACGAAGAAGGCAACCGAGGCGACCGACCAAGCAGCCACCCCGAGCCAGACCTCACCGACTCCCGTATCCGAGGGCACCGCAGTCAGCCACGACGTGGCTCAATGGCCGGACCTCGCCGCCGCAGTCGAGGCGCTACGGGAGGACCTTCGCAAGGCGAAGCCCGCGCCGCCGAAGAGACGAAAGAAGACGACCGCACCGGCGAAGTCGAAACCCGCCCGAGCGTCAACGAAGCCAAAGACGGCGAAAGCAACCAAGGCGACGTCCCGGGCGGCCAACGGCGCGGCGAACATCGAGGAGCTGGCCCAGTTCAGGCCGGACCTCGCCGCCGCGGTCGAGGCACTCCAGGAAGACCTCCGCAACGCACGCACGGCGACGGCCAAGAAGGGGAAGGGCCGGCGGAAGAGCGCAGAAGCTCGATGAGGAGAATCGGCCTGATCGCGGCGCTGGCGCTCGCCTGCTCGGTCGCTTTGGCCGGCCCCGAGCCGGCCCTCTCCGCGAAGCCGATTCCAGCCTTCGCCTATTACTACATCTGGTACCAGCCCGCGTCCTGGAACCGGGCGAAGACGACCTACCCCGCCTTGGGCCGGTACTCGAGCAGCGACCCGACGGTCATCCGAAAACAGATCGAGCTCGCGAAGCACGCGGGCCTGAGCGGCTTCATCGTCAGCTGGAAGTCGACACGAAGACTGAACGCACGCCTGGCCCGGGTCGTGCGAATCGCCAATGCGGAGCACTTCAAGCTCGCTCTCATCTACGAAGGACTCGACTTCAACCGGAATCCGCTTCCCGTCAGCCGCGTGGAATCCGACCTCGTGTACTTCCTGCACCGCTACGGTCGGAACCCCGCCTTCAACTTCGACGGAAAGCCGATCGTCGTCTGGTCGGGGACGTGGAAGTTCAGCCGCAGCTCCATAGCCGCCGTCTCTCGCCTCGTGCGCCCCCGAATGCTGCTGCTCGCGTCCGAGAAGTCGGTCGACGGCTACCGGCGCGTGAGGCAATTCGTCGACGGCGACGCCTACTACTGGTCGTCCGTCAACCCACAGCTCGACCGTTGGGCCGGACGCAAGCTCGACGAGATGTCGCAGGCCATCCACGATCGAGGTGGTCTGTGGATCGCCCCGGCTGCGGCCGGATTCGACGCTCGTCAGGTCGGAGGCAGACGAATCGTCCCGCGGCTCGGCGGCGCGACACTACGCGCCGAGTGGAGCACGGCACTCGCCTCTGCACCCGATCTCATCGGCGTGATCAGCTGGAACGAGTACAGCGAGAACAGCGAGATCGAGCCGACGGTCGCGTTCGGCACGAGATATCTCTCCACCGTCGCCGACCTGACCGGCGGAGACTTCGTCTTTCGCGGCAACTTCGACTCGAGCTCGACGCCTGCCCACAGCTCGGGCTACACGACGCAGTTTCTCGTGGGCGGTCTCGTGCTCCTCCTCGCCTGCTTCGGCGCGGTGGCCTGGCGGCGTGAAGTCGGGAGGGCGATTGAGCGGGAGGAGTGACGCGAAGGAGCGTTCCCGACGTTAGCGTTACGCCGCCTCCGCCGTGTTTTTCGCCGAATCCCTGGTCGCCCGGACCGCAGGCGCGTTCGTGCTCGCGTTCAAGTGGTTGCTGGTGCTGGTCGCAGTGCTCGTCCTGCTCGTCGTGGTGCCGATCATCGAGCTGCTCTCGGAGCTCTCCCATCTGGCGCGGCGTGTGTTCGCACGGCTGCGCTGACGGCCGCAGTCTCGGCGCTTCTCATGGCAACAGGGAGCGGGCAGGCCGGACGACTGCGGACGCCTGGAACCGTCACTGTCCCAGCAAACGCCGCCACCTACGTATCGCCGGCCCGTCCCCACACGAACTTCGCGTCCGGTCACGTTCTCCGAGTCGGCCCGGGCCGGGTCCGCACGTATCTGCGCTTCCAGGTGCCGGCGCTCGACCCGACCCTTGCGGTCGCGCAACTCCGGGTGTGGGTCGACGGCCGCTCCCCGGGTTTCGAGGTGGCGGCGGCGAGCGGGAGCTGGCGAGAACGGACACTGACGTACGGAAGCGCCCCGCCTCTAAGCGGACGCACGATCGCATCGGGACCGATCACCCGAGCGGGCTGGCAGACCGTCGACGTGACCGCCCTCGTGCGACGGGGCGCCAGCACGCTGGTGCTTGCAGCGGGCGTCGGGAAGGCGACGACCATTGCAGGCCGCGAAAGCGCAGGTCACGCACCCAGACTGCGGCTCCGGGCAGGCGGAGCGCAGCCGACGTCGCCCATTCGCGCCGCCTTCTTCTACGACTGGTACCCGGAGGCCTGGCGCCAGCAAGGCCTCGACCCGTTCAGCCACTACACCCCTTCCTCCGGCTTCTACGACTCCGGGAACCGTTCGGTCATCACGGGTCAGATCGCCGCCATGCACTACGCGCACCTCGACGCCGCAATGGTCTCCTGGTGGGGTCGCGGTTCCCAGCCCGACCTCAGGCTGCCACGCCTCCTCTCGGCGACGCCGCCCGACTTCCACTGGGCGATCTACGACGAGCAGGAGGGTCTGAGCGACCCGTCCCCCAACGCGATCCGGCGCGATCTCCTCTATCTCCGAGCTCGCGCTGCCTCGAGTCCGGCATACCTCCGGATCGGCGGCCGCTTCGTCGTCTTCGTCTACGCACAGGCTTCCGACGGGTGCGGAATGGCCAGGCGGTGGATGGCAGCGGACACCGTCGGCGCGTATGTCGTGCTCAAGGTCTTCCCCGGCTATCGCGCATGCCCGGCCCAGCCGGACGGCTGGCACCAGTACGCACCGGCCAAGAAGGAGGACGACCAACGCCCCTACTCCTTCTCGATCAGCCCGGGCTTCTTCAAGGCCACGGAAGCCGCGCCGCGTCTATCGCGGGACCCGCCTGCATGGGAGAAAGCGGTCAGGGACATGGTCGCCTCTCGGGCGCGATTCCAGCTGGTTACCACCTTCAACGAGTGGGGCGAGGGGACCGCAGTGGAAAGCGCGCGCCAGTGGCAGAGCACCTCGGGTTACGGCAC
>DATFHC010000048.1:0-16472 GCA_035248765.1 Gaiellaceae bacterium
GTCGGTCTGGCTGCCGGAGCGTACGTCGGCTCGCGCGTCGCGCCGCATGTCCTCCACGGCGGTTCGAACTCGACGTGGACGCCCGTCGCGGGGCTCGTCGGTGCGGTGGTCGGCGCGATGCTCCTCCAGTTTGCGGCGCTATTCGCCGGCTCGTTCATCCGCGGGGGTCTGAAGCTTGCGCCGTTGCGGGCGATCGATACGGCCGGCGGCCTTCTCCTCGGCACCGCAATCGGACTGGGGATCGTCTGGGTCGGCGCCTCGGTCGCGCTCTTGACGCCTGGCGACACGCGGATCCGCCAGGAGGTCGAGCGCTCGGCGATCGTGAAGCACCTCGACGCTGCGCTGCCGCCGCGCACGCTGCTCAACCTCCTGGCGCGCATCGACCCGTTCCCGTCGATCGTCGGCCCCAAGCCGCCCTCCGTGCCGCCAAGCAAGGGCGTTCTACGCGACTCGTCGATCCGGGCAGCCACGACTCGCGTCGTGAAGGTGCTCGGGCTCGCGTGCGGCGTCGGGGTCGAGGGAACCGGCTGGGTCGCTGCGAACGACTTCGTTGTGACCGCTGCACATGTCGTCGCAGGTGAGACAAACACGACGATTCAGCTTCCCGGGCAGGCGCTCTCACGCGCGGCAGACGTCGTCGTGCTCGACATCCACAACGACATCGCGGTGCTGCACATCGACGGGCTCGGCCTGAAGCCGCTCCAGCTCGCAGATCCGCGGTCCGGCGCCGCCGTAGCGATCATCGGCTACCCGCTGGACGGCGGGCTGAGGGCGACCCCCGGCCGAATCGGCCTGACGGCGACGGTGCTGACGCAGGACGCGCTCGGGCATGGGCCGGTCACGAGGACGATCACCGCGGTAGCCGGCGCCGTCGAGCACGGCGACTCCGGCGGGCCTGCGATCGACGCCTCCGGGAGGGTTCAGTCGTCGATCTTCGCGGCCCGGATCGGCTCGGACAGCGGCTACGGCGTGCCGCCCTCGATTATCCGCGACGACCTCGCGCAGGCGGGCACGCAACCGGTTTCGACCGGCGCCTGCGCTCCCTAGTCCGGCAGAAGCTCGACGACGTCCAACGGCCGCCGGAACGGCGCGACGACGTAGACGCCGCTTGCGAGCTCGCGCGCTCCTTCGATCAGCTCCTGCCCGAGCGCGAGCCCGACGTCTCGCGCGCCCGGGCCCGCGGCGCGATACCGCTCCTGCACGCCCTCGGGGACGACGATGCCGGGCACCTCGTTGTGGACGCGGACGAGCGTCTCGGTCGTCCGGATCGGCCAGACGCCGACGAGCACGGGGATCGGCCAGCCGCCGATCCGGTCCCGGAACGCCTCGAGCGACTCGAGGTCGAATAGGATCTGGGTCAGGGCGTAGCGCGCACCGGCCGCGACCTTCTGGTGGAAGCGTTCGGCCTCGAGCTCTAGGTCGTCGGCGGTCGGGTTCACTGCTACCCCGGGGAAGAAGGTCGTCGGCGCGTCGATCGCGCGTCCGTGCCAGTCCTCGCCCGCGTTGAGCTTCCCGATCAGCTCGATGAGGCCTATCGAGTCGACGTCGTAGACCGCGTGCGTGCCGGGGTAGTCGCCGGCCTCGGGCGGGTCGCCCGTCACCGCGAGGATGTTGCGCACGCCCTCGGCGTGCGCGCCGAGCAGAAGCGACTCGAGGCCGGTGATCGTGGTGTCGCGCGGCGTGAGGTGCGGGATCGTCTCGATGCCGGTGAAGCGCTCGATCGCGACGGAGGCCATGATCCCGCTCATCCGCGCCCGGGCGCGCGGGTTGTCGTTGACGTCGAGGAACTGCGCCCGGCCGGATTCGCGGACGGCGCGAGCGGCCTCGATCAGCGCCTCCGGGTTGGCCCCGAGAGGCGGGTCGACCTGAACCGAGATCGCGAATTCGCCCTCGCGGAGCATCCGCGCGAGCTGCGTCTCTCCAGTCACCGGCTCGAACGGCACCGGCTGCTTACGTTCGTGGACAAGGAAGGAGCCGGCGGGGCGGCGGTTGGCGTCGACGGCCTCGCGGATCGCCGTGACCTGGGCCGGAGTGGTGCCGCAGCAGCCGCCGATCAGCCGGGCGCCGAGCGCGCGCGCCTGCGCCGCGAACTCCGCGAAGTAGGCCGGCGTTGCGTGCGGGAAGACGATTCGCTGGCCGGTCATGCTCGCCAGGCCGACGTTCGGCAGCGCGGCGAGCACGGCGCCGTCTTCGCCGCCCATGCGTGCGAGCGCGGCGAGCGCGGCCGCCGGCCCGGCGCCGTGATTCGCGCCGAACGCGGCGAGGTCGAGCGGGCGCAGCCGCGCCGCTGCGTCCTCCGCGCGAACGCCTGCGAGCGTCTCGCCCTGGGCGTCGAACGTCAGTAGCGCAACGATCGGCAGAGCCGAGACGGAGCGGATCGCGGCGATCGCCGTCTCGAGCTCGTCGAGGTCGTAGAACGTCTCGACCATGAACAGGTCAACTCCTCGCCCCTCGAGCACCTCCGCCTGCTCGGCGTAGAGCGCGTCCTGGTCGAAGCCGGCCAGCTCGACGTCGCCGGGGGGGCCGATCGAGCCGGCGATGAAGACGTCGCGACCGGCGACCTCCCGCGCCTCGCGAGCGACGCGGACCGCGGCCGCGTTGATCTGCTGGAGCTCGTCGGCGAGAAACTGCCGCGAGAGCTTGGCGCGGTTCGCGCCGAAGCTGTTCGTCTCGATCAGCTCGGCACCGGCGCGGATGAAGCCGAGGTGCACCTCGAGCACGCTCTCGGCAGCGCGGAGGTTTGCCTCCTCGGGACACCGCAGTCCGGGCACGGCACTCGAGAGCAGCGCGCCCATGCCGCCGTCGACGACGATCGGTGTTTCCTGCGCCAGCCGTTCGAGGAACCGGCTCATGTCTCGTGGAGCGTGCGGCCTTCCATCCCGCCCGCGACGGTGACGAGCTCGCCGGTCACGTGGCCGGACAGCTCGTCGGAGGCGAGGACGACCACGGCGCGAGCGATGTCCTCCGCCAGGGCGACCTTCCGCAGCGCCATCGTCCGGCTGATGCGGGAGACGAGCGCCTCGTCGAGCTCGCCCCGCGTCATCGGAGAGTACGTCCACCCCGGAGCGACGGCGTTGACGCGGCCACGCGGCGCGACGCGGACGATCTCGTTCTTGAGGCTGAGGAGCAGACCGACCTGGATCGCGGACTTCGCAGCGGCGTAGTCGGCATGCCCCGCCTCGCCGAAACGACCGGCCGTCGACCCGACGAGGACGAGGTTGCCGTGGCCGCTGCGCTCGACGACGCGGAGGAACGACCGCGCCGTGAGGAAGGTCGCGTTGAGGTTCGCGCTCAGCGTCTGCTCCCAGCGTTCGAGCGACAGCTGCCAGACCGGCTCGTCCTCACGCGGCCATGCTCCGGCCACAGCGGCGCAGACGTCGATGCCGCCGAGCTCGCGCTCCGCCGCCTCGAACAGCCGCTCGACCTCGTCCTCGACGGTAAGGTCGGCCTGTAGCGCGACACCGCCGGTCTCGTGAGCGAGCTCCTCCGCGCGGTCGCGGCTCGTGCGGTAGTGGATCGCCACCCGCGCGCCCTCAGCCGCGAACGCGCGCACGCACGCCGAGCCGATCCCGCCGCCGCCACCGGTCACGAGCACGCGCTTCCCTGCCAGTCCCGTTTCCACGGCGCTTGACGTTATCGTCCCGCCGGTGCGCGTCCACGTGATCAGCGACATGGAGGGCGTCGCCGGCATCGTCAAGTGGCAGCAGGTGTCCGGCGGCGAGAAGCTCTACGACGAGGGCCGTGTCCTCTACACCGAGGAGATCAATGCCGCGGTGCGGGGCGCGAAGGCTGCGGGCGCGAACGAGGTCGTGGTCATGGACTGCCACGGCGCCGGCGGCGCGTACGACTTCAACTCGCTCGTTCCCGAGCTGCTCGATCCCGACTGCGAGTACGTCGTGCAGCAGGAGTGGACGGAGTACACCGGCTTCCTCGAGTCCGGCTGCGACGCGGCGCTCTTCATCGGCATGCATGCGATGGCGGGCGCCGCGGACGGCGTCCTCTCGCACACCGTCTCGGGGCAGGCGTGGCAGAACCTCCGCTTCAACGGGACGCTCGTCGGCGAGACCGGGATCAACGCTGCGCTATGCGGGCACTGGGGCGTTCCGGTCGTCCTCGTGACCGGAGACCGGGCGGTGTGCGCGGAGGGACGAGAGTTGCTCGGCGAGAGGCTCACGACGGTCGAGGTCAAGGAGGGTCTCGGCCGCTTCAGCGCCCGGATGCTGACACCGAGCCGCGCGCGTGAGCTGATCGAGGAGGCCGCGAAGAAGGCGCTGTCCGACCTCTCGGCCGTCGCGCCCTACGACCCGGGCCGCCCCTGCGAGATCGAGATCGACTTCACCTCGCCGGACCGGCTCCAGGAGTACGCAAACCGCAAGGGTGTCGAGGTGACCGGCTCACGCTCGATCGTCGTCCGCGGCGACGACTGGTGGTCGGCGTGGTCGAGCTTCTTCTTCTAGCGGCGACGGTGCTTGATCACGTGGATCCGCTTCGTGTTGCAGCGCTTGCCGGCGATCGGGGAGATGACCACGGTCCCCTTCTTCTTCACCTTCACGACTCGCTTGATCACGCCCTTCCGGTTCGAAGGCCTCGTGCGGACCTTGATCTTCGGTCCCTTGATCCGCACGCGCACACCTTTGACCGGCTTGCCGTGCCTGGCGAGGTGGATCGTCAGCCTCGTCTTGCGGCCGACGATCAGCCGCTTCGGCCTGACCTTGGTCACCCTCACGCAGTAGTGAACGGCCTCGTGCTCGCACGACTCCTTGGCCGACGCGGTGGGATTGTTTGCGTTGGACGTGGTCAGGGTCGCCGCGTTGCCGTAGGTCGAGCACTCGGTCTGCGACGTCTGAGCCGTGATGTGCACCCGATAGCCGGCGCCCGCGGGCAGCGTGCTCGACGCAAGGGCCAGGGTCTGACTGCCCTTGGCGCCGCTCAGCACGAACTGGGACGGGGTGCCGACGGCCTTGTCGATCGCCCAGGTCACGCCGGAACCTGAGCCGGCCGGCAGCGGGTCGCTCAGCTTGACCCCGGTTGCGTCACCCGGGCCGTCATTCTTGACCGCGACGGTGAACCCGATCTGGTCGCCTGCGTTCACCGGCGCCGAGTGATCGGCCGTCTTGGTGATCGACACCACCGGCGCGTTGGCTGCGGCGATGTGGAACGTCGTGCAGACCTCGCCGACGTCGCCGCCTCCGATGTGCGGGTTCTGGTCGGTGTCATGGGCGATGCCCTGGACGCGGTAGGTGTGGCCGCGCTGCACCGTCACGTATCCGCCCGCGCCTCCGTTCGCGGTTGGGTCCCAGGCCTTCAGCCCCGCGACATTCCAGACCGTTTCGGCTCCGTACCCCTGATCGAAGGAGGTTGTCGGCGTGCCGAATGCGTCGATTGCCGGAGGCGGGTCCGCTTTCGGCCCGAGATTCCAGTGGTTCTTGTTGATCGGATCCGTCTTCACCGTGGGGGACCACGAGCCGTAGAGCGCATCGGCGACAGGGGGCGTCCCGGCGTTGGCTGCCGAGCCACCCTGCTCGTAGTCGCCGCCGTTCGCGGTTGGGCTGGTCGTGATGTCCGTCAAGTAGATCAGCGGGGCGACCATTCGGCCTGTGAGATCCGTTTGGCTTCCGAACGTGGGAGGCACCGCCTCGCCATAGGCGTTCGGGTCGGCGAGGTTCGCCGCGCTCGCGAAGCCGCGGGTGGCCTGCTGGGTCGCCACCGAGATGGTCCTGGCGCCGACGGGAGCCGCTGCCGTAGCCTTGAAGGTCTCGGTGTCGGGCGGTGTGCCGAGGACGATCGCATCGTTGACGGATACGGCGACAGTCAGCCCTGGAGAAGCAACCGAGATGAAGCTGACGAAGTCGCCGGTAGCGATCGCCGTGCCGAGCTTTCCGATCGTGGAGCCGACGCTGGAGGAGGGAGTCCCGCCGCTGCCGATCAGGAGCCCGGTTTCGTCGTTCGTGAACAGACCGACGTGGCCGCTCAAGTCCGAGCCGTAGAAAAAGACCGCACGAGTGATCGTGTTCTCGTTGAACTGCACGGTGCCGCCGCCCGGCTTCGGCGCAGCATTGGGGTCGTAGCCGCACGTGTCCGTGCTCGTCGCCGCGGCCTCGGCCACCGGCAGCCTCGAAGTGGCGGTGCCTGCCACGATCGCGGCGGCAAGCGCCGCGAGCACTGCCGTCAAGAGCGCAGCCCTGGCAGGCTTGCGCCGAAGAACGAACCGCAGTCTTTCCTTCATCCCCCTCCTGCTTTCCTTACGGGTGCAGCGCTTCGCTCCACCCATACAAGTCCCCGCAAGTGAGTCCTAGAGCGAAGAGGCTGTCGCGGACCCGTTCGATGGACTAGTGCCGACCACACCTTCGCCTAGGGCCCACGATGTCGAGGCCCCCGACTTCATGGCTCGACGATCCCGAGCCCTTCGACAAGGGTGAAGAAGGCACGCGCGAACGGCGACGCCTCGCTGCGGGAGCGCACCTCGTTCCAGTCGATCTGCTCGCGGAGCGCCCTCGCGTAGCTGAGCACCTGCGCGTAGTCGGGCTCCTGCTCGCTCAGTGCGAGGAGCTTCGTCGACATCACATCCTCGAGGGTGAAGACGTGGACGCGCACGGCGGCTACCTCGAGTAGCGGGGCGCGGTCGATCGTCTCGTCGGTGATCGGCCCGCCCGACGGCGCGTAGATCAGGTCGATGAGCGCGCCGTTCTCGTGCCACGCCTTGTAGAGCCAGCCCTCCGGCGGACGCTCGGTGCGCAGGCCGGCCTGCTTCATAGCGTCGAGCGCCGCATCGGCGTCCTGCGGTCGGATCATAAAGTCGACGTCGTGCTCGCTCTTCGGGCCGCCGCGCGCCCAAGCTGCGAGCCCGCCGCCGAGGACAAACGGGATCTCGTGTTGCTGGAGCGTTCCGGCGCCCGTCTTCATCGCTTCGAGCAGTTCCTCGAAGGTCGGTTCAGGCATCGTCGGGTCGTTTCCGGTTTGTCCAATCGCGCAACATGAGGCCTCGTGGTTCGCATCGCTGCAGCGGCCGACATCCACGCCTCGGACGTCAGCGCCGAGCGAGTCGAGCGCGCCTTCGCCGAGCTCGAGGGAGAGGCCGACGTCGTCCTCCTCGCCGGCGATCTGACGACGAGCGGCGAACCGGAGCAGGCGGAGGTGCTCGCCGCCGCGTGCCGGCTCCTCGACGTTCCGATCTTCGCCGTCCTCGGCAACCACGACCACCACGCGCAGCGGACCGATCAGCTCGAAGAGGTGCTCGGCGGTGCCGGCGTTCGGCTCCTCGACCGCGAGTGCGCGACCTGCGAGGTGGAAGAGCTCGAGCTCGGTGTCGTCGGTGCGAAGGGCTTCGTCGGCGGCTTCCCCGGCTCGGCGCTGCCGGATTTCGGTGAGCCACTGCTGCGAGGGATCTACGCCGAAACGAGCGCCGAGGTCGAGGCGATCGCCCGCGGGCTGCAGGCGATCGTCCACTGCGACCTCCGCATCGTCCTTCTCCACTATGCGCCGGTCGTGGACACGCTCGAAGGGGAGCCGCCGGGCATCTACACCTACCTCGGCTGTGACCGGCTCGCGACCCCGATAGCCGAGCACGGCGCCGATCTCGTCCTGCACGGACACGCCCACGCCGGCTCGTTCGAGGGCTGCATCGGCGACATCCCCGTCTACAACGTCGCCGTTCACGTGACGGGCCGCAACTTCTGGATCTTCGAGCTCGACGGCAGCGGCGTGCGACGCGGCGGCGAAGTCGTGGAGGTGCGCGAACCGCCCCAGTAGCTAGGTTTGGAGCGTGGAAGGCCGTGTCGTCAGGATCTCGATTGCGCCGGTGAAGGCGCTGCATCTCGTGAATCCCGACGAGGTCGAGCTGACTCACGCCGGGGTCGCCGGCGACCGCCGCTTCTGGCTCGTCGACGCAGATCGCAGGCTCGTCAACGGAAAGCGGCACCCCGAGCTCATGTGCGTGCAGCCGGAGTGGGACGAGGATTCGCGCCGGCTCGTGCTGGAGTTTCCCGACGGCTCGATCGTCGACGGTGAAGTCGAGCCGGGCGAGTCCTTTGCGGCGGAGCTCTACGGGACCCCGCATCCGTCGCGGGTCGTGCCGGGGCCGTGGCAGGAGGCGCTGTCCGAATTCGCCGGCGAGCCGATGACGCTGCTCTGGTCGGAGGGCGGGGCGCAAGACCGTGGCAACGATCGCGCCGGCTGGGCCTCGTTGATCTCGCGCGGCTCGCTCGAGCGGATGCGCGCCGAGGCCGGCCGTGCTGCGCCCGTGGACGGGCGCCGCTTCCGGATGCTGTTCGAGATCGACGGCGTCGAGGCGCACGAGGAGGACCGCTGGCTGGGGCGCAGAGTTGCGATCGGCGACGCCGTCATCGTTCCCGTCGGCGACGTCGGTCGGTGCGCCGTCACCACGTGCGACCCGGATACCGCGGTCTCCGACTTCGACACACTCAAGCTCCTGGCCGGATACCGCCGGGAGGGAGTGACCGAGCCTCTGCCGTTCGGCGTCTACTGCGACGTCGCCGTGGCGGGACGCGTACGCGTCGGCGATCCGGTTAACGCCGTCGAGCGCGACCCGGTCGCCACATAGCAGAAGGGCTATGCTCTAGCCGTGGCGGCGAGGGCGCGCACCGAGGATAAGGGGCCGGTCGAACGGCTGCACGAACGGATCGTCGCGGGCGACCGCGGCTGGTTCTTCGCGCAGATCGCCGAGCGCGTCGCCGAGCAGCGAATGGCGAAGGGCCTCTCCCAGCGCCAGCTCGCGGAGCTCTGCGGCACGACGCAGTCCGCAATCGCGCGGCTCGAGCGCGGCGGACGGCCGCCGCGGATCGACACCCTGCTTCGCATTGCGGACGCGCTCGACTGCGAGCTCGTCGTCGAGCTCGAGCCGCGCCGGCACTAGAGCGATGGGGGAGATCGTCGTCGCAGTCGTGGGCGACTCGATCTCGGCGGGCTCTCCTCTCTGGGATCCGGATCCGGCCGTCCGCGCGCGGATCGTGTCGCCCGACGAGCCGAGCCAGTGGCAGTGGTGGGCAGGCCGCGCCGACTCGCGGCTCGAGTTCCCGACCTCGGCGGTCTACGGCGAGCGAACCGACCAGATCGCGAGTCGGCTCGATCTCGTGTTGCCCGGCGCCGACATCCTCGTCGTGCAGGGCGGTATCAACGACGTGGTGCAGCGACGCCGCGTCGAAGACGCCGCCGAGAACCTCGCGGCAATGCTCGAACGCGGCCGCAACGCCGGGCTCGAGCTCGCAGTCGCCGACGTGGTCCCCTGGAACAACGGCGACGCGCGGGCCGCGGACGACATTCAGCGGCTCAACGCGCTGATCCGGCAGCTCGCGACCGAAGCGAACGCAACGCTTCTTCCGTTCCACGACACGCTCGTCGATCCCGGCGACCCGTCCCGCATGCGCGAGGGCCTGAGCGACGACGGTGACCATCCGTCGATCGAGGGCCACCGCTTGCTCGGAGAGCGCGCTATCCGGCTAGACCTCTAGCTCCATCCCATCGTGCGCACGCTCGACGCCGTCCGGAAGGGGAAGCTCGTCGGGCCGGTGGATGATCACGAATCGCTTCGCCCTCGCTGACGCGTGCGCGTCGAGCGCCTCATCAGCGGTCAGGTGGCCTCGGATGCCCTGCTCAGGCTGCGCGAGCGTCGCTTCGCAGAGAAAGAGGTCGGCGTCGTGGGCGAGCTCGACGAGGCCTTCGCACGGGGCCGAGTCCGCGCTGTAGGCGAGCGTCCGGTCGCCGTCCGATACGCGCAGGCCGTAGCTCTCGAGCGCGTAGTGGAGCATCCGATACGCGACGAGCTCGAAGCCGGCGGCCTGGAACGGGATCTTCTCCTCGTACTCGCGCACCGGGAAGAGCTCGAGGATCGCATTTGCGTAGAGGACCGGATCGAGCCCGTGAATGATCTCGCGGCCGCCTCGCGGGAGCCAGAGCTCGGGCACCGCCACCTCGCGGCCGGCCCCGAAGAGGCCGCCGAACGCCCACGGGACGACGTCGCCCCAGTGGTCGAGGTGGAAATGGGTGATGACGATCGCGTCGACTCGCGGCCACGGCTCCAACCGCCGCAGCCGCGGCAGCACCCCCGGCCCGCAGTCGAGCAGGAGACGGCGGCCATCTTCCTCGACGAGATACCCGGACTGCGCGCCGCCCGGGTTGGGCCAGGCGGGCGAGCAGCCGACGACGTGGACCCGCATGCGGCGTATCCTCGCTGCAACTGGCCGCTGCTCGCACGAGGAAGCGCAGCTGTGTATAACTGCGCCGTGACGACGGGTCCGGTTGACGCGCTGAAGAAGGTGCCGCTGTTCGCGGGGCTCGACGACCGCGAGCTCCAGCAGATTGCGAGCAGCATGCGCGAGCGCCGCTACAGCGCCGGCGATACTGTGACGCAGGAAGGCAGGGGCGGCGCGGGCTTCTTCGTCGTCGAGGAAGGCGAGGCGGAAGTGAGCGTTGCGGGCGAGATGAAGCCCTGGACGGTCGGCCCCGGCGACTACTTCGGCGAGATCGCGCTCATCAACGAGTCGCCGCGCACCGCGACCCTGACCGCCAAGACGGACATGCTCTGCTACGGCATGACACCGTGGGACTTCCGGCCGCTCGTCGAGACGAACTCGACGATCGCGTGGAAGCTGCTCACGGCCATGGCCGAGAAGATGAAGTAGCGAGGAGCCCGGGCGGCGTTAGCCGCGATGAGCGAGACGGCGCGCCGCGTAGTAGCCGTATTCGCGCATCGTCGAGATGCGGACGACTGATCCGGTGTGCGGCGCGTCGATGAAGCGCCCGCTGCCGACGTAGATGCCGACGTGGCTCGCGCCGGAGAAGAAGACGAGGTCGCCCGGCTTCAACCAGCGACGGGAAACGCGGCGGCCGAGCGTGAGGTCCCCGAAGCTGGAGTGCGGCAGCACGATCCCGAAGTGGCCGTAGACGAAGCGGACGAGCCCCGAGCAGTCGAAGCCGGTGCTCGGGCTGACGCCGCCCCAGCTGTACCTGATGCCGAGGAAATGGCGGGCGTAGGCGACGATGCGGTGGCCGAAGGGCACGACGGGCGGAGCGAAGGCGGGGTGGGGCACGAGAAGCGCCTCGGGCACGGCCTGGAACTTTGCGGCGTGCGGTCTGTGCTTTTTCGCCGGGCGGGTCGCTCGCCCCTGGAGCGGACGCACCAGCGCCAGCATGAGGGCGAGGGCAATGGCGAGCACGAGTATGAGAAGGCGGATCGGCCGCATGAGAATCGAGTGCTCCCGTCGATGGGCGCGGCCGTCGCATGGTGCGGCCGCTCGCTTTCGGCGTGGACGGCCACTTCAGCACAGGCCGATCCGGCGCGAATCACCCTTTCGGGTGGGTCAGACCTGGCTTCCCAAATTCCTTACTTTGCGCGCCCGAGCGCGGCGTACACCCTGGCGAGCAGCTGTTTTTGGCTCGGCCAGCCGCTTGCGAGGTCTTGGTAAAAGAGGAAGCGGCCCGAGCCGGAGACGAGCGTGAGCCACGGCGAATCCTGGACGCGGTACCCGTCCGCAACGCGCCCGCTGGCGTCGACGGCGACCGGGTACGTGAGCGGGTGCGGCAGCCTGCGGAGGAGGTTCGGCAGGGCGCGCGGCGACCCTTCGACCTTTCCCTCGTCGACGGCGACGAGCGGTGGGAGCCCCTTTCGCTTCGCAACGGCCTGGTAGCCGTTGAGCGCTTGAAGCTGAGCGCTCAGGTCTGCGACCTCGGTCTCCCACGTGTCGAAGAAGAGGACGAGATGCGGCCCCGAGCCGGGGCCGAGTCGTACCATCCCGCCGCCGGCGCGCGGCAGCGTCACACGGCTGCGCGGCCCGAGCAGGTTGACCGAGCCGAGGGGCTCCGAGCCGTGTATGCGGGGGTGCCCGGGGAGGAGGGCAGCCAGGCTCCGCGCCATCTCATAGCCGAGCTGGTCGACGCTCGAGTAGGACATCGAGGTCACGAACAGGCGCGAGAAGCGACCGCGCGAGTCGATCACGTAGGTCGCCGGCGTGTGGTCGATCTCGCCGTTCACGACCGCCGCCTCGATGCCGTACGCACGCCAGACCTGCTTCAGCTCGGGCAGTGAGCCGGTGAGGAAGCGCCACTTGTGGAGCATCCCGTGCGCGCTCGAGTACGCCCGGACCCACTTGACTCCGATCGCGTCCGGGTTTGCGCCGACGCCCACGAGCGCGACGCGCGACGCCGACGGCCCGAGCAGCTCCTTCGCGTGCAGCAGTGCCGTCGTGGTCAGCGGACAGATCGTCGTGCACTTCGGGTCGTTGAACGACAGGACGACGACCTTGCCGCGGAGCGAGCGCAGCGAGACGCGCTTGCCGAACTGGTCGTTCAGGTTGAAGCCGGGTGCCGCGCCGCTGAGCTTCGTGCCGGGGTCGACCCTCGGGTTCATCTGCCGTGGCCCCGACGAGATCGGCTCCGCAGGTGCACCCGAGGAGTGGACGATCGAGATGGCGGCGCCGATGCCGACGCCGACGAACAACGCGATCCCCAGGACGATGTAGTGCAGCCGGCGGGACACCCGTCACCAGTATGGCACCGGGCCTGAGGGCCAGATACGCTCCGGGACGTGGCCGTCAGCTCATCCCTCAGCGCGACTGGGGTTCGCTGGGACCTGCGCGATCTCGAGCCCGACGCCGAGCAGGCGACGCGGGAATGGGACGAGCTGCTCGCGCGGGCGCGCGACTTTGCCGAGCGGCGGAGAGGCACCGTCGGCTCGGCGGGAGCGCAGGCGCTGCGGGAGCTGTTTGACGAGCTCGACGAGCTCGCGCAGGACGCCTCCCGTGTCCACTTCTACGCGACCGCCCGCGAGCACACCGAGGCGACCGATCCCGAGACGAACGACCTCGCGACGCTGGCGCGCGACCGGGCCGCCGACCTCGAGAGCCTTCTTCTCTTCGTCGAGCTCGAGTGGCTCGCGCTGGGGGACTCCGAGGCGGAGGCTCTGCTCCATGCTGCCGAGCTCGAGCCGTACGCGCACCGGTTGCGAGTGGCGCGGGAGGAGAAGCCGTACGTGTTGGCCGAGGGCGAGGAGCAGGCGCTCAACGCGCGGCGCCCGGCGATCTCGGCCTGGGAGTCGCTCCATGGACGGGAGCTGGCGACGCTGACGGTGGAGTTCGACGGCGGCGACGGCCCCGAGCCTCACACGATCGACCGCCTTCTCTCCTACGTCCACCATCCCGATCGAGACCTGCGGCTCGCAGCGCTCGACGTTCTCTACGGCGCGCTCGAAGGCCTCGCGGACGTGCAGGCGGCGGCTTACGACGCGATCGTCGGCGACCGGCTCTCGCTCGACCGGCTACGCAAGATTCCCGACACGATGTGGCCCACGAACCAGCGCAACGAGCTGGCGGGCGACGTCGTCGAGGCGATGATGACCGCGGTCGAGCAGCACTACACGATCGGCCGCCGCTGGTTCGTCCGCAAGGCGGCGGCGCTCGGGCTCGACCGGCTCCAGCTCGGCGATCAGTACGCGCCGATCGGCAGTGACCGCCGCGTCGAGTGGACCGAGGCGATCTCGATGGTCGACGACTCGCTGCGCGACTTCTCGCCGCGCTTCAGCGAGATCTTCCACACCTGTCTCGAGCGCGGGCACGTCGACGCGGAGCCGCGCGCCGGCAAGGTCGGAGGCGCCTATTGCAACTCCGTCTCGAAGGCCGTCCTCCCGTACGTGCTCCTCAACTACACCGACCAGCTCCGCGACGTCGTGACCCTGGCGCACGAGTTCGGGCACGCCGTGCACGGGACGCTCGCGCTCGAGCGGCAGAGCTACCGCGCGTACCACACCGGGCTTGCGGTCGCCGAGGTCCCCTCGACCTTCGCGCAGCTGCTCGCCGTCGAGCGCCTGATCGACAACGAGGAGGACGTCTCGACGCGGGCCATGCTCCTCGCCGACCGCGCCGAGAGCGCGATGGCGTCGATCTTCCGCCAGACGATGATGGCGCGGTTCGAGATCAAGGCCTACGGGATCCGGGGCGAGGGGAAGGCGCTGACGAGCGACCGGCTCTCGGAGATGTGGTTCGCCGAGAACCAGAACTACTACGAGGACTCGATCGAGCTGCCGGAGGGCTACCGTCTCGGCTGGTCGTACATCCCACACTTCATCCACGTTCGCTTCTACACGTACGCCTACTCGTTCGCCCACCTCGTCGCGTTCTCGCTGCTCGCTCGCTACCGCGAGGATCCAGAGCGGTTCGAGCCGGCCTACATCGAGTTCCTCTCGCACGGAGGCTCACGCTCGCCGCAGGACCTGCTCGCCCCGCTCGGCGTCGACCTCCGCGACCCGCAGACGTGGGCCCACGCTTTCGCCGAGTTCGACCGGTGCGTGACGGAGGCGGAAGAGGGCGTCGACGCACTCGAAGCGGCCTAGCGCAGAACGCTCTTCGCCTGGGCGACGACGTACCTGAGCAGGCGCCTCATGTTGGCCTGGTCGACGTGAGTGGCGTTCTTCCAGTCGTAGTCGGTGCCGCCCCAGGTCGCGATGTTCTCGCCGTCGACGACGACGAAGTCGAACCGCTTCCGGATGCTTTGTAGGTAGTTGAGCGACGTGGCGAGGACCGGATTGCCGTGGCGCTCGAGCTCGGCGTAGACGGTCGGGTAGAGGGGGTTGAACACGATCACCGGCCGTTCGCCGCGCGAGTTCATGTAGCCGAGCAGGTGCTCGAAGAGCTGGAAGCGCTTCGAGTCGTAGTGCGGGGCCGTGGGCGGGTTTGCCTTGATCCCGGCCACGATGGCCGCCGCTTGCGCCTTGATCTGTTGCAGACGTGCGGGGCTCGGCCGCGATGATCTGACCGCGAGCGATCCGTCCGCTCGGTAGCGCCTGAACGGATGCGCAGGCCAGTCGACCTTCAGCGGCTGGTTGTCGAGGTAGGGCGCGACCTCGCGCAGGTAGCGCGCGCCACGCGGGTCGGCTTCGGTGCGGGGATCGGGGATGTCGCCCGCCAGGCCTGCGCTGACGAACCAGATGTAGCTGCGCTTCTGGCCGGGGAAGCGGTCGGCTGTGAAGCGGGTGAAGACCCAGGCGTCGGGTGCCGTTCCTCCCATCACCGCGGCGTTGAACCCCGTGAGCCCGGTAAGACGCTGGAGGTAGGAGGGCTCCGCCTGGCGGCCGCGGGAGTCGCCGAGGACGAGGATCTGCGGGCCCGTCTTCAACTTGGCGATCAGGTCGAGCTTGATCGAGCGGTCGGTCGGCGGCGGAGACGAGGCGGCCGTCGCGCTCACGGCCGCGAGGGCGGCGATGACGACGAGCAGTGCAAACGCGTGACGAATTCGAGTCATCTCAGAACTGGAAGTAGATGAAGGGATGAGGCTGGGCGATGGTCATGACGGCGATCGCGGCCGCGACGCCGGCGGCCATCCCCTGCCAGGCGCGCGGCCGCAGCCTGATCTGCCAGGTGTTCGGCGCGAAGTTGACGAACACGAGCAGTGCGCCGGCGAGGAGCGCGAACTTGAGAGGCACGAGCGCATGGAGCCGTGCCGTCGCATCGAGTCCGTGCAGGCCGAGCATCGACGAGAGCACGTCGCCGGCGACTCCGAGGCTAGGCGAGCGGAAGATGACGAACGCACCGCACACGAGCAGGAACGTGAGCGCGCGGTTGAGCGCGACGCTCGACGGCGTCCAGCCCGCGCGGCGCAGGACGGCATGGCTCCCGAGGAAGAGTCCATGCACGAGCCCCCAGACGACGAACGTCCAGGCGGCGCCGTGCCAGAGGCCCGCGAGGAACATCGTGACCAGGAGGTTGAGCACGGTGCGTTTTGCTCCCCGCTGTGAGCCGCCGAGCGGGATGAAGAGGTAGTCGCGGAACCACGACGAGAGGCTCATGTGCCAGCGCCGCCAGAAGTCCGAGATGTTGAGCGCCTTGTAGGGCGAGTTGAAGTTCTGCGGGAAGCGGAACCCGAGCAGGCATGCGAGCCCGACGGCCATGTCCGAGTAGCCCGAGAAGTCGAAGTAGAGCTGGAGCGAGTAGCCGACCGCTGCGGCCCAGCCGCTCACGAGACCGAGATGGCCGTGATCCGTGTAGAGCCTGGCGACGTAGGGGTTGAGCTGGTCGGCGATCAGCAGCTTCTTCACGAGCCCGCAGGAGAGAAAGAACATCCCGCGTGACGCCGTCTCCGAGCTCAGCCGCGGTGTGAGCCGCTTGAGCTGGTCGGACAGGTCGGTGAAGCGGACGATTGGCCCGGCGATCAGGTGCGGGAAGAGGCCGACGAAGGTCGTGTACTCGAGCACGCTGCGGGTCGGCTCGACGCGTCGCCGGAAGATGTCGATCGTGTACGACATCGAGTTGAAGGTGTAGAAGGAGATCCCGATCGGCAGCACGATGTGCAGCGACGGCAGCGCCGCTCCCAAGCCCAGAGCCGAGCCGATGCCGTTCAGCGAGCCGAAGAAGAAGCCGGCGTACTTGAAGTAGGCGAGGATGCCGACGTTCGTGCTCAGCGAGGTTGCGAGCAGGAGCCGGCGGCGCGGTTCGCTCGTGCTCGCGGCGATCCAGCGGCCGGCCAGGAAG
>DATFHC010000049.1:0-37932 GCA_035248765.1 Gaiellaceae bacterium
CCGTCATCACCGACCATCTGGACGGCGACGAGCGAATCGGTGCCCGCACCCGAGCCGAGGTCGAGCACGCGCTCTCCGGGCGCGAGGCGTCCCATCGTCCACGGGTTGGCGACGCCGGCGAAGGATTCGACCGCGTTCTCCGGCACGTTCGCCAGCTCGTCCGGATAGCCGAGGTCCTCGGCCCAGGCGCGTCCGGTCGGGAAGATGAAATCCTTCCCCGGCTCCGCGGAGACGGAGGAGTACGTCTTCTTGATTTCGCTCTTCAGGAGATCGACATCGATGTCGGCTTCGACGGCCATGCTCTCTCCTCGTCAGTAGCTGAAAACGGTGGTGTCGTCTCCCGCCCACTCCCACATTGGCGTCGCGCCGACGATCTCAGTGTGCGGGATCCTCTCGGCATCGCCGAGATCGCGGGAGTTGAGGCAGATCGGGCACAGCCAGAGCTCGCCACCCACTTCCGTGAACTGATCCCACAGCTTCTCGAGCGGAGGACAGCCGCTGCAGACAACGCCTTGCACGGTGTCCGGCAACCCGAGCCGGACCGCATCCTTCGTCGCCCAGATTCGCACCTGCTTGCCCTGCTGCTGCGCCGCCGTCGCGACGAGAAGCGAGATGAGCACCTTCTCGCCATCCTCCATCCCGGTCGCGAGGTTGATCAGGACCTTGCCGTTGCTTGCCATCTTCGCGTCAGCTCCTCTGGTGGCCGATATACAGGGAAGGACGCCGGCGCGACGTCCGCTATTGCGCTCGCGGGCGGATGCAATAAGTTCGGCTGCGTGAGCGTCTTACCCGGACGAGGGGTGGTGTGCGCGGACGAGTCAACGGCAGCAGTGGCGTCGCGGGGACGCGGCTTTCACGCCCTTGCCGAGCAAGAGCTGCCGCGCCTGTACCGGCTCGCACGGCGGCTGGTCGGCGACGAAGCCGAGGACGCCGTCCAGGACGCTCTGCTCAAGGGCTATCGCGCGTACGCGAGCCTCGACGACGAGGTCGCGGCACCGGCCTGGCTGACGGCGATCCTCGTCAACGGCTGCCGCGACCGGGGACGCGCGAAGGGGCGACGAGTCGAGGAGACCGAGCTCGAAGAAGCGGACGACTTCTCGCTCTACCGGAAGATCGCCGCCGAGGATCCGTTCCCTTACTCCGACTCGCTCCACCTCGACTTCCTCCACCAGTTCGGTCGCGAGGACGTGCGTGCCGTGCTCGCCGAGCTGCCCGAGCTGTACCGGCTACCGCTCGTGCTCTGCTACTGCGAGGGCTACCAGGTGAAGGAGATCGCCTACCTGCTCCGGGTGCCATTGGGGACGATGCTCGCCCGACTGCACCGGGGGCGAAAGCTATTCGAGCGCACACTATGGGACTACGCCGAGAGGCACGGACTACTGAAGGAGAACGCGACACGATGATCACCTGTGCCGAGGCCGTACGGCAGCTGTGGGACTACCTGGACGGGATAGTGGCGGAGACCGACCGGGAGGCGATCGAGGCGCATCTCAGCTTCTGCCGCCGCTGCTGCGGCGAGCTCGACTTCGCCGAGGAGCTGCGCGCCTTCCTCGCCCAACCCGACGAGCCCGACCTCCCCGCCGACGTGAAGACGCGGCTGCTCGCGACCCTGAACGAGCTCGAGAAGCCCGCATGACAGAGACAGGCGTCTCACGCGACCTGATGCGCTCAGCTGAGATCAAACAGATCGTCCGCTCCGCCTACGCCGCCGTCGACGGCTCTTCGGAGACAGTCGCGCAGAAGTTGTACTCGCCGGAGGAGCTCGCGCAGGTACCGCAGCGCGCGATCGAAGGCGCACTCGGCGTCGGGAACCACCTCCACCACGCCCAGATCGACGCCGGCGAGACGCTGCTCGACCTTGGCTGCGGCGCCGGCATCGACACCATCCTCGCCGCCCAGCGCACCGGCCCGACCGGCCACGTGATCGCGCTCGACTTCCTGCCCGAGATGCTCGAACGCACCATGACAGCGGGCGCCGAGGCCGGGCTCGCAAACGTCGACCCGCTCGAGGGCGACATCGAAGCGATCCCGCTCGCCGACGCCAGCGTCGACCACGTCATCTCCAACGGCGTGATCAACCTCGCCCCACGCAAGGCACGCGTGCTGGCCGAGATCGCCCGCGTGCTGCGACCCGGCGGCAAGCTCACCGTCGCCGACCTCACCGTCGCCGAGGAAGAGCTCCCACCCGAGATCCTCACCCACCCCGCCACCTGGGCCGGCTGAGTGGCCGGCGCCCTGACGGAGCGTGACTTCGTCACCAAACTCGAACGCGCCGGCTTCACCGAAATCGAGATCGTCGAGCGCTCCCCCATGGGCGTCGACGACTGCAGCCTCTACCCCCTCTTCACCACCGACGTGCTCGACCTCATGCGCACCCTCATCTCGCCCGAGCAACAGCACGCAATCGGAACCGCCATCGTCGTCCGCGCACGCCTCGACCGCCACGCTCGCTGACGCCACGAGCATCCAATGCGCTCCTATCCAGGTCGCACCAGGGTCGCACGGCCATGCAAAACGCGACGACGTCCGGCTACCACCGACACCCACGAGGCCGCACCGCTACGCGCAAACCGCATTGACCGGCCCCCTCCACGTTCATGGTAAGGAGAGGGGTCGACGGTTCGAGTCCGTCAGAGGGCTCGACAAAGCCCCGCAAAACGCCGTCTATCTTCTAGGAACTTGCACAGTCTGCAGTTTGATGCGGGTATGGAGCACTTTCTGAGTTCCGAGATTCAGAACGGGCTCTAGTGGCGCCAAAAACACTCCAAGCCGAACTCCAGCGGCCGAAGCCGAAGGTCGCACGGCCCCGCGAGTTGACTTAGTGGTCGACGAGCGTGCGGCGATCCCGTCGCTGTCCCGGAACGACAGTGACGCTCGGCATTTACGGCACTAGGCGTGCCTGCGGTGATGGTCTAGCCTCGGCTCGTGACGGTCAGCGCGCACCGGAAGGTGGTGACGGTGTTGTTCTGCGATGTCGTGGGGTCTACAGCGCTTGGGGAGTCGGTGGATCCGGAGGCCTTGCAGGAGCTGCTCGCGCGCTACTTCGAGCGGATGAGCGCGATCGTCGAGTCGCACGGCGGCTTGGTAGAGAAGTTCATCGGGGACGCGGTGATGGCGGTGTTCGGTGTGCCAGTTGCGCATGAAGATGATGCGTTGCGGGCCTGTCGCGCAGCCGTGGAGATGCGTGATGCCCTTCCGGAGCTCAGACTCGAGGGCCGGATCGGTGTCAACACGGGCGAGGTGCTGGCGGGTACGGCGGAGCGGCTTGCAACGGGCGACGCTGTGAACGTGGCGGCGCGGCTGGAGCAAACGGCGGAGCCCGGTGAGGTGCTGATCGGCGCCGAGACACTCGGGCTCGTCGGGGCTACGGTCGGGGTGGGTGAGGAGCGGCTGCTAGAGCTGAGGGGCAAGAGCGAGTCTGTTTCGGCGTATCCGCTCTGCGCAGTTCTCGAGATGCCGGAGCGGTCGCACAAGATGCGATTCGTCGGCCGCGAGCGGGAGATGCAGCAGTTGGCGGACGTTTGGGATCGAGCCCTCAGCGGACCGCGCTGCGAGCTCGTCACGATTGTGGGAGATCCTGGCGTTGGGAAGTCCCGCCTCGTGGCGGAGGCGCTTCGACGCATCGGTGCCCGGGTCGTGCGCGGCCGCTGTCTCTCGTATGGCGAAGGGATCACCTACTGGTCGGTGGTGGAGGTCGTGAAGCAGCTCGACGCTGTGCCGAGTGACCAACAGGCTGCGGCTGCGATCCGGTCGCTGCTGAGGGAGAGCGACGTCACCGCCGGCACCGACGAGATCGCGTGGGCGTTCCGGAAACTGCTCGAGGAGCAGGCGCCGCTCGTCGTCTGCTTCGACGACATTCAGTGGGGCGAGGAGACGTTCCTCGAGCTCGTCGAGTCGACGGCGTTGCTCTCCACACGAGGGCCGCTTCTGCTCCTGTGCATGGCACGTCCGGAGCTGCTCGACCGTCGGCCGAGCTGGCCGGTAACGCTGCGGCTCGAACCGCTTCGCGAGGAAGAGGCTGGCGAGCTCGTCGGTGACACCGTCCCGGAAGACATCCGTCGCCGGATCGTCCGCGCCTCCGGCGGCAATCCGTTGTTCTTGACCGAGATGCTCGCGCTCGCCAGCGAGAGCGCGGAGGTCGAGGTGCCGGCGAACCTGCGCGCCCTGCTCGCGGCCCGGCTCGATCAGCTCGACCGCGCCGAGCGCGCCGTGCTCGAGCGCGGAGCGGTGGAGGGTGAACTCTTCCACCGCGGCACTATCCAGGCGCTCATCCCCGAGGAGATCGAGGTGACGCCGCGGCTGGCTGCGCTCGTTCGAAAGGAGCTCGTCCGCCCCGACCGGCCGCAGCTGCCGCGCGAGGACGCGTACCGCTTCCGCCATCTCCTGATCCGTGACGCCGCCTACGAGGCCCTGCCCAAGGCGACCCGCGCCGAGCTCCACCGCCGCTTCGCTGGTTGGCTCGAGATTCACGGTGAAGAACTCGTCGAGCTGGACGAAATCCTCGGCTATCACCTCGAGCAGGCGGCGCGCTACCTCGACGAGCTAGGCCGGCCGGACCCTGAGGTTGCGCTCGCGGCCGGTGATCGTCTCGCGGCTGCGGGCCGGCGGGCGCTGGCGCGGGAGGACGACCGAGCAGCCGCCCACCTGATCGAACGCGCGCTCGCGCTGACGCAGCCGCTGGTGCTCGATGTCCACCTCGAGCTCGACCTCGCGCTTGCGCACGGCGGCGACCCGCGAAAGGCGCTTTCGATCAGCAACACGACTATCGAGCGCGCCGCCGCAGCTGGAGATGCGACAGGTGAAGCGCTCGCTCGAGTGGCGGCTGCGGTGCATGCCGAGGAGCTCGGGCTCGCCGGCCCTGGCGAGCTTGAGGTGCTCGTGCAGGCGGTACTCCCGAGGCTCGAGGAGGCGGAAGACCATCGCGGACTTGGGGTTGCCTGGGGTGCGCTTGCTTACGGCGTCGCCAACGTGCGCGGCCAGTGGGGACAGATGGCGCAGGCGTCCGAGAAGGCAATCCGGCACTCGCGCCTTCTCGGCGTGCAACGCAACTTCGCGCTTGGGGCAGGTCTCGTGAACGGACCGACTCCGGCAGACGAGGCGCTCCTTCGGATGGACGGGCTTGCGGCGGAGTTCCCGCCGCCGATCTGGCTGCTATGCCGCGCCTGGCTCTTGGCGATGCTGGAACGATTCAACGAAGCTTGGCCCCTGGCGCATGAGCAGACGGAGCGGCTACGCGAGTTGAGCGGCGGCCGCAGCCAGTTCGGCCAGTGGTTCCTCGGCGAGATCGCCATTCTGGCGGGAGATCAAGAAGACGCCGCCCGGCGCTTACGCATCCTCTGCGCCGACATGGAGGAACACGAAGCGTTCGCACAGCTCTCCACGTACGCGCCGTGGCTCGGTCGTGTGCTCTGGGGGCTCGCCGAGTACGAGGAGGCGGACGCTCTCGCGGACAAAGGGCGGGAACTGGGTGATCCTCAAGATGCCACGACGCAAATGCTGTGGCGTCAGGTGAAAGCGCTCGTCCGTGGCAGCGCCGGCCAGCACCAAGAAGCAGGGCGCCTGGCGCGGGAGGCGGTTGCCATCGCCGACGGGACCGACGGGCTCCGCTTCCAAGGCGACGCCTACTCCGACCTCGCCGAGGTTCTCGAGGCGGCGGGACGCCGCGACGAGGCGGTAGCGGCGTGGAGCGAAGCGCTCGACCGCTACGAGCACAAGGGAATCATCCCGCTCGCCCGCCGCGTGCGCGAGCGGCTCGCCACTCTCCAAGAGACCCGGATCTAGACCGAAGTGCTCAAGGCCCGCGTGACGCTGTCCCGCGCTTAGTGCTGCTTGAGTGACACTCGTGAACGCCGGTTCAGGCAGCGTTTCCCCGAGGCCGCCGTCCCGGTCGCCCAGGCGACGGGTCGGTACCTTGGGGTCACCGTCGCCCCCTGGGTTACACAGGCCGCCCGTCTCGCGTTGCGGCTTGCTCCGCGAATTGCTTGATCAGTGCCGCGCGCGACCGGACGTCCAGCTTGCGGTATGCGCGGCTGAGGTGGAACTCGACGGTTTTCGGGCTGAGGAAGAGCCGGGTGCCGATCTCTTTGTTCGTGAGGCCCTCTGCGGCCCCCAACGAGACCTGGAGCTCCTGGGGAGTCAGTTGCTCGTGGGCCCCAGGTTGTCGCCTCTGCAGGCGCTCGCCGCTTGCCCGCAGCTCTACTCGGGCCCGCTCGGCCCACGGGCGTGCGCCGAGGCGTTCGAATGTCTCGAGTGCGGGATGAAGCTGGTCGCGCGCAAGGCGTCGCTGACGCCGGCGGCGAAGCCGTTCCCCGTAGGCCAGCTGTGTCCGTGCCCGCTCCAACCCGTTGGGGTCGGCCTCGTGGAGTTCGAGCGCTGCCTCGAACGCCTCGTCGGCGTCGGCATCGTCCGCAAGGAGAGCTTTGCAGCGCGCTCCAACTGAACGCGCCCAGCGACTGCCGGTCAACTCGGCATTCTCCAGCAAGCGAGCGCTGTGCTTCGAGGCTTCGTCTCGTTTACCCAACCGGACCTGGGCCTCGATCAAGTCGCCCTGTATGGGAAACGCGGACGGGAGGCGAACGCCTCCGGCCGCGAGCAGCCGGGCCGCCGGCTCAAGCCATTCCGCGGCCGCTGCATGGTCGCCGCGAGCGAGCGCCGCTAGTCCGAGTCCGCCACGAGCGCGGACCTCGTTGTAGCGGTCGCCTCGGGCTATCGTGATCCGGAGCGCCCGACGGCCGTGCGAGTCCGCATCCTCGCCGCGGCCCAACGTTCCTTCGACGAGCGAGAGCCAAGCGAGCGACCCTGCAAGCTGTACGTCGTTGCCGAGCGGCTCGGTCAACTGGGTTGCTTCGAGCGAGGCAGCGTAGGCGGACTCGGGGTTCCCCGTTACCAGCTCCAAGCGAGCCAGATTGTGAAGAGCGTAGGATAGGTTGCCGAGTGCTTGCGCGTCCCGAGCATCGTCGACGATCGGCTCGAAGCGCTCGCGCGCACGTGCGTAATCCTCGAGAAAGATGAAGTCCGCCGCGAGGTCGATGGCGACGACGGTGCCGGTATCCGACCGGCTCGCGCACTCGCGCGCAAGCTCGAGTGCCTGCTGCGTCAAGCCCGACAGCCCCCACGTCCATGCGAGCATGTGGCAGAGGTCGAGGTCTCGACCCACGTCTGTACCGGCCAGCTCGGCGGCGCGCTCCGCCGTCGCCCGTGCAGCCGGAACATCCAGCCGATGCACCAGAGCGTGGACAGCGCCACCCGCGGTGATGACATGAGCGGCAGTCGGGCCCGCCGCTCGCTCCGCCTCGTCGGTCGCCAGCTCGAGCGCTCGCTCGAACTCGCCGCGGTCGAACAGGAGGTAGGAGCGGCGCGCGACGGCGTCCGCGTGCAACTCCGCATCGGTCGCGAGTTTCGCCGCTTCGTCGAGAAGCTGCTCAGCCTGCTCGAGCCGACCTGCGGCCTCGGCCGCGAGGCCCGCCTCAAACAAGCGCCGTGCCCGTGTCTCCTCGTCGGAAGTCAGCTGCGCGGCGCGCTTCAAGGCCACGGCGGCAGCCGAGACGCCGGCACGCCTGCGGGCCTCCGCGGCCAGCTCTTCAAGTGCCGCCGCGACCTGCTCATCTGGCCTGAATGCGGCCGTGGCCAGATGCCACGTTTGCCGGTCCGCGGCTCTGGTCGTCTCCGCCAGGATCAGGTGGGCCGCGCGGCGCTCGGTCGGAGACGCCGAGTGGTAGATCGCCGATCGCGCCAGCCGGTGCGCGAAACGGAGCCGGCTACCGCGGACAAGCAGACCCGCCCGTTCCGCCTCGCTCAGCGGTTCGCCGGAAAGTCCCTCTGACTCTAGTGCCGCCCATAGACCCTCCTGGTCAATGGGATCGCAGCTCGCCGTCAGGAGCAGGGCCCGCTGTGCGGCGACGGACAGCCGCGACGACCGCACCAGAAAGGACCGCTCGACCGCCTCACTGACCGGCCGGGGTTGACGGCTCTCGTCGGCCTGCGTCGCGCTCGCCGCGAACTCGAGCAAAGCGAGCGGGTTGCCAGCGGCGGTCTCGACGAGCCCTTCGATCACGGCTGGCAGGAGCGAGGGCGCGCTGGCAGCGAGGAGTGCCTTCGCTTCTCGGATTGTCAAGCCATCGAGCCGCACCTCGGTCAGGCCAGGGGCCGAGAACGCCGCCTCCGCGGGTTCCCGGATCGCGAACAACATCGCGATTCGATCGTGGTCGAGCCGCCGCGCGGCGAACACGAGCGCCTCCCTCGACGCCTCGTCGAGCCAGTGGGCGTCGTCCAGCACGCAGAGCACGGGCTGGTCGGCCGCTGCCGCCGCAAGGAGTCCCAGCGTCGCTGCATAGACGGCGAGGCGATCGGGGTTCTCGCGCTCCTCGAGCGCGAGAGCCGCCTGCAGCGCTTTCGACTGCGGCTCCGGCAACTCCCGGATCAGGCCGATGACCGGCCCGACGAGCTCGTGCAGCCCGGCGAAGGGGAGCTCGGCCTCGGCCTCGGCGCCAGAAGCCCCAAGGATCTGGAACCCCTCTGCGCGCTGCACTACCTGCTCGAGGAGTGCAGTCTTGCCCACCCCTGCCTCTCCCCGCAAGACCAGGGCCCCGCCTCGCCCTCCCGCGGCACGCTCCAAAAGGCGCTCGACCTGCGCCTGCTCCGCCTCTCGACCCACGAACATTCCTCAGAAGGTACGAGGCGCGGGTCGGCTGTACAACCGCAGGTCCAGGGAAGTCCCGGAAGCGATCAGCGCTCGCGGGTCATACGTTCGCAGCACGGCTCAGACCGGACAGCAATTCGGGTGACGGGACTCGAAAGGAGAACTTCAATGAAGAGGGCAGTTTCGCTGCTCACCGCGGTGGGTGCTCTGGCGCTCGTAGGCGGAAGCGCGCGAGCATCCACGAACCGAGTCATCTTGGATCGCTTCCACGGCCCGTTCGCGGAGGCGGCCTGGGAGAAGACGACAGCGACGTCCAGCAGAGAGGCAGACACCCTCATCTCGCAGGAGCAGGACGGCACGACACACCTGAACATCCACGAGTACACGACGTACCTCGACTCGAGCGGGAATGTCACCGGCAGCGTCGACATCAGTGGTTCGCTAACTGGCGCTGAGATGGCCTTCGACACGCTTCGACTGACGACAGCCGCCGCCAGCGGGTCCGTGCCGGTTACGCGCTGCTCGTTCGATGCGGTAGGTAATCCGACCGGATGCACAGACGGGACCTTGAGCGTCAGTGAAGCCTGGGCCGGGAAAGGAGAACTCTTCCAGGGCAGCTTCAACGAGGATCACTTCGTCGTGCCGGGCGACTTCGTCTTCATCGACCGCCTGAACGGGAAATTCCGTCTCGCGACCGCGACGGCGTCGATTGCGGGGGATTTCTTCGATGTGTCGGACCTCGTGTTTGCCGACTTCGGCGTCTCGAACCAATTGACCGCCATGATGTGCTCTCACGGCTGCTGAGGCGAAACGGCGGGGCGTGGCTGGGCCGCGGGACCGAGTCGCCGTTGCAATGCGACTATCCCGCCAGGGTGGCGCGATATCACACGGGAGACCAGCGGGTGAGCGCGTTCAGTGAAGTTCCAGACCGCTCTTATCTGATCGAGCTGCGCCGAGAACCTCGGGAGAACAGCCCCGGCTGGGGCTGCAATGTTGATTGAACGGTCAGTCGCTGTGAAGACCCAGCGTTCAAAGTGTGGAAATGACGACGTTGCTGTGGAAGGCTTCTCCGTGCGCCGTTGGCTATGAGGGAGGGAGGGTCTCTCCAGATGATCAGGCGCACTAGGGCCCCGCTCCACGACGCTTGTGCGACGTGTGGAGCGAGGCCGAGCACCAACTCGACTCGACTGACGCCGTGCAGACGATCAGTGAGAGGGGGTGGTGCTTGGGAGCGAGTGTAACCGCGTAAAGCTCGATGTTCCCCGGCCTGCGACGGCAGGTTCAGCGTCTCGGTCGTAGGTCGGAGGAACTCCGTCCACCTCGACGAGATCGAGAAAGGAATAATCATGCGGCGAATCTCAATCGTCGTGGCGGTTCTCGTGGCCGCCACCATGACAGCGACAGCGCTGGCGGCGGTGACGGTGAAATCGCTCCCGACTGCCTCGTTCAGTGGAGCATCGGTGACCGTTAGCGGTGGCAACTTCAGTGGACTGGGGAGCACCCCGGCCTTTGCCACTGTGACAGCCAGCGGGCAGGCGACCTACACCTGCACGAACAAAGGCGGCAATGCCGCGCCGGGCCAGAACCCGGTCCAGGCGCAGGGCGGATCATCGGGGCCGGTGCAGCTGACCAGCGACCACAATGGCCGCTCCACGATCCCGCCGGCCACGGCAACGGTAACGGCCCCGCCAACTCCCACCGCGCAGCAAGTTGGGTGTGGTGGAGGCGGGAGCACGAGCTGGACGGTCACGCTTAACACCCTGACCGCCACCAGCGCCCATCTCGAAATCACTCAGGGCGGATCGCTGATCTACTGCCGTAACTACACCCTCGGCGGAGACCCGACCGGCACCGCCTGCTAGCAGCACCTGCGTAACGGAAGAGGGACGGCGGCGATCCCCGAACAGGGACCGCCGCCGCACCACCTACCGCGGGTGCGCGCTTTCCCCGACCGACCGACTTTCAGATCAAGCCTGTAGTAACCACGCCAGCCGCACGGGGGCAGCGGGCGCCCGCCATTCCGGAACACTGCCCCAGGCGGGTGCTTCGAAAAGGGATCGGCGAGCTTGCTGGTGAGTGGTGGCTGAGGAGCGGTGAGGCGCCGAGAGGAGCCTCACCGCGCCTCAGCCGGGTTTCTCTAGGGGGTCGGGTCGGACACTGCGGCACCGAAGATGTCCGAGTTGCCGAAGTTGGCTGGGCAGTCGGTTTCTGGTGCAGGACGCGGAACGACCGTTCCTGTCCGTAGCGAGAGTCGCCACGCGTCGATCGCGGGGCAGTCGGCGGCATTTCGGGTGTCGTTCCAGACGCCGACGGCGCCGTTCCTCGTTGCGGCGGTGTAGACGTAGTCGCCCAGGAATTCAGCGGTCAGGTCGTTCTGGCTCGAGCCGCGCGGATCACCGACCACGCCGCGTACGAGATTGCCGAATGCTTCGATCGAGGAGCCGACGATGTCGGCGTGGAGGATGTCGCCCACGAGACCGCGCGGGGACGTTGTGTCGGCTCGATACGGGGTCGTGAATGCGTTGTAAGTGATGTACAGGTCGGTCCCGTTTGGTGAGATCGCCGGAGCGGTGTAGTACGGGCGGTCGCCGGCGGGGAGTGGCACAGCCTCGGGCGTGCTCCAAGCGCTGCCGCCGTCGGTTGAGGTGGTGAGCATGAGTTGCTCGTTGTTGAGCCCGTTCCGGCCGTCCGCCCAAGTAAGGACGATCTGGTTGGTCGAATCAGTGCCCGTGGGGGCGCCGTTGGCGATGTCGACGCTCGGCGCGAAGGCCAGATCGTTGCGAGCGCCTGCGATTCCGTCCATGACCGGCCTGCCGAGGACTGGCTCGATGACGCCGGGGTCGACGGCGGTGGAGATGAGCTGGAGTTGGCTCCAGTGGGCGCCGCCGTCGGGTGACTTGTACATCGTTTCGTACGAAGTTCCGCCGCGGACGGCGATGCCGAAGACGTAGACGTTGCCGTTGCTGTCCGTGCGGATCGTGCAGCCGTCGGGCTGGCCATTGAGACCGTTATCGGTCGCAGGCCCGACCTGCTTGTCGGTCCAGCTGTCTCCTCCGTCAGTCGAGCGCGCGACCATGAGCGGAGTCGGGAAGGCGTGACCGTGGCTGTTGCTGCGGAATCCTGCCCAGCAGACATAGACGTGGCCAAAGAACGGACTCGTCGCCGCGTTGTCAGCCCAGACTTGTTCCTTGTCGGAGAACGACGTTGAGGACTGGTTGCTGACAAGCGACGGATCGGACCAGGCACTCGCGTCGCCTGACGCCGCGGCTGCGGGGTCGTCGGTGCGCGAAACGGCGACGGCTTCGAAGCCCTTGAACGCCTGGTCGGAGCGGACGGCAGCAAAGTTCGAAGTGAGATTGGCGTAATAGAGACGCGAGCCGTTGGCCCACGAGAACGTCCCGTCGGCGCCAGGGCGTGGTCCGAACGCGACCGCCGGGTCTCCGTCGGAGACCAGTCCGTTCTCGTAGTAGTGCGGCAGCGTCCCGATCGGCCCGACGTGGGCGGTGCAGTCCGCTGGCCCGAGACAGTCGCGCGCCGACCAGCCCGTGTAGGTCGGCTGCGTCCAGCTCTGGCCGCCATCGAACGAGAAATAGACGCCGGATGAGCCCACGCCACCTGTAAAGGGACAGGTGGTCGGATCACCGGCCGCGCAAGCCTCCATATCGATGTTGTCATTCGCGCCAGCCACCACCACTGACGGGTTATTCGCGTCGATGGCCAGGGCCGGCTCGTTCTGCTTGTTCTGCGAGAACGGCGTCACAGGGCTACCAACAGTGACTTCGGTGCCGCCCGACCCTGGAACTGCCAGCGCCACAGCCGCAGACACAGCGGCCAACACCAGCACTGCCGCCACTGTGCCGGTCCGGAACAGCTTGATCATCGCTCCCCCTCTCCCGGTAGATGAATCGCAACGGTACGCAGGACCTCAGATTCTGTACCCGGCCCACGTTCACGATCAAGGAACCGCACATCAAAGGCGCTCGCCCATCCCAGCGGACGTCTGCTCAGGTGCCATTCCGGCAAGAGCGGCCCTTCAGATGCACAGGGCCTAGGCCCGCAGCGGCCCGTGCACGGCTACGTGGTCTGGAAATGGCGGGTCGGGGCCAACACGACGCTGGGTACGTGGCCGATCCAGGTCAACTGTGGGAGCGCCGGCTCGTTCCGGGCGCACTTCACCGTCATCCGCTAACAGGAACCGCTCCCCAAGCCTCGGGGGGTCATTCGTTGCGACCTACGGCGCCAGCGCGACTCCCGTGCGGGTCAGCCGGAGCTTGTGATCCCTGGATCGCCGGCGGGCCCTCGCTCCAGACCTCGGATGGCGGGGCTGGACGCAACCGCGAGTGAGACAACTGCATTCAGCGCCGCGGAGAGGTAGAGCGTCGTCGGGACGCCGAGCAAGTTGGCGAGGGGACCGACGAGTGCGTATCCCAGCGGGTTCAGTGCGACGGAGCCGAACCAGTCGAATGAACTGAGCCGCGACATCAGATGGTCGGGCACTTCGAGCTGGAACGTGGCGAACCAGATGATGTCGCCCGACGTCAACCCCACGGAGGAAATGAATCCGGCGATACAGAGCAGTGGGACGGGCGCAACCGCGCCGAGCACCGCGAGCACGAACGCGGTCGGCAGGCAGACCAGCGACGCCGCGACGAGTGGCCGCCGCGGATGAAGCCGTAACGCGACCAGTCCCCCGACGATCGAGCCAGCGCCTTGGAAGGCGAGGATCAGGCCCCACGCGCCCGCGCCGCCGAGGTGCGCCTTCGCCACGGTCGGGCCGAGAACCAGTAGCGCAGGAAACAGGGTGAGCTGGAACATTCCGAAGCTCGCGACCATCGTCCAAAGCCACGTACGAGAGACGAACTCGCCCCAGCCCTCCCGCAACTCATGCACCACCCGTGTTCGCGGAGGCCGATCAGCTGGAGGAATGCGCAACTGCACCTGCAGCAGCGCCGCCACGAAGAACGACGTCGCATCAGCTGCAAGCGCCCAGCCCGGGTTGGCCACCACGACGATCACACCGCCCAAAGCGGGACCTACGACGCGTAGCGTCGACCGGCTCAAGTCGAGCAGCGCATTCGCCTCCTGCAGGTGCGCGTGACTTATCGCCTGCGCGACCAGGCCCGTCGAGGCGGGGCGCGTGAACGCACCCGATACCCCGAACACCATCTGCAGAAGCGCGACACGCCAAACCGTGCCCTGGTGCGTGAGGAACAGCAGCGCGGTCGCAGCCTGGGCAGAACCCGTCGCCAGATCGCCCAGCACGAGCAGCACCTTGCGCGAAACCCGATCCGCCCACACACCGCCAGCGAGCAGAAAGATGACGATCGGGATCTCACGCGCAAGGAATACGTAACCGAGGTCCGCGGCACTCCCAATCTGCAACACGGCGAACGCAAGAGCGATCGCCGCCATGTTGTTCCCGAACGCGTCAACCGCGCCCGAAGCCACAAGCAAGCGCACGTTGCGTTCACGCAGTGCGTTCCTGACCGCGCCGGCGCGCACGACGAGACACTAGGCCAGCCGCGTGCCGTCTACCGAACTCGCCGAGCAAGAACTGCGCAGAAGCGTGCGGTCTGCAATGCAAGTGGCTGCTTTTCGAGCGTCTTCCGGACAGCGATCACCAGATCGCCTTGTCGTTCTCCGGGTCGAAGAAGTGCAGCCGCTCGACGTCGATCGCGATCCGCAGCGGCTGCCCCGAGCGCGCCTCGCTCCGCGGGCCCAGCCGAGCCGTCAGGAGCGGGCCGGTATCCGCCGCCGGCTCTAGCGCCGGCGACTCGGAGGCGGCCGGGAGGGCGACCGGCTCGGTGTCGCCCGCGAGCGGGAAGTGCGCGATCACCTCGGCCCCGAGGGCTTCCGCAAGCGTGACGCGCACCGGGAGGGTTGTGCCGTTGGCCGATGGGAGGAGCGCCGCGTCTTCGATGTCCTCCGGGCGTATCCCGACGATGACGTCCGCTCCGACATGGTGGGCCAGGCCCGATCGCCGAGAGAGCACCGAACGCGGCAGCGGCAGCACGGCATCACCGAGCTCGACCGAGAGCGTCCCGGCGTCGCCTGCAGTGAGTCGCGTCCGGAGGAGGTTCATCGCGGGCGATCCGATGAAGCCCGCGACGAAGGTGTTCGCAGGCCGGTCGTAGAGCACCTTCGGAATGTCGATCTGCTGGAGCCGACCGTTCCGCATCACCGCGACGCGGTCGCCCATCGTCATCGCCTCCGTCTGGTCGTGCGTGACATAGAGGGTCGTCGTCCGCAGCCGCTGGTGCAGCGCCGCGAGATACGTGCGCATCTCGACGCGCAGCTTTGCGTCGAGGTTGGAGAGCGGCTCGTCCATGAGGTACGCGGCGGGCTCGCGCACGATGGCGCGTCCCATCGCGACCCGCTGTCTCTGCCCACCGGAGAGCTGGGCCGGCTTTCGCTTCAGCAGGTCGTCGAGCTCGAGCATCTTGGCCGCCGAGAGGACGCGCGGCCGAATCTCGCTCTTGGCCACGCGGTGCAGCTTGAGCCCGAAGGCCATGTTGTCGTACACCGTCATGTGCGGATAGAGCGCGTAGGTCTGGAAGACCATCGCGATGTCGCGGTCGGGCGGCGCGACGTCGTTCACGATCTCTCCGCCGATCAAGACGTCGCCGGAAGTGGCGCGCTCGAGCCCGGCGGCCACCCTCAGGACGGTCGTCTTCCCCGATCCTGACGGGCCGACGAGAACCAGGAACTCGCCGTCTTCGACGCGCAGGTCCAGGTCGTCGATCGCAACCGTGCCGTCGGCGAACGCCTTGCGCAGTCCGCGGAACTCGAGCTCGGCCACGTCAGCCGCCGTTTCTCTGCGCGATCAGGTCCCGATACCAGAGCGCGCTGCGCTTCGGGATCCGGCGCTGGGTCGGGTAGTCGACGTAGACGATCCCGAACCGCTTGTCGTAGCCCCATTCCCACTCGAAGTTGTCGAGCAGCGACCACACGTAGTAGCCGCGAACGTCGACGCCCTGCTCACGCGCCTGCTCGACAGCCGCGACGTGAGTCCTGAGGTATTCGAGCCGACGGTCATCGTCGACGGCGTCGCCATCGAGCCGGTCCTGGAACGCGGCGCCGTTCTCCGTGATGAGCAGCGGCAGGTCGCCATAGTCACGCTTGAGCCGCAGCAGCAGCTCGGTCAGGGCTTCCGGCACGACCGGCCAGCCCATCGCCGTCCGCTCCGCGTCCTGCTCGACTTCACGGACGCCGAGAACCGGGCTGTCGCCTGCGGCGAGCAGGTTCGGCCGGTAGAAGTTGACACCGAGGAAGTCGAGGGGCTGCGCCATCGTCTCGAGGTCTCCCGCCTGGATCATGTCGAGCGGGCCGGCCCTCTGCTCGTAGAGCTCGAGCATGTCGGCCGGGTACGCGCCACGCAGCAGGGGATCGAGGAACCAGCGATTGTGATAGCCGTCGAACCGCAGCGCCGCCGCCGCGTCCGCCTCGGATGGACCGGCGGGCCGCGCGACCGTCAGGTCGAGCGTGATCCCGATCTGTCCGTCGCGGCCGGCCTCACGGAACTCGCGGACGACGACACCGTGCGCAAGCAAAGCGTGATGGGAGGCACGTACCGCGGCCCTCCAGTCGCGCAGCCCGGGCGCCTTCGATCCGAGTGCGTAGCCGAGGAACGCGGTGACCCACGGCTCGTTGTGCGTGATCCAGTCGGTGACGAGGCCGTCTAGCCCGTCGAGCACGACGCGCGCGTACTCCGCGTAGCGCTCCACGACGTCACGCTCCGCCCATCCGCCTCCGTCCTGGAGAGCCTGCGGTAGGTCCCAGTGGTAGAGCGTCGCGAGCGGCTTGATCCCGCGCTCGCGCAGGCCCTCGGCGAGGCGTCGGTAGAAGTCGAGGCCCTTGGAGTTCACCGGGCCGCGTCCGTCGGGCTGTACTCGCGGCCAGGCGACGGAGAAGCGATATCCCTGGATCCCGAGTTCGCCCATCAGGTCGAGGTCCTCGCGCCAGCGGTAGTAGTGCTCGCAGGCGGGCTCACCGGTGTCGCCGTCCGCGACGTTGCCCGCCACGGCCGCGAAGCGATCCCAGATCGACTCACCGCGGCCGTCCACCCGCGTCGCGCCTTCGATCTGGAA
The DNA here is from genome assembly GCA_035248765.1 of Gaiellaceae bacterium. Classification (GTDB taxonomy): domain Bacteria; phylum Actinomycetota; class Thermoleophilia; order Gaiellales; family Gaiellaceae; genus Palsa-739. Next base: position 16,726 of record DATFHC010000049.1, read on the forward strand.
CGCCGCGGTTCCGGCTCCCCACACGAAGGGCGTGGCGCTCATCCCTTGATCGCCCCCTGCATGATCCCACCCACGATCTGCCGACCGAGCAGGAGAAAGACGACGAGCAGAGGCAGGATCGAGACGAAGCAGGCCGTGAGGATGAGCGAGTAGTCGGGAACGTAGGCCACGGTCGCGATGTCGGAGACGGCGACCTGCACGGTCGGATTGCGCGCATTGAGGACGATGTACGGCCAGAGGAAGTCGTTCCACGTGTTCATAAAGGTCAGGAGGCCGAGCACTGCGGCGATGGGTCGCACGACCGGGAGGATCACGTGCCAGAAGACTCGCCACGTATTGCAGCCGTCGACGCGCGCCGCGGCGATCAATTCGTTGGGCACGCCTCCGACGATGTATTGCCGCATGAGGAAGACGCCGAAGGCCGTGACGAGGTTCGGGGCCGCAACCGCCTTGATGCTGTTCAGCCAGCCGAAGTGGATCATCTCGATATAGAGCGGAATCAATCCGAGCTGGACCGGCACGAGCAGTGTCGCGAGCACGAGCAGGAAGAGAAGCTTCCGCCCGCGGAACTCGAGCTTCGCAAAGGCGAACCCCGCGAGCGCGCTGAAGAACACGACCGCCACCGTGACGGCGGAGGAGACGATCGCGGAATTGACGAGCGCCTTCGCGAAGTCGACGCTGACGAGGTTCGAGTTGAACAGGCGGTGGATGTTGTGGAAGAGGTTCGCGCCGGGCAGCAGCTTCGGCGGATACGCGTAGACGGCCGCGTTCGTGTGTGAGGCGATGACGAGCGACCAGTAGAGCGGGAAAAGCGACGCCGCGACGACCAAGAGCAGGAAGACGTACGTCAGAGGGCCGGCGCTGTCGAAGCGGCGTGCGACCGCCCGCTGCACCCTGCGGCGCGGGATCGCAGACGAGACGGCGGCCATCGCTTCTACGCCTCCGCCGACCTGATCCGGCTGACGAGGAAGTAGTTCAGGAGCCCGAACAGCGCGATGAGCAGGACGAGGCACCACGCGATCGCGGCCGCGTAGCCGAACTTGAACTGCGTCGAGCCGAGGAACTTCTCGTAGAGGTACATCACGATCGTCTGGTACTGCCGGGCCGAGCCACCGGTGCCGCCGCTCACTCTCGGCTGGAAGAGGTACGGCTCGGTGAAGAGCTGCAGCCCGCCGATCGTCGAGATGATCACGGTGAAGAGGATCGTCGGCCGAAGCATCGGGACCGTGACGTGGACGAATTGCCGGAAGCGCCGGGCGCCGTCCACCGCGGCCGCCTCGTAGAGCTCCTCGGGGATCGACTGCATCGCCGCGAGGTAGATGAGCGCGTTGTAGCCCGTCCAGCGCCACGTGACCATCACCGAAAGCGCCACCCACGACGAGAAACGGCCCGCTTCCCAGTACACGTGGTGAATGCCGAACTGGCCGAGGACGTAGTTCACGAATCCGTAGTCGTGCCCGAACAGCTGGGTGAAGATGAGCGCGACCGCGACGAGCGAGGTCACCTGCGGCAGCAGGACGGCCATTCGGAAGAAGGTGCGCGCTCGGAGCCGCGTGTTCAGGACGTGGGCGATGGCGAGCGCCAGCAGGAGTTGTGGGACGGTCGAGAGGAACCAGATCCCGAACGTGTTCTCGACCGCATTCCAGAAGTACGAGTCGTGGATCAGCGACGCGTAGTTATGGAGCCCGATGAAGTGCGAGACCGGGTTGAGCAGGTTCCGGTCGGTGAGCGAGACGTACGCGGTGTAGCCGAGCGGAAAGAGCCCGAACACGCCGAAGATGACAAAGAACGGGGAGATGTAGAGGTACGGCGAGACCTTGGCGTCGAGCCGGCGAAAAAGCCTGCGGCCGGCGGGCACACGTGCAACAGCTGCCTGACCGCCGGCACTTCCGGTTCTCGACACCACGCTCATCGGCTTCCCCTGATCGTCTCAAGCCGGGCCGCGGGCGTCGAGGCCCGCGGCCCGGCCAGCTGAGGGAGGGCTCTCAGCCTGTGTTGGCAACGTCCTTGAGGAACTGACCCCATGCGGCGGTCGGCGACTGCTTGTGCTGCTCCACTCGCTGAATCGCGTTGGACGCCGCGGTCTGGAAGTCACCCTGATGAGGCCCCAGGATCTGGGGCTTCAGCTTCAGCGCGGACGTGGCGAAGATCTTCCCCACCGGCGCGTTCGAGAAGAACGGGTTCCGGAAGTTCTGCACCGTCTTGCTCTTCAGCACCGAGATCTCGCTCGAGAGGTTCCCGGTGTGCTTGAAGACGTACGACTCGGACGTCGGAGACGTCAGGAACTTGACCAGGTCGGCCGCCTCGGCGGGATGCTGCGACTGCGTGGTGACCGTGAGGAACGAGCCACCCCAGTTGCCGCCGTCGCCGGGAACCTGCGCGATGTTCCACTTCCCGCTCGTGTTCGGCGCCTGCCCCTGGATGTAGCCCATCATCCAGGCCGGGCAGGTGACGGTCGCGAACGTCCCGTTCTTGAAGCCCGTGTTCCAGTCGTTCGAGAAGGCCGCGAGCCCCAGGTCCTCGTGCATCGCATATGCCTGCATGGTCAGGTTCCAGGCTTGCTTGACCTTCGGGCTGCTGGCGGCGATGACCTTGCCGCTCTTCGAGTAGTACGCGGGGTTGGCCTGGCCGATGATCGCGTTGTAGAGGTTGCTGCCGGAGTCGATGAACTTCACGCCCTTCGGCGCGTGCTTCTGGAAGCGCTTGCCGACGGCGAGGAAGTCCGACCACGTCGGCCAGAGCTTCGCGAGCTTCGCGGGGCTCGTCGGCAGGCCGGCCTTCTTGAACAGGTCGGTCCGGTAGCAGATGCCGAGGCTTCCGACGTCCGTGCCCAGGCCGATCACGGACCCGCCTCGGGCGACGGCCTGATTCCACTTCCACGAGGGATAGCGCTTCTGCAGCGGCGAGGCGCCGTACTTCCGAAGATCGACGAAGTACCGCGGCTGTGCTGCGTACTGCGCGATGAAACCGACCTCGATCGCCTCGATGTCGTCGGCGCCCGCACCTGTTGCGAGATGCTGGGCGAGGGCCGTGTGATGAGGCGCATAGTCCTCGGTGTCTTCCTTGATCGTGATGCCTGGATGCGTCGCCTCGTAGCGCTGGTACAGGGCGTGGTAGCCGAAGTCGCCGAAGACGTCGATCGTCAGCGTGATGTTGCTGTGCCGCGAGGCCGAGGCTGCGGTGACCGACAGGCCGGACACCGCGGCGACAGCCGCGAGGACAGCGGCGACGAGGACCAGACGGCCTCGGCGCGTACGGATGCTCTTCACCTTCTCCTCCTTCTGCGCGTGTCGCGTTGGCACTGATACCGACCGTTTGTGTTCACTCCACCTCCCTCGCCCCACCGGACGACGCACGCACGACGAGCTCGACGGGCAGCGTCAGCGCGGCGGGAGTCGTTTCGGGGTTCTCGATCTGCTCCAAAAGTGCGCGTGCTGCCGCATGGCCGAGGCCGACCCGGTCCTGGCGGATCGTGGTCAGCGCCGGATCGAGCAGCGACGCGAGCTGGATGTCGTCAAAGCCGACGACCGCGAGCTTGCCGGGGACCTGGAGGCCGGCTGCACGCGCGGCCTTCATCGCCCCCACGGCCATCAGGTCCGCAGCGGCGAACACGGCGGTGGGCGGGTCCGGGAGCGCGAGCAGCTTCTGCATCGCCCGCTCGCCGCTCTCCGTGTACCAGTCGCCGATCTCCTCGTATTCGGGCCGGTTCTCCAGGCCGAGTGCTTGGAGCTCGGCGCGGTAGCCGACCAGCCGGTCCGCCCCCGGCTTGCTGTCCTCGGGGCCGGCGATGGTCGCAATCCGCCGGTGTCCGAGCCCGGAGAGATGCCGCACCGCGAGACGCGCCCCGCCGACGTTGTCGGAAGCGACATGGGTCGCCGTGGGCCCGGAGACGTCGAGGTCGACACCGACGAGCGGAATCTGCGCCTCGAGCAGCTTCGTGACCTCGGGGTCGTCGCGATCGACGCCCATGAGCACGATGCCGTCGACACGGTGGTGGCGCGCCCGCCGGAGATACGAGTGGGCACTGTCGCCGCTCGAGCCCGGCTGCTCGGTGGCGAAGAGCAAGACGTCGTAACCCCGCGCGCCGATCCCGCGCTTCAAGCCAACGAGCACGTCCTGGAAGAACGGATGCCCGATGTCGGGGTGCTCGCGGCCAGTGAAGAGCACGACGCCGATGAGCTGCGAGCGCTGCTTGACCAGCGTGCGGGCGGCGGCGCTCGGCGCGTAGTCGAGCGAGCGGGCCGTCTCGAGCACACGCTCCTTCGTCGCGGCGCTCACGTCGCCGTAGCCATTGAAGACGCGCGAGACCGTGGAGACGGATACGCCGCTGAGCTTCGCTACTTCCCGGATAGTGCTCGTCTTGGGCCTCCGAAAACGTTTTAGGAAATGCGACGCTAACTCGTCCACATGCAAAAGTCAAGGGCCGGGTTTATCGCTATTTCCTGGGATCCAGTCCGGAACAAGTGCTCCGGAACCGTTTCCGTAAATTCCGTTATTGTGGCGTCGTACCAGCCATGGGCGTGCAAGGATCGGCTGCTCAGCGTCCGGACGTCGAATGGGCACAACCGTGCCGGTAGACCGAGCCGGCGTGGCGCTCAGAAGCATCGGGCAGTTGTGGAGACACGCGCGAGGGGAGCTCGATCAACTGGCTGGTCGGCGGATCGCATCTGGACGCAGATAACGGCGGCAGCTCGAGAAGGCGCAGGGAAGAATGGGTGAGTGCGGGTATCCGCGAAGGTCGACTACGCGCTTCGGGCGATGGCTGAGCTTGCCGCCGCGCCGCCGGGGCTGACGACGGCCGAGCAGCTCGCGTCGGCTCAGAACATCCCACCGAAGTTCCTGGAGAGCATCCTGTCCCAGCTCCGCAGCGCAGGTCTGGTCGCCAGCCAGCGTGGCGCCGAGGGCGGTTACCAGCTCGCGCGGCCGGCGGAGGAGATCTCGGTTGCCGAGGTGATCCGCGAGCTGGAGGGGCCGATCGCCACCGTGCGCGGGGTGCGGCCGGACGAGCTCTCGTACGAGGGCGCCGCCGCCGGCCTACGCGACGTCTGGCTCGAGCTGCGCACGCAGATCCGCGCCGTGCTGGAGCAGACCACGCTGGCGGACATCGCCGCGGCGCAGCGCAAGGCCTGACTGTTCGAATTCTGTTCGAGTTTGCGGGCTGGCCTCGGCTTATGGTAAGTATCAGCATCGCCAATACCTAGAAAGTCGGTAGGTAATCCCGAGAAAGGACCGCAGCGCGATGCGCCGATTCTTGCTCTTCGCCCTGGTCATCCCCGTCTTGTTCGGCTGCCCGAGCAGCGCCGCGCAGGCCCGCCAGGCCGGCACGACCCTGAACCTCGTCGCCTATTCCACGCCGAAGCCGGTCATGCAGAAGTTGATCTCGCGCTTCGGCCACCAGCCCGCCGGCCAGGGGGTCTCGTTCACGCAGTCGTACGGCCCGTCGGGCGCACAGGCGCGGGCGATCGTCGCCGGACAGCCGGCGGACATCGCCTTCCTCTCGACCGGGCTCGACATCGACACGCTCGTCCAAGCCGGCCTCGTCGCCAAGAGCTGGACCAAGGCGCCGTTCGGCGGGATCGTGGCCGACTCGGTCGTCGCCTTCGTGGTGCGGCCGGGCAACCCGAAGCACATCCACGGCTGGAGTGACCTCGTCAAGCCGGGCGTCCAGGTCGTGACGCCGGACCCCTTCAGCTCCGGCTCGGCGAAATGGAATGTGCTCGCTGCTTATGGCGCGATGCGCAAGTCCGCAATGAACGACCACAAGGCCGTTCAGTACGTGACCAAGCTCTTCCGACATGTCGTCGCGCAGGACCCGTCCGGCTCGGCCGCGGCGAACACGTTCTTTTCCGGCAAGGGCGACGTCCTCATCACCTACGAAAGCGAGGCCTATGCCGCCTTCGCCGCCGGCAAGCAGGGGAAGCTCGTCGTGCCGAAGCCGACGATGCTGATCCAGCTCCCGATGGTGGCGCTGAAGAGCGGGCCGGCGTCGGCGAAGGCGTTCATCCAGTACGCGCACGCGCCGAAACAGCAGAGGATCCTCGCCGCCAACGGCTACCGCCCGGTCGTGAAGCCCGTCCTGAAGCGTCCCGACCTCGCAAGCTGGCGCAAGAATTACAACACCGGCCCCGTCTTCAAGATCCAGGACCGGCTCTTCGGCGGCTGGCTCAAGGCGAATCGCGTCTGGTTCGACCCGAACACGGGCCGGATGGTCGCGATCGAACGAGCGGTCGGAGGTCCCACCCATTAACGCGGTCGCGGCGGCTGCAGCAGCGCCGGCACGCAGGATCAGCGGCGGCGGACGGGCCAGTACGAGCCTGTCTGTCGGCGTGATCTCGAGCTACCTGATCGTCGTCGTCGTGCTGCCGCTCGCAGCGCTTCTTTGGGAGTCGAAGAAGAACGGGGCGCATGGTTTCTGGCAAGTCGTCTCGAGCCCGGAGGCGGTGGCCGCGCTCAAGCTCACCTTCGGCGCAGCGTTGGTGGTCATTCTGCTCAACGCTGTGCTGGGGACGGTCACGGCCTGGGTTCTCGTCCGTGACGACTTCCGCGGCAAATCGATGGTCAACGCCGTGATCGACCTGCCGTTTGCGCTGCCGACGGTCGTGGCCGGCCTGACCCTGCTCGCGCTCTACGGGCCGCGCTCGCCGGTCGGCGCGCACATCGCCTACACGCGGGGCGCGATCGTGCTCGCGCTCTGCTTCGTCACGCTCCCGTTCGTCGTCCGGACGGTACAGCCCGTGCTCCTCGAGCTCGACGCGGAGATGGAGGAGGCCGCCCGCTCGCTCGGCGCCAACCGGCTCGCGGTCTTTCGGCGAATCGTGCTGCCGAACCTGTTGCCCGGGATCCTCTCCGGCGTCGTGCTCGCCCTCGCGCGCGCCCTCGGAGAGATCGGCTCGATCGTCGTGATTTCAGGAAACAACCCCTTCCATACCGAAGTCGCCTCGGTCTTTATCTTCACCCAGATTCAGAACGGCTACCCGGACTACGCTGCGGCTGTCGCGATGGTCCTACTCGGGGCGGCGTTCGTCCTCCTGCTCGCAATCGGGGCTCTGCGGTTCCTCGCCACGAGGCACGAACGTGCTTAGTCGGCTCGGACTCCGCGCGGTTGCGCTCGGCTACCTCGTGGCCGTCCTGCTTGCGCCGCTTGCCGTGGTCTTCTACCGCACCTTCCAGAGCGGGCTCCACCCGGTCTGGCAGACGCTGTCCGACCCCAACACGATCCACGCCTTCCAGGTGACGCTGATCGCGACCGCCATCGCCGTCCCGCTCAACACTGTCTTCGGCGTGCTCTGCGGGCTCGCGATCGTGCGGCGCCGCTTCCGGGGCAAGGGGCCGCTCAACGCGTTCATCGATCTCCCCCTTGCCGTCTCGCCCGTGGTCATCGGCCTCTGCCTCTATCTCCTCTACGGACGCACCGGCTGGTTCGGCAGCTGGCTGCTCGGACACGGCATCCAAGTCCTGTTCGCCTTGCCCGCGATCGTGATGGCGACCGTGTTCGTATCCGTCCCCTTCGTCGCCCGCGAGGTAATCCCAACCCTGCGCGAGGTCGGCCACGAGCAGGAGCAGGCGGCTGCGACGCTCGGCGCGACCCGCTGGCAGCGGTTCTGGCGGATCACGCTCCCGTCCATCCGCTGGGCCGTGATCTACGGTGTTGTGCTCACGACCGCGCGCTGCCTCGGCGAGTACGGAGCGGTCGCTGTCGTCTCCGGCCGCATCGTCGGCAAGACGGAGACGGCGACGACCCTCGTCGAGGACCTGACGAACAACTTCAACACCGCGGGCGCCTATGCGGTGTCCCTCGTCCTGGCGACGCTGGCCGTCCTCGTGCTCGTCGCAATGACCGCGATACGGCCCCGGGAGGAATCACTCTGATGTCGATCGAGATCCGCAACGTCACCAAGCGCTTCGGCTCCTTCCTCGCCCTCGACGACGTCTCGCTCGAGATCCCCGACGGCTCGCTCACCGCCGTGCTCGGCCCCAGCGGCTCCGGCAAGTCGACTCTGCTCCGGATCGTCGCCGGCCTCGAACGGCCCGATTCAGGAGAGGTCTTGCTCGCAGGCGAGGACGCGACCGGGCTCGCCCCGCAACGGCGCAACGTCGGCTTCGTCTTCCAGCACTACGCAGCGTTCAAGCACATGACCGTCCGCGACAACGTCGCCTTCGCCCTCACGATCCGCAAGCGCCCCAAACAGGAGATCCGAGCCCGCGTCGACGAACTGCTCGAGCTCGTGCAGCTCCAGGGCTTCGCCGACCGGTATCCCTCCCGCCTCTCCGGCGGCCAACGGCAGCGAATGGCGCTCGCGCGCGCCCTCGCCGCAAAGCCACGCGTCCTCCTCCTCGACGAGCCCTTCGGCGCCCTCGACGCCCGCGTCCGAGCCGAGTTGCGCGACTGGCTGCGCCGCCTCCACGAAGAGGTCCACGTCACCACGGTCTTCGTCACCCACGACCAGGAGGAGGCCATGGAGGTCGCAGACCGGGTCGCCGTGCTCGACCACGGCCGCCTCGAGCAGGTGGGAGCGCCGGCAGAGCTCTACGACACGCCCGCGTCGGAGTTCGTCCTGCGTTTCGTCGGCGACGCCGTCCGCCTCGGGCCACGCCTCGTCCGCCCGCACGCGGTAGTGCTCCGACGCTGGCCGAGTGACGGCGCCGTGGAGGTCGAAGTCGAGCGCATCGCGGTCCTCGGCGCCGACGCCCGCGTCGACCTTGCAGACGGAACCGGCGAGCGCCTCACGGCTCGCCTACGACGCGACGAACTCAACGATCTCGATCTCACCCCCGGCGAGATCCTCTGGGCGAACGCCGGGCCGCCCGACAGCACCGGACCCGCGCCTATCTCACCGCCAACTCACGCAGCCTGCGCAGAGGAAGCAGGCTGAAGCAAGAGACGCGTTGACACTAGCCCGCAGAGCGGGCTCACGTCAGCCAGCGACGACGGACGGACACCGAGGTCGCACCAGGGTCGCACGGCCATGCAAAACACGACGACGTGCGGCTATCACCGACACACACGAAGCCGCATCGCTACGCGCAAACCGGCATGAGTCGGCCCCCTCCTCACGTTCATGGTAAGGAGGGGGTCGACGGTTCGAGTCCGTCAGAGGGCTCTGCAAAAGCCCCGCAAAGCGGGGCTTTCCTTTTCGGATCGACTTGCGCATCGTGCAACTTGATGCGGGTATGGAGCAGTTTATGGAGGTCCCAAGTTTTCGAAGGGGCGTGACGGGCCTCTATCGAGTCACCGGGCAGCCATCCGAGTGGCCGACTCCGACGACCGAAGCCGGAGGTCGCAACAAACAGGGGGTGCGGATTTGGGGCCTGTCTCGGTCCGCAGGTAGCCGCTCGGAGGTGCGTCAGCTCGATTCGGCAGCCATCTGGATCGCGCAGGAAGTCGCCCTCCTCACAGCGTGGCCGAAAAGCTCCTCGAGCCCAATGCGCACGCGTGCCAGTGGGCGAGGAGCGGACCAGGCTAGGTGGTGACGGCGCGAGGCCGGGCCTCGGCAGTCTCGAGACGATCGAGGTACGGTTTTGCGCCGAGGCGCTCGAACGTTTCTCGTGCGTCTGCGAGGAGCAGCTGCGCCTCCTCGTTTCCTCCTTGATTGGTGAGCCACTCGCCGTGCTCGGCTTGGGTGACGGCGAGCCAGAACGGCAGCTCGAGCTCTCGGAACAGCGCCTCTGCCGCCCCGTACTGCGCCTCGTCCGCATCCAGGCGCCCTCGAAATCGATGCGCCTGCGCGTCGAGGAACGGCGCGCGGTGGCCGGGCGGGGCGTCAGTGGCCCGGGCCAGCAGGCCACGCGCTGTCGCCGTGTCGCCGAGCGTGAGCGCGGACTCAGTCGCTGCGACCAATCCCTGCTTAGCGGCCTGCTGTCCGTAGCCGAGCGTCTCGGCGGTCTCGATCGCGGCTACGCCGTCCTTCAGCGCGTCCTGGAACCTGCCCTCGGCGCGGGCGATGGAGGCCCGTGCGGCCAGGTAGCACGACTGGTCCTGGACGTCGCTCGAGCCCTCGAGGTGCGAGAAGAGCGAAAAGATCCTGCGCGCCTCCTCCGGCTGGCCGCGGTGGAGGTGAATCTCCATGAGCGAGCTGAGGAGGCTGAGCACCACAGCGCCGGAGTGCGTGTGCTCCTCACTCGGCTCTGGGATGAGGGCAAGCGCCTCATCCCAGCGGCCGAGCATGAAGAGCGGGTATGTCAGCTCGGAGAGGTTGGCCCACTCTGCCATGCGGCTTCCTCGGCGCCGGGCGAGTGCCAGTGACTCGCGAAGGTACTCGAGCGCCTCCCCGTAGTGGTCTCTCCGGAACTCGCCGTCGGAGAGGAGGAAGTATGCGGTCGCGGCCTCCTCGAGGAGGTCGTGCTCGAGCGCGAGCTCGAGAGAGCGGCGCAGCAGCGCGTCGGATTCGTTCACGTGGCCGCGACTGAACGCCACCGCACCCTTGATGCGGAGGGCAAACGCGAGCGGCTCCGGGAAGGCGTAGGCCTCGGCGAGGTCGAGCGCCTTCTCAGTCCACTCGGCGGCCCTCTCTAGGTCGCCCTTGAACCAGTAGCCGCGCCCCAGCAGTGCCGCGATCAGGGCGACGTCCTCGTCCGGCTCGTCGCGAGAGACGATGTCGAAGGCGTCTTGCAGGCGCGCGATCGCCTCGTCGCGGCGCTCGGTGAAGCCCTGGATCCGGCCGAGGACATAGCTCATCCGGGCGGCGCCGTGTGCGTCGCCCTCGCTCTCGTAGATCGCGATCGACTCCTCGAGCAGCGGCGTCGCCTCGTCCGGCAGGCCGAGCTGGCCCGCCATCTTGCCGGCGCGGCCGAGAAGTGCCGCCCGCTCGAGCGACTTGTCGGTGAGCTCACAGGCCTGCTCGAAGTAGCGCCGTGCCTCGCCCGGCGCCGCGAGCGAGGCAGCCCGCTCGCCTGCCCGCGTCAGCATCCGACGGGCGTTGGCGCGCAGTTCGGCGGCATCGCCGTCGTCCGGGAGCACCCGGTAGGCGTCAAGGTAGTGCGACGCGATCACCTCGATCACCTCGTCCTGCTCGCCGACGAATGCGCTCTCGAGGTATGCGGCTGCGGCGAGGTGGCGGGCGCGCCGTTCGCGTTTCGAGAGCGTCTCGTAGGCGACGCGCCGCACGAGGTCCTGGAGAAAGCCGTACTGACCGTGATCCGGCGAGCGGGGGTCGGCCTGGATCGAGAGCACCTCCTTGCGAACAAGCCCAGTGAGGAGCGCCGCGAGGTCGGCGTCGACGACACCGCTGACGGCAGCGAGTGCCTGGCGCGTGAACGTTTTGCCGAGCACGGCGGCATCCTGAAGCAGCCGCCGTTCGTCGGCCGAGAGCCCGTCGAGTCGCGCCGCGATCAGCGCGTGCAGCGTCTCAGGCACCTCGAGGGTCTCAACCTGCCCGACCGGTCGGTAGACGCTTCCCTCCTGGACGAGCAGGCCTCGGTCGAGCAGCATCCGCACCGTTTCGACCGCGTACAGCGGAACTCCCTCGGCGCGCGCGAGGATCTGGCGGCGCAGGGAGTCGGGCAGCCCCGGCACGAGCCCGTCCAGGAGTTCCTGCATTGGCTGCTCAGAGAGCGGTTCGATGTAGAGGGCCGTGAAGATGCGCTTTCCCGCGCCCCACGTCGGCCGTTTCTCGAGCAGCTCTGGCCGCGCCAGCGTGATCACGTAGAGCGGCTGGTCACGCGACCACTCGAGCAGGTACTCGACGAAGTCGAGCAGGCTCGCGTCCGCCCACTGCATGTCCTCGAAGACAAGCGCGACGGGCGCCGCATCGCCGAGCCGCTCGAAGAATAGGCGCCAGGCGCCGAACAGCTCCTCCCTCGAGCTCGCCTCGCGCTCCTCGAGTCCGAGCAGATGCGCGAGGCGCGGCTCGACGAACCGCCGCTCCTCCTCGTCGAGCACGTACTCGGTCAGCGTCGCGTGCAGCTTCTCGAGCGCCAGGCCTAAATCTTCGTCCTCTGCGATCCGGCAGCGCATCCGCACCATGTCCGCGAGGGCCCAATAGGTGACGCCCTCGCCGTAGGCGAGGCAGCGGCCGCGGTGCCAGAGCGTTGTCTGCTGGAGCCCATCGATGTACTTGAAGAACTCCCAGGCAAGCCGCGACTTGCCGATGCCGCCGATGCCCGTGACCGAGACGAGGTGCGCCTTGCGCTCCTCCGCGCTTGCGTGGAAAAGCTCCTTGAGCAGACGGAGCTCGCGGTCGCGGCCGACGAACGGCGCTTCGAGCCCCTCCGACTTGAGCGAGCCGCGCGCGCCGGAGACGACGCGAACTGCACACCAGAGCGGCACGAGTCCCGTCTTGCCCTTGAGCTCGTGGCTGCCGGCGCTCTCGTAGACGATCGCCGCCTCGGTCGCCCGCCGCGTGACCTCGCCGACCAGCACTTGGCCCGGCTCAGCGATCCCCTGGATCCGCGAGGCGGTGTTGACCAGGTCGCCGGCGATCATCCCTTCGCCCTCGGCACCGATCGTCACCGCCGCCTCGCCGCTCAGCACCGCCGCCCGCGCCCGCAACCCAGTCGTCCCCACCTCATCGCCGAGCGCGCTCACCGCCGCCACCAGATCGAGCGCCGCCCGGACGGCACGCTCCGCGTCGTCCTCGGTCGCGAGCGGCGCCCCCCACACCGCCATCACGGCATCGCCAATGAACTTCTCCACCGTGCCCCCATAGAGGCCGATCAACCGGCGGCACGCCTCGAAATACCGCGACAACAACTCCCGCGTCTCTTCCGCATCCCGCTGCTCCGAGGCCGCGGTGAAACCCACCAGATCCGCAAACAAGACCGACACGAAGCGCCGCTCCGCCACCGGCTCCGCCTTCGGCAGTGCAGCAGTCGCCCCAGTGGCAACCGCGTCCGCAGACGCAGCGGTCACCTCCTCGGTAAGCGCAGCGCCACACTCGTCGCAGAACTTTCGTCCTGCTGCGTTCGGCGCACCGCATGCGGGGCAGACGAGCGCGAGAGCAACACCGCACTCGCCGCAGAACTTCGCACCCTCGCGGTTCTCGGCGCCGCAGTTCACACAGGCAGTCACCCCCGAAGCCTAGAACCACACCGGCGCACCACCAAGTGGCCGGCCACAGTGGGTGGCGTTCAGTCCGAGACGGATCCGGTCGTCAACTCAACGTTGTTGAGTAACCGTAGCTAGAGCAAACAGCTCGCACAGCAACCGGACGCGCGGCCTCGAAGATGGCGACCTCGTGCCGTTCGAACGGTCGGGGTTCCGCTTGCGCCCATCTGGCTGGCCGCATCTGCGCGGAGCGCGTTTGCGGCCTCGTCGCTCGCGCTAAGCGCCTGTTCGTCCTCCCATGAGCGTGATCGCGATCGCCTTTGCCGCTCTGTCGGTCAACCAAGGAATCGCTCCTTCTCCCTGCTCCCGCGCAAACGGCAGGACGTTCGCCTGGAAATTCGCGATCCCCGGGCATGCCGACCGAAACCATCGCCTGGCCTCAGGACAACCCAAGCCGACCTTGAGTCGCCGTCCCGTAGAGACAGCGGCGTGCAAGCATCTCCGACGCAGCGCCGTAGACTATGGAGCCGGAGGTCGCTTTACGCACCAGCTCGAGACACGGTGGCGACGTTCTCCTAACAGTGGCCAGTCGAGACGCCCCGAGGTAAGACTCACTCGGTGGAGGATGGCGCCGACCGGACCATTGAACTGCGAGACGGCCGCCGCCTGGGCTACTCCGAATGGGGCGATCCGGCTGGCGCACCTGTCTTCTACTTCCATGGCTGGCCGGGGTCCCGGGTCGAGGGGCGCCTTGGCGACGAGGCGGCGAGGGAGACGGGCGTCCGTTTGATTGCCGTCGATCGGCCGGGTATGGGTCTCTCGACTTCTAGCGCGGGCGCCGCACCCTTGTCGATTGGCCCGACGACGTGGTCGAACTGGCGGAAGCGAGGGGGCTGGATCGTTTCGCTGTCTTGGGGATCTCCGGTGGGGGTCCGTACGCGGCTGCCTGCGCCTGGACGCTCTCGGATCGGCTAAGTGCTGCAGGGATCGTGAGCAGCCTTGCGCCGCTCGACGTCCCTGGCGTCGTCTCGGGGATTGGTCGGCGAAACCGGTTGAGCTTCCAGCTGGTCGGCCGGGTGGGTGTCCTGCGACGGGCTCTCTTCACGGCGATCGGGCTGTCGGTGCGCCGGGTCAAACCTGGGTCAAGACAGAAGGCTCTCTCATCGGCTCGTGGGGTGACTCGCACCCGAAACGGGACGCTGGTCGCGGCGCAAGCCTTGTTGACGAGGCACGGACGGGAGGATCCTGACGTGCGGCGAGCCGTGGACTATCTCGTCCGGCGACGCACCGGCGCGGGATTCTGGTGGCGCTCACCGCTCTACGCGCCGCGAGGAAGGCCTTGCCTTCCTCGCGGCGATCCGTGCCCACGTCGAGTCCGGCGCCACCCGCCGTTCGCTCGAAACGGCTGCAGGGCGAGAATGCGTTCGAACGGGCACCGCTCCTCGACCCTCTCCGGCTCGCCGGAGTCGGAGCTCTCGCACCTGGTCTCCTCGAAGCCCTTCTCTAGCCGAGCAGCTCCCGGACGGCAGCTGGGCCAGCGCATCGGTGATGCGCATCACCGATCGCGATCGCGCGGCGCCGTGGGAGCTGGACAAGCCGGGCCGCTGTACGCCGACACCGTGCGGCTGTTCACCTCGGCGACCGTCCTGACCGCGGTGTCGTGCGCGCTGTCCTGATCCGACCCGGTTTCGCGCGGCGGCGCTTTCCCCCGGTCGAGGGATTGACTGGGCGACAGCGGCGTCGGAAGCTAGCCCGCGGATACCTTTGGGGCTCGCGGCTGCTCCTTTCCGGACCGGCCAGTTGGGGGTGTAGGTGGTGAGAGCCGCGAGGGTCGAAGAGCTTCAGCCAGGCGCCGCTGCCGTGCTGGAGCCGCGCTCGCCGATGCGGGCGACGCCCGGCGCGGGGGGTCGCCGCTCTGAGCGTCCGGGCTCGCGGGTCGAGCCTCGCGTGCGTCTCGTACTCCTCGGCGGGTTCGAGCTTCGCATCAAAGGCAGGCCGGTTCAGCTCGCCGCGAGCGTGCAGCGCGTCGTCGCCTTCGTCGCTCTGCATGACCGGCCTGTTCGCCGGGCCTATGTGGCCGGGTCGCTGTGGCTCGACCTGCCAGAGGAGCGGGCCGCGGCGAGCCTCCGGTCGGCCCTATGGCGGATCCACCGGTGCTGCGAGTTGATCGAGACGGCAGGCGAGATGCTCCGGCTGGATCCCGGCGTGCAAGTCGACCTTCGCGAGGCGGAAGCTCTCGCTCGTCGCGGATTGGACGGCGACGCGGTCGACGACCTGGAGGTCGACGCGTCGAGGCTCGCGTGCGACCTGCTCCCGGGCTGGTACGACGACTGGGTGCTGATCGAGCGCGAGCGCTTCCGCCAGCTCCGGCTCCGCTCGCTCGACGCGCTCTGCGATCGGCTGAGTGGCGCGGGCCGTTTCGGCGATGCGCTCGACGTGGGGCTGCTCTCGGTCGCCGGCGAACGGCTTCGCGAGAGCGCCCACCGGGCGGTCGTACGCGCCCATCTGGCGGACGGGAACGCGAGCGAGGCGCTTCGCCAGTACCGTCTCTGCGAGCAGCTGCTGCGTGAGCAGCTGGGAATCGAGCCCTCAGAGCGGATGCGCGAGCTGATCCGGGGTCTTGACGGTCTGGAGACGGAGCGGTGACGACGTCGCGCTACCTTCGCGCGACCACGAGGACGCTTGCGGCCAAAGGAGCGGACAGCGGTGCTGGTGATTCGGGCCTGGCAGGAAGAGGGTCTGGAGAGGGACCGTCTGCGCGCACGCCTTACCCAGACAGGCGACGCGACGATGCGCGGCTGGCATGCCTCGGCGGCGAGCGGCAAGGAGGAGATCCTCGCAGCGGTGCGCTCGTGGCTGGAGACCTTCTCGGCCGTGTCGTAACGAGTCGATGACGGACGATCGCGCCGGCCGGTTCGTGCTCGCGTCGCTCGCGACCTGGCGGGTGACGCATCTGCTCGCCGAGGAGGACGGGCCCGCCGATGCGGTCGTGCGTCTGCGCCGAAGGGCCGGCAGCGGCCGGCTGGGTGAGTTGATGGACTGCTTCTACTGCCTGAGCATCTGGGTGGCGGCGCCGGCGACCCTCGCGGTCGCGCGCCGTCCTCGCGACGCGCCGCTCGCGTGGCTGGCGCTCTCAGGCGCCGCCTGCCTGCTCGAACGCGCGACCGGCGCCGCCGGCTCCGCCGACGAGCCCTTCCAGGAAGGAGCGCTCGATGTGTTGTGGCCAGAAGCGAAAGTCGCTTGACCCGAGCAAGCGGCCGACGGCAGCGCCCGTCGGCGCGCCGCCGCGACCCGCGCCGGCGCCTCCCGGCCGCGGTGGTCGAGACGCGCCCGTGACCTTCGTCAAGTAGCTCGCCAAAGTCGGTGACGCGGGCGTGACGCCCGCTCAACGGCTGGGTGACGGTCGTGCGCCAGGCTGGCCGTGCTCGCTTTCATACCCCGGGCCAGAGGAGCAACGACCATGGCAGAACCGAAGAGGCCAACGCGCGGGTCGGCCGTCGTCCTGAAGGAGCGCGCGAGCTTCACGGCGCTGCTCGCGAAGAACCCAAACCACTTCGGCAACCTCGAGAAGACGACCTGGAAGCCGGTCAAGAAGGTGGTCAGCGACACGGCGTTCGAGGAGGCCACGTGCGTCGGCTTCAATCCGCAGTCGAACTTCCTCGAAGCGACGATCGCGGTGAAGCAGCCCACCGGCTACGCGGGCGATCTCTGCCATGCGGGCAGCACCGAATACGTCCGCTTCTTCCTCGACTACGGAAGCGGGTGGGAGGACGCAGGCCTGGCCGGCGTCCAGGTGCACGACATTCCGAACCGCCGCGACTGCGCCGACCAGGCGGACAAGCCACTGACCTATGTGGCGAGCCGGA
The DNA here is from genome assembly GCA_035248765.1 of Gaiellaceae bacterium. Taxonomy (GTDB): domain Bacteria; phylum Actinomycetota; class Thermoleophilia; order Gaiellales; family Gaiellaceae; genus Palsa-739. Next base: position 33,574 of record DATFHC010000049.1, read on the forward strand.
GGATCGACCCGCGCCGCGAGTGCTGCAACCACGCGGTCCTGCCGCGCGTGCGAGCGATTCTGTCCTGGCAGTGGGCCCCGCCGGCGGGCGCCGTCAACGCGAACTGGAAGCCGGTCTGGGGCAACGTGCTCGAGTGCGAGATCCAGATCGCTCCACGCCCGTGGAACATCTTCTGCCTGATCGAGGAGCTCGGCTCCGAGATAGGCAAGAAGCTCGAGGTGCCGCCGCTCTTCGAACAGGTGCAGCTCCACCCGATCCCACTCCCGGACCCGCCCCCGTTCGAGCTTGCAGAACTGGCCGAGCTGTATACGGCCGACAAGACCTCGAAGTCGAGCAAGGCGGTCGCGGCGAACCTCGCTGTCGAGCCGCACCGGTTCGGACTGACCGCCCTCCATCCGCTACTCGCGAAGGGCGGCTTCAACCAGGAGCTGCTCATGTCGACCACCGAGAGCTTCGCAGCGATCGGCGCCGATCTGCAGCAGATTCTCGGCCAGCTAGAACAGACGAACGCGAATGTCTCCTACGAGGAGCTCGAATGCCTGGGCCTCGACGAGACTCTGCCCGAGCGGCTCGTCGCGACGTTCCGCATCAAGCGGCCGACCGGGTACTCGGGCGATCTCTGCCATGCGGGCAGCCAGGAGTACGTCGCGTTCTGGGCCGACTGGGACGACACTTGCGAGTGGAGCTACCTCGGCACGGTCGCGGTCAACGTCCACGACATCGCGAAGATCCCACCGCAGGGACTCTGCTACTCGGCCATCCTCCCGGTCGACCTGACCCATGAGCGCCGCAGCTGCACGGAGCCGAAGATCGCCCGCGTGCGGGCGGTGCTCTCCTGGGCCGTTCCTCCGTCGACGACGGATCCGGACAAGCTCGAATACTGGGGTGACAGGCTGGACGTGCACGTGCAGATCGCGCCTGGTGACGAGATCCCGCCCGGCGACGTTCTGGCGTCGATCCGCAACCTGGGTGGGATCGCGATCGAGGACATCGACACCGCCGTCTCGGGCATGACGGTCCCGACCGCCCGCTTCGCGCACTTCCCGGGCGATCCAGCCGACGGCTGGGGCCTAGGCCGGCCGTGTCCGTTCGGCGGCACGGTCGAGGTCGAAGGGAACTTCTTCTTCGGCTACTGGTACCGGGTCAAGGTGCGGAAGTCGACCGACCCGCCGCTGTCGTTCACGGTGCTCGGGAACAGCTTCCTGCTCGAGCGCGCGTGGTCGCCGGGCTACGACCTCCAGACGTCGGTCGGCGGCTTCTTCAAGTACGCCGATCCACTGCAGTACTTCACCCGGATCCTGGCCGAATGGGGCACGGGCGAGGACGGACTCTGGGATGTCCAGCTCGACATCGCGACGGCGCCCAACGAGCCGAGCATCATCGCCAGCAGCCCGTGGTACTCGATGCTCATCGACAACACCGGGCCGGTCGGGCCGCCCGCGTTGTTCCCAACGATGGACATTCACATCGCCGCCGGCGGGGACTGCAAGGACTTCGTCGAGGGAGTCACGATCACCGGCGACTTCATCGCCGACGATGCGCACTTCGGCGGCTGGTCACTCTCGACCGAGCCCAACACGGTCACGACGCCGTCGAACCCGCCACAGTCGAGCCCGTTCCTCGCCGGCACGAGCCCAGCGCCCGGGCCCGGCGGCCACGGCTGGACGCTGAACACAGCGAGCCCCGTGAAGATGAAGCCGTGCGGATATGTCGTCAGGCTCGACGTCTCGGACCGGTCGATTGTGAACAGCTACCCCGCCTCGCACAACTGGGGCGCGATCGAAGTCGGCCTCTGCCTGCGAGCAAAGGCCTAGGAGGAATAGTGTCCTGAGTCCTTAATCCGCTGGCAGTAGGCGGCGAGGCTGTCGAGGATCTGGTTGTACAGCCCGACGATGTCTCTGACCTTGTCGATGAACCGCGGATCCGGCGAGAGCTTGAACGACTCGCTCCGGTGCGGCTTCAGCCCGAACGCGCGCCAGATCCGGCTGATCGCAGTCTGCTTCATCCGGGTCGCTGCGGCCATCGAACGCGTCGACCAATGCGTCGCACCGACCGGCCGCTCCTCCAGCGTCTTCACGATCACCCGCTCGACGTCCTCATCACGGATCGTGCGCGGCTTCCCCGGCCGTGGCTCGTCGTGCAAGCCGTCCAAGCGCCGCCGCACGTCGCCACTCGGTATGGAGCATTCATGGAGCAGAGCGGACGCAAACCCCCGCAAATGGCAGCAAACAACGCAACCGCGAAAGCCGCATGATTACTTGCAGCTAGTCGCCTGCAGTTGCATCCGCTTGCCGGGGGTTCGCCGCGAACCCCGCTCGGCCGTGGGTGTAGGTCGTCGGAGCATCAGATGAGAGGACGCTCGCCCAGGCGAGCAAACCAGTCAGCGGCCGATGGACAATGGAAGCGGCCGCTCTTAGCTGGCGGCCGGATCGGGCTCCGCGAGTGCGACAGCTGCGTCTGCCCGTCGCTGGAGTGTACGAACGTCGCGCGAGACGAAGACGAGCGCGGTCGCCACAACGGTGACCGCCGCGCTCGCGAGGAAGGTGGAGCCTGTGCCTATCGCGGTCGCAACGGGCCCGACGACGGCATAGCCGATCGGCACCAACGCGAACGATCCAACTGCATCGTAGGAGGAGAGGCGAGCGAGCTTCTCGCTCGGGATCTCCTGCTGCCCGAAGGCTGCGTAGCAGCCCCCATCCCAAGGCCAACCTAGTCGCTGGTAGGCAAGGGCGGAAGAGGCCCTAAGCGAACACCACTGCTATCCGCTGAGGCAGCTGAATCGGTAGACGGGGTGCAGTTCGATGCCGTTCGCAGCCTCCGCCGAGCCGCAGGCGGCATAGCTGGCGTCCTCGTCCTAATCGCAGCGACCGCGCTGACCCGCGGGCCGACGCACTGCGAAGTTCAAGCGCCCAAGAGCGAGGCGGCGAGACGCGTGCCTTGTAAACAAGGGCTGAGACGGCGGGCTGTGTCGTCGACGGCGCTGGTCTTCTGCGGCCCCCCGGGTCAGAACACCTCGCTCGATACCTGACGTAGCCCGCCGAACGCTCCTCTAACGGCGTCGGCTATCTGGTTATTCTCTAACCCTTCTCGAGAGCCTGTTAGGGCTCGCTGCGGTTCAACACACAAGGGGGAATCTAAATGAAGCAGCGGTTCGCGCTCTTTTTCGGTGTGGCAGTAGTCGCACTCACGATGGCCAGCTCGGCACTCGCGTTCGACTGCATCCGCGTCTCTGGCTCGCAGCAGGGGTTGCAGCAGTCAACCCGCTCAGGTATGTGGCTCTACTTCGACATGACAGACCAGGGCAACGGGGTCGCCACCATCGTGGACTTCTTCGGCTTGCCCTCAAGCAGCGTTCCCTGCTTCCAGGCGGCCTACGACACCGCGGTCGCGGCTAACCCGAAGCTGCCTCTCTACTTCGCACTCGGCACCGGGGTCGCAGGAGGCAACAGCAACGGCCCGGGCGTTCTCGCACACAACAACCCGAACGACCGCGTGCTCGCAAACGGCACAGGTATTGACCATCTAGACGACACCGTTGTCCCGGTCTTCCTTGCTGCCGCGCCAACCTGCTTGGGCGGCTAGCTGCGACCGAACGGCGTGGGCTCGGGAGCAGCGATTCTGCTCCCGGCCCAACACCGTTGTACGACGAGAATGGCGGAGCGGCCAGCCAGGCACCTAGCGCTGCTCACCGCGGCTCCGGCCAGGGCTGACGCTACGCCGTTTCGGAGCGGCTGCGTACTGGCCGGCTCTGGCGGGCTAGCTGCCTTTGTAGATCCGAGTTGCTTGAGCGTCGCCAGCGCCTGATGGACGTACTTGGAGAGGTTCGGGATCACTTGACGAATCTCCGCCGGCATCGTCGCGCTCGAACTTTGTAAAGCGCCCGCCAAAAGTGAGCCGCGTCGGGGCTGAGCCACCGGGCCGACGGCAATAGAGCTGGATCGGGGCGGACCTCAGGGGAAGGGGGCTCACCGCAGAGTGTCCGCCCCGTCATGGGGTTCGCCAAAGCTCGGGGAATGCCTCCAGCTCGAAGAGGGCGGCCGGGGCGAGCATCCCGGAAGGTCCTAAGCGGACACCACTCCTATCCGCTGAGGCAGGTGAACCCGTAGACGCTTCGCAGTCGTCACTTGCCCCCTCGGGACAGCAAGTCCCACCAACACAGCAAGCTCCGCAACGGCTGCCCACCAGATGAATCGCTTCATGACGCTATCCCGCTCCCACCCGAGGCCGAACATAAATCGGATAGGTCGGGGCGGGCCAGCCGAACGCTACCCGGGAAAGAAGCGCTGCATGTTACGCCCCCGCCAGTAGCACGCTACGCCGCCCGAGCGCGGCTGCCTAGTGGCCATTTAGGAGGGGTGC
>DATFHC010000050.1:0-13598 GCA_035248765.1 Gaiellaceae bacterium
CTCATCCCCGTCCCGCCACAACAGTCCGTTCGGGCCGGCTCCGAAGCTCACAGGATCCCCAGCTCCTCGAGCTCCGCCAGCGGCTCGAAGAACGAGCAGGTGCCGATCGAATGGAAGAGCGAAGAGCGCACGTCGACGAGCTGCGTCGGCAGCGCCTCCTGATCGCGCCAGCGGAACGACGTGGCGTCGAGCGCGAACGAAGGAGCCCGCTCCCGCAACGCCTCCTCTTCATTCCCGAAGACGGCGGCCGCCAGGAGGTTGAGGAAGCCGTGCTCGCCCGACTCGGTCGGGTACGCATGGTGGAGGCCCGCGGTGGCCTTGAAGACGACACCGCGTGCGCGGCAACCGCGGATGAAGTCGGCCAGCTCGTCGGCCGTCGGCACGCGTTCACCGCCGCAGCGGATCTTCGCGCGCAGCCCGCGCGCGGCGACCTCGTCCAGCCCGACACCCTCGAGATAGACCGCATCGTCCTGACGCTCGCTCCCTGCTTCCACCACGGCTAGCGCACGCGCCTCGTCCTGCGGCAGCTCCGCCAGCTGCGCCGCGGGCCAGACGAGTCGGCCGAGCAGCCATGCATGCTCGCTCTGCCTCGCCTCCCGGTCCTCGTCGAGCGCCTCGGCCGGCGGCAGACTGGCCGGCGGAAACATCGGCGCGTGGTCGAAGAACCTCGTCAAGAGCGCGTGGCGTGCGTCGTCGGGCATCGACGGCGGAGGCTACACTCGACCAGGGCCAGGCCCCGTGCAGTGGGAGCCTGCGAACCGCGTCAGATCCGGGAGGAAGCAGCGCTAAGTAGTTCCTTCCACGTGTGCGTTCGGTCTGGCCCTCTGCTTGAATCGACCCGTGGCTGCTCTTTACCGAAAGTACCGTCCCCAGAGCTTCGCGGAGGTCGTCGGGCAGGAGGCCGTCGTGCGGACGCTGAGCAACGCGATCGGCACCGACGCGGTGCGCCAGGCGTACCTCTTTGCAGGCCCGCGGGGCACCGGCAAGACCTCGATGGCGCGCATCCTCGCCAAATGCCTCAACTGCGGGCAGGGGCCAACCATCACGCCCGACGGCACGTGCCACGCGTGCCGCGCGATCGCCGCCGGTACCTCGCTCGACGTGATCGAGATGGACGCCGCCTCGCAGCGCGGCATCGACGACATCCGCGAGATCCGCGACCGCGTCGTCCTCCAGCCGGTCGAGGGCCGCTACAAGGTCTACATCCTCGACGAGGCGCACCAGCTCACGGACGCCGCATGGAACGCGCTCCTCAAGCTGATCGAGGAGCCGCCGCCGCACCTCGTCTTCGTCTTCTGCACGACTGACCTCTCGAAGGTGCTGCCGACCGTCCGCTCGCGGTGCCAGACGTTCGTCTTCCAGCGCCCGAATCTCCAGCATCTCGTCAAGGTTCTGCGCCAGATCGCGGACGCGGAGAAGATCGGAGCGCCCGACCAGGCGCTCGCGCTCGTGGCGCGCAGTGGCCGCGGCGCCTACCGGGATGCGGTCTCGATGCTCGACCAACTCGCATCCGCTACCGCGAACCAGGTCACGGTGCAGGCAGTCCTCGAGCTGCTCGGGACTGTCGAGGAGGAGGCGCTCTTCCGGCTCTGCGACCTCGTGATCGATCGCGACACGGCGGGCGCGCTGACCTACATCGAGGAGCTGTCGGAGCGCGGGCACGACCTCGGCAGGCTCGTGGTCGACCTGATCGAACACCTCCGCCAGCTCATGCTCGCCCAGCATCTGGGCGAGGTGCCCGAGTCCGCGGCGACGAGCGCGGAGGCACGGGAGCGGCTGCAGGCGCAGGCCAAGCAGCTCGGCGAAGCCACTGTGCTGCGGCTCGTCGACCTGCTCGCGGTGGCGGTCGACGACATGCGCCAGGGCGGCGATCCTCGCCTTCCGCTCGAACTCGCGCTCGTCAAGGTGACGCGGCCGGCGAGTGACCTGTCGCGCGAGTCGATCGCGTTCCGGCTCGAGCGGCTCGAGCAGGGAGAGACGCCGGCGGCGCCACCAGCGCCGCGAGAGCCCGAGGCGGTGGAGGAGACGCAGGCCGAGCCCATTTCGCAACCCGAGCCGAAACGAGTTCCGGTGCCGGTCGGCGCGCCCGAGCTGGAGCTTTCGTCGCTGCAAGAAGCCTGGACCCGAACCGTCTTGCCGGCGGTCGAGGAGCGCGGCGGCATCCCCACGGCGTCGCTCCTCCGCGAGGCGCATCCAGCGGATCTGAGCGGCGACATCCTCACCCTCGAGTTCCCGCCCACAGCGCAGTTCCACCTCGACCTCGCGCGCGAGCCGAAGAACGCGAATCTGCTCGCAGACGCTCTCTACGACGTCACCGGGCGCCGGCTCGAGCTCGTCTTCGAGCTCGGCGAGGCGCGCGAGACCCCCGCGGCGTCAGAAGAAGAACCGGCGGGCGAGGAGCGGATCCTCGAGCTCCTGAAGGAAACCTTCGACGCGCAGGAACGGGACGGCTAGCTGTGTCCTCATTCGACATGGAGCGGCTCATGCAGCAGGCGGCTCAGATGCAGGAGCAGATGCAGCAGATGCAGGACGAGGCAACGCACGAGACCGCGCAGTCGTCTGTCGGCGGCGGGCTCGTCAAGGTGACCGCGAACGGCGCCGGCGAAGTCGTCGCGATCGAGATCTCGCGCGACGCGATCGATCCGGACGACCCGGAGGCACTCGCCGATCTCGTGCTCGCCGGCGTCAACGAGGCGCTGCGCTCGGCGCGGGCGGGCGTCGAGGCGAAGGCGCAGCAGATGCTCGGAGACATGGGCCTCGGCGGCCTCGGCCTCCCCGGTCTCGGCGAGTGAACACGCCCCCGCCGCGGCGGAGCGTCCGCGGCCGGTACATCTTCTCGAACTGGCTCTGGTTGCTCATCGTCCTCGCCCTGATCGGCGTCGTGATCTGGGGCTGGGCGTTCGATTTCAGCCCGCATTAGCGCGCTAAGCCCGTCCGAAGCGGACGAGTACCCTCAGGCCACATGCTGAGCCCCTCCGTCGAGAATCTCGTCGCGCAGCTCACCCGCCTGCCGGGCATCGGCAGCCGCACCGCGCAGCGGCTCGCGTTCCACCTCCTCCAGACGCAGAAGGACGAAGCGCTCGCGCTCGCGGGAGCGATCGAGGAGGTCAAGGAGCGCGTCCGCTTCTGCCGCGACTGCGGCAACCTGACCGAGGACGAGCTCTGCGCCATCTGCCTCGACGCGCGCCGCGACCGCACGACGATCTGCGTCGTGGAACAGCCCGTCGACCTCGTCTCGCTCGAGCGGACGGCGGAGTACCGCGGGCTCTACCACGTCCTTGGGGGCGCTCTGTCGCCGCTCGACGGCGTCGAGCCCGAGCATCTGCGGATCGACGAGCTCATGCACCGCGTGCAGAGCGACGGAGTCGTCGAGGTCGTTCTCGCGACGAACCCGAACGCGACCGGCGAGGCGACCGCGTCCTACCTCGCGGGCCGGCTGCGCGACCGCGTCCGTGTGACACGGCTCGCGAGCGGGCTGCCGGTCGGCGGCGACCTCGAGTACGCCGACGAGGTCACGCTGGGCCGCGCGCTCGCCGGCCGCCGGGAGATGTAGGCCCGATGGCGACCACCCAGTACGAACCGCTACCCGAGATCGCGACCGACGCGGCCGCAGCTCGCCCCGACCTCGTCGTGATGAAGTTCGGCGGCACCTCGGTCGGCGACGTGGACAAGATCAAGAACGTCGCGTCCCGGCTCGTCCGCGCCCGGGAGGAAGGGCGGCGCGTCGTGGGCGTCCTCTCAGCGATGGGCGACACGACGGACGAGCTGATCCGGCTCGCGCACGAGATCTCGCCCGCCCCGCATCCGCGCGAGTACGACATGCTCGTCTCGGTCGGCGAGCGAATCTCGAACGCACTCTGCGCGATGGCCGTCCACGACCTCGGGCACGAGGCGATCTCGCTCACGGGCTCTCAGGCGGGGATCGTCACCGACACCGTCCACGGCAAGGCGAAGATTGCGGAGGTGCGCGCGACGCGGATCAACGACGCGCTCGACGCGGGGAAGATCGTCCTCGTCGCAGGGTTCCAGGGGGTCTCGGCCGACTCTCACGACGTGACGACGCTCGGCCGCGGCGGCTCGGACACGACTGCCGTCGCACTGGCCGCCGCCCTCGGCGGGCCCTGCGAGATCTTCACCGACGTCGAGGGCGTCTTCAGCGCCGACCCACGCATCGTCCCCGACGCGCTCAAGCTCGAGACGGTCAGCTACGAGGAGATGCTGGAGATGGCGGCGACTGGCGCCCGCGTCATGATGGCGCGGTCGATCGAGATCGCACGAAGGTACGGTGTGGCGCTCCACGTGCGCGCGTCGTTCTCGGACAGCGAGGGCACGCGGATCGCCGAGGAAGGAGATCTGGTGCTCGAGAAGGCGATCGTGTCAGGCGTCACCCACGACGCGTCCGAAGCGAAGGCGACGATCGTCGCGGTGCCCGACACCCCGGGCATCGCCGCACGCGTCTTCCGGGCGCTGGCCGACGCCGGGGTGAACATCGACATGATCGTCCAGAACGTATCCGCCGACGGGAAGACGGACATCTCCTTCACCCTGCCGAAGAGCGACCTCTCCGTCGCCGAGCCGATCCTCGATCGGCTGGCCGCCGAAATCGGCGCATCGTCGATCGAGCTCGACGACGAGATCGCGAAGGTCTCGCTCGTCGGCGCCGGGATGAAGAGCCATCCCGGCGTCGCCGCCGACATGTTCGAGGCCCTCGCGGAGGCAGGCATCAACATCGAGATCATCTCCACGTCGTCGATTCGCGTCTCCTGCGTGGTGCGCGCGACGGAAGTCGAGCGGGCCGTGCAGGCCGTGCACGACAAGTTCCGGATGTACGCCGAGGAGCGCGTCGATGCGTGACGCGCGTGTTGCGGTGATCGGTTCCACCGGCGCGGTGGGCAGCGTCACGATGCGGATCCTGCGCGAGCGCGGCTTCGAGAACGTGCGCGCGTTGGCTTCGGCCCGTTCGGCCGGCTCGACGGTCGCCGACGGCACGGTTGTGGAGGAAGCGACGCCGGAAGCGCTGGCCGCCGGCGAGATCGACATCGCGCTCTTCTCGGTCGGGACCGATGCTTCGCGCGAGCTCGTCCCCCACGCGGTGCGCGGCGGCGCAGTCGCGATCGACAAGTCGTCGGCGTACCGGCTCGAGCCGGGTATCCCGCTCGTCGTGCCGGAGGTGAACGGAGACCGGGTCGCCGACCACGACGGCATCCTCGCCAACCCGAACTGCTGCACCATCCCGCTCACGTGCGTCCTCAAGCCGCTGCACGACGCCGCCGGGCTCCGCAGCGTGCGCGTCTCCACCTACCAGGCAGCGTCGGGGAAGGGCGCGGCGCGCGCCGAGCAGCTGAGGCAAGAGGCGGTCGAGGAGCACGACGTCGGCTTCGACTGGACGTGGGAAGGCGACGAGACGGACGAGGAGGCGAAGATCCGCGGCGAGACAAGGAAGGTGCTCGAGCTGCCTGAGCTGCCGATCAGCGCCACGACAGTCCGGGTTCCGGTGCTCGTGGGCCACGCCGAAGCAGTCTGGATCGAGCTGGAGAACGATCTGTCCCCCGAGCAAGCGGAAGCGCTGCTTGCGGAAGCCCCGTCGGTGCGTTTGGTCGACGTGCCGACGCCGGCCGCGTCCGCCCGGACCGACGAGGTGCTCGTCGGCCGCGTGCGACGCGATCCTGCAGCGGAGAACGGGCTCGTTCTGTTCCTCGCCTGCGACAACCTCAACAAGGGTGCCGCGCTGAACGCCGTTCAGATCGCGGAGAGGGTGCTCGACACCGCATGGCGTCCGTTGACGTCGGCGTAGGTCTCCTCGGGTACGGCACGGTCGGCTCTGCCGTCTCTCGGATGCTCGCCGAGAGCGGCGACGAGATCGAGCGGGCGACCGGGCACAGGCTGACAGTGGTGCGCGCGCTCGTGCGGGACCCCGCGAAGCACCGCGGGTTCGCGGCTGGCGAGGGCGTGCTCACCGACGACTTCGTGGCGCTGCGCGACGATCCGCGCGTGACCGTCGTCGCCGAGGTCATGGGCGGGCTCGATCCCGCAGGCGGCTACGTCCGCGAGCTTCTGCGCGCGGGCAAGCCGGTCGTCTCCGCCAACAAGCAGCTCGTCGCACGCGAGGGCGCCGATCTGTTCGCGATCGCGTCCGCGGCGGGGGTGCAGCTCCGTTTCGAGGCTTCGGTCTGCGCGGCGGTGCCGGTCGTGAAGGTGCTACGCGAGTCGCTCGTCGCCGAGAACGTCCATCGCATCCTCGGCATCGTCAACGGGACGACGAACTTCGTGCTCTCGACGATGGCGCGCGGCGGCACCTACGCGGAGGCGCTCGCGGAGGCGCAGTCCCTCGGCTTCGCTGAGCCGGATCCGACCGACGACGTGACCGGCGCGGACGGGGCGGCCAAGATGGCGATCCTCGCCACGGTCGCCTTCGGCTCCCGCGTCCTGCTCGACGACGTGCAGTACTCCGGGATCGAGGCGATCGAGCCTTCGCACGTCGCCGCGGCGGCGGGGTTCGGCATGGCGCTGAAGCTGATCGGGATCGCGACCCTCACCGACGGCGCCGTCGACGTCCGGGTGCAACCGGCGTTCGTCGAGAACGCCAATCCGCTCGCGAGCGTCGAGGGAAGCTCCAACGTCGTCGTCCTGCAGGGAGACGCCATCCGCGAGGTCACGCTCGGCGGGCCCGGCGCCGGCGGGGTCGAGACCGCGTCCGCCGTCGTCGCCGATCTCGTCAGCGTGGTCGGCACCTCGGGCACCGGTTTTCTCCAGAACGACGCGTGCTGGCGGCAGCTGCCCCGGCTCGACCCGGCCGGCTGGCGCGCGCCGTTCTACGTCCACCTCGACGTCGCCGATCAGCCCGGCGTGCTCGGGCACGCCGCCGCGACGTTCGCGAGGCACGACGTCTCGATCGCGCAGCTCGTCCAGCATCTGGAGCCGGGACGAGCCGCGCTGGACCTCGTGCTGCACGATGCGATGATCGGCGCCGTGGAAGCCGCGCTCGACGAGCTCTCCGAGTCGCCGGAGGTGCTGGCCCGGCCGTTCATCGCGCCGGTGATCGCTGCATGACCCCGATCACGCTCGGCGAGGGCAACACGCCGCTCCTGAGCGCGCCGCGGCTCGCGGAGCGCTACGGCATCGGTGAGCTCTGGCTCAAGTGGGAAGGCGCCAACCCGACCGGCTCGTTCAAGGATCGCGGCATGGCCGTTGCGACGACTCGCGCGCTCGAGCGCGGGATCACCCGGCTCGTATGCGCCTCCACCGGCAACACCGCCGCCTCCTCGGCCGCGTACGCCGCGCGGGCGGGGATCGAAGCGGTGATCGTCGTCCCCGCCGGTGCGATCGCGGCTTCCAAGCTCGTGCAGGTGCGCGCGGTCGGCGGGCAGATCGTCGAGATCGAGGGCTCGTTCTCGGACGCGTTCGCCCACGCAGAGCAGCTGGCAGCCGAGCCCGGCTCGACCTTCGTGAACTCCGGCGGGAGCGACGACCGGATCGAGGGCCAGATGACCGTTGCGGCCGAGATCGCCGAGCAGCTCGGCGGCGCACCCGACATCGTGACGCTTCCGTACGGCGGCGGCGGCAACACCCGCGCCGTCGCGCGCGGGTTCGAGGAGCTCGTCGGCACGCTCCCCGCGCTCTATCCGGTCGAGGCGGCACAGCGCCCCGACACCGTCGCCTCCGCGATCCGGATCACCGAGCCGATGCACGAGAAGTGGGTGCACGAGGCGATCGAGCGCTCGGTGGGCTCACTCATCACCGTGAGCGACGAGGAGATCCTCGACGCCTGGAGGAACCTGCGCACGCTCGAAGGCGTTTTCTCGGAGCCCGCTTCGGCGGCGGGCATCGCCGGTCTCGCGCACGCGAAGCACGACGGCCGCGTCGTCTGCATCGTCACGGGCCACGGCTTGAAGGATCCGGCTGCGGTCAGATCATGACGCGCTTCCGCGCTCCCGCGACGACGGCGAACCTCGGGCCGGGCTTCGACGTCGCCGGCGCGGCACTCGACCTTTGGAACGAGCTGGAACTGACCGAAGGAGGCGGCGCCGACGAGTCACACCTCGGCGTGCGCGCCTTCTCCACCTTTGCATCGCCCGGCGAGTGGAGCTTCGAGTGGAGAAGCCGGATCCCACGCGAGAGCGGCCTCGGCTCGAGTGCCGCGATGGTCGCACTCGGGCTCGTCGCGGGCGCATGGGCGGCGGGTGCCTCGCTGAGTCTCGAAGAGCTCCTGGAGGCAGGACTCCCGCTCGAAGGGCATGCGGACAACCTTGCGCCGGCTCTCGCCGGAGGCGTCTGCCTCACCTGGGACGGTCACGTCGCGCGCGTGGCGGACGACCTGCCGGCTGTGCCGATCGCCGTGATTCCCGAAGCCCAGGTCTCGACCACCGAGTCGCGGCGGACGTTGCCCGACTCGGTTCCGCGCGAGGACGCGGTTTTCACCGTCGCACGAGCCGCGCTCCTCGGCGCGTCGATCGCATCGGGTGACGCACGGCTGTTCGCCGCGAGCCACGACGATCGGCTGCACGAGCCATACCGCGCCGCGACGGCCCCGCTGCTCGCCGAGCTCCGCGACGACCTCCCGGACGGCGCGCTCGGTGCGACGTTGTCGGGATCCGGCCCGACGGTGATCGTGTGGGCCGAGCGCGACATCGCGGGCGAGCTGCGGTCCCGGTATCCGCAGCACGAGGTACTGAGCCTCCGTGCCGCTCAGGAAGGCGCGGAGATGTTCTGATTGAGCCGGAACACGTTCTCCGGGTCGTACCGCCGCTTTACCGCCAAGAGACGATCCCAGTTCCCGCCGTATGCAGCACGAACCCGCTCGGAGCCCTCGTTTGCGATCGCGTTCACGTAGACGCCCCGGGCTGTCGGCAGTGCTGCGACCGAGACTTTGTTCACCCAGGCGTGGTGCACCTCCTGGGGTTCGTGGGGAGGAGCTGCGGAGACCACCCAGGCGAAGCAGCGGGCGTCACGATGCCAGTACGGCGTCGCAGTGGAGGGAACCTCCGCCACGGCCCCGCCGGCCCAGCCGAGCAGCAGCAGCGAGAGCGGCGACGTCACTTCGTCGAACGCGTCGGCGAGAGGCTGCGCGATCGCGTCGACCCCCTCGAGGAAGTGCGACCGCGTGTAGTAGTGGAGCCCGTGCGGCGCGCTCGGGTCAATCATCGTCTGCAGCGCGAGGTACGGCATGGGACCGGTGCCGTCGAGGAGGATTGGGCCGAGCTCCCTGAAAGGGCGGAGATGTAGCTCAGCCTCGGCGGAGTCGCCGGCGTAGACCGCGATCACCGCGACGACCTTTCGGCCGTGCAGCTCCGGTGGGAAGTCAGGCGCGGGCGGCACCGTCATGAACGTCGCGAACGAGGTCACCTGGTCCGGCGCCTCCGCCGTCGCCGCGTTGACTCCGAGGACGACGTCAGCGGCCGCCTCGAGCGGATAGAGGACAAATGCGACCCCCACCTCCGGGCCGAGCTCGTGCGCCGCAAACTCGAACTCCGTTACGACTCCGAAGTTGCCGCCACCGCCTCGCAGGCCCCAGAAGAGCTCGGGCTCGGACTCGGCTGACGCGCGTAGGATCTCGCCGTCCGCGTTTACGACCTCCGCCGACACGAGGCTGTCGATCGTCAGGCCGAAACGGCGCATCAGCCAGCCGAAGCCTCCGCCGAGCGTCAGCCCACCGACTCCCGTATGCGAGACGTGCCCGGCGGGGACGACAAGGCCGTGCTTCTGCGTCGCCCGGTCGACGTCGCCGAGGAGCGCTCCTCCACCGACACGCACCCTGCGGGTGGCCGGGTCAACCTGCACCGAGCGGAGCGACGAGAGGTCGATGAGGAGACCATCGTCGACGGTGGAGTGTCCCGCGACGCTGTGGCCTCCGCCACGGACGGCGATGGCAAGGCCCTCCTGCCGCCCGAAGGCGATCGCGTCGGCCACCTGTGCCGCACTCTCCGGCTGCCGGATGACTGCCGGCCGCCGGTCGAACGCGCCGTTCCAGGCGTGCCGAGCTTCCTCGTAACCAACGTCGCCCGGCCGCAATTCCCGCGTTACTGTCGTCGCCATCGTGTCCTCCTTCGTGTAAGCTCCGATCCGGATCTTATACCTCCGAATCGGAGCTTTTGTCAAGCGACGCCCCCCTCACCTTTTTCGAGCTCGAAATCCTCGCCCTCGTCGGCCAGGGCGGCGCAGGCCCGCACGACCTGGCCCGTTACGGCCAGACGAGCATGTACTCCAACAAGGCTCCAAGCCAGTTCTACGCAGTCCCCAAGCGGCTCGAAGAGCGCGGCTACCTGAAGTCCAGGAAGGAGCCGGGCCGGACCCACGAGCGGACGCACTACATGCTCACCGAGAGGGCCTACGACGCTCTACGCGAGTGGATCCAGGCGCCGTCGCCCGTCCCCCGGACGGACACCAACGTCGCCACGCGCCTCCTCGCCGCCGACCTCGTCGGCGAGCGCCCCGTGGCGGAGAGCTTGCTCGGGATGCGCCAGGAGCTCGAGACCCTCGACGCGCAACTCGTCGCCGCGCTCGAGCGCGCCCAGGCACTTCCGCACCGCGAGAAGTACCTGCGGCTTTCACACACGCTCGCGCGCCGCCTGCTCGCGGTCTACCGGGACTGGCTCGACGAAGTCGAGCGCGAGCTCGATTAGGGCCGCTGCGGCTCGGGGGCAGGCAAGAACGCCTCGCGCAGCTTGGCGAGCACCTGTTCGCGTCTCCCCTCCTCCACCGGCTGGAGGCCGCCCAGCTCGAGTCGCGCAAGCTCCACACGCCCCTTCGTGCGCACGGGCAGAAAGCCGAAATCGGCGAGGAAATCCGACGGGAAGATCGTGCGGTGGACGTGGAAGCGCTCGAAGTTCGTCTCCCCTTCCGGGTAGCGATACGCGAACGCCTCGAGCGCCCGTGCGCCGCGGTCGCGCGCGTCGCCGATCGCCGTGAGGAACAGCGACTGCATGACCCACGGCCGGGACGGATCGGTCAGGTAGGCGCAGGTGACGAGGACGGCGTCGTCGCTCGCAGGCCCCGCGGGCAGCTCACGCGCGCGAGGGAAGAGCTCGGTCGGCCCGTACTGCATCGACCCCAGCAATCTGCCGCCTTCGTCCTGGTAGACCGTTCCCCAGGCTCCCCACTCGTCCTCCGCGTCTCGGATCCACTTGCGCTTGTCGGCGCTGCGCCCGCCGCGCGTCTGCCACCAGATGCACTCGTGGCAGACCGTCGGCGCCGTCTCGAGCGTCGCTCCCGTCAGGCCCGAGATCCGGGTCGTCACTTGTCCGGCCCCACAGCGTCGACGACGACATCGACGGCGGCCGGCTCGACGTCGGCCATGCTGCGGAGGTACTCGCGCACACGTTCCTGCACCCGCCCGCCGACCGCCGGGATCGACGCGCCCCACTCGGTGACCACGTGCAGCTCGAGCCGCACCGCCCCCTCCGCTCCGGAAACGCGCACCGCGTGCCGTCGCGGGAGCGGGCTGTCCGCGAGCTCCCGTACTCCTTCGACTTCCCGCGCCGCATCCGCGGCGTAGCGAGCGAGGATCTCGGTCGAGATCGACGCCTGTCCGGCCATGAAGCGCAGGTTAGCCCGTTCGCAAAACGAGCTCCGTGGCCTCGGGCCGTGCGGCAAAGCGGAAGGGGACGAACGTGGTGCCGAGTCCGGCGGAGACGTGCATCGTCGCCGCGCGGTTCCGATAGACGCCGCGCGAATAGGGCGCGCTCGGGTGCGCGAGCAGCACCCTGCCTCCCGGGTACGGCAGCGTGATCTGGCCGTCATGCATGTGGCCGGCGAGGACGAGGTCGAAGCGGCCCGGCTCGAGCCGGTCGAGGACGCGCGGGTAGTGGCAGAGAAGGATGGAGAACTCCGCTTCGCGAGCCAGGGAGTTCGGGTCGAGCCGCGACCGCCCGCGGACGATGAGCCGCGGGTCTGCGCCCGCGATCCAGACGTTCCGGCCGCGAAGTTCGAGCATCCGCCCTCCGTCGCGGAGCAACGTCGCCGGTTCGAGCTCCTGCAGGTCCGAGCGACGGGCCTGAGGATCGCGGCTGATCGCGAGGTCGTGGTTGCCCAGCACCGCGACCGTCGGCTGCGGAAGTACCCGCACGAGCCGCCGCAGCATCGGCTCTCCTCGCGGATGCGTGAGCAGGTCGCCGGTGATCGCGACGAGATCTGGCCGCCGTTCGCGAGCCCACTCGGCGGCGCGCCACACAGCGCCGACGCCGGGCGACGGGACGCCTAGGTGGAAATCCGAAAGATGGACGATCCGCAGGCCGTCCAGCTCCGACGGCAGTCCGGGCAGCTCGATCTCGAGCTCCCGCAGCCGCACCCAGCTCGCCTCGAACAGGCCCCAGCCGAGGCCGCCCGCGATCGCGGTGCCGATGCCTCTCAGACTTCGAGCCGCTCGAGAGCCGGCCGCGGATCGACGATGTGGCGCTTGAACTTCAGCTCCGACTCCTCTAGCCCCGCCGCGACCCCGACGAGCTGCGCGAGGTGGAGGATCGGTAGGTTGAACGCCCTTCCCGTGGCAGCCTCGAGCTTCTGCTGCCAGGCGTCGAGCGAGAGGTGGCAGAGCGGGCACGGGGTGACCATCACGTCGGCGCCGGCCTCGAGCGCCTGCTCGACGGGCTGGATGAGCTCGCCGAGCGCCGTCTCCTCGCGGGCCTGGATGATCGGGAACCCACAGCACTTGATCTTCGCCGGGTAGTCGATCGCCTCCCCGCCGCACGCCTCGATGATCCGCTCGAGCGACCACGGCCGGTCAGGATCCTCGAAGCCGAGGATCTTCGAGGGCCGCAGGATCTGGCAGCCGTAGAACGGCGCCACCTTGAGCCCCTTGAGCCCGCGGTGCGCGACGCCCTTCAGCTTCTCGTAGCCCTCGCCCTCCGCGATCTCCCACAGGAGGTGCCGCACCTCGACGCCGCCCGAGTACGGCGGCACGCCGACCGTCTCGAGGTTCTCGTTCACGCGGGCGAGGAGCTCGGAGTCGCCCTGCAGCATGTAGTTCGCCTGCCGGAGGTTGAGCGTGCAGACGTTGCAGACCGTCATGAGCATGTCGCAGCCGGTCGCCTCCGCGTAGGCGAGGATCCGCGCGTTGAAGTGGAGGTAGTAGTCCGGCTCGGCCTCGTGGATGTCGCCGGCGCCGCAGCACGTGACGGACTCCAGCTCGACGAGCTCGAGCCCGACCTGCGGAGCGAGCGCCTGCGTCGACGTGTCGAGCTCCTTCGCCGAAAGGGAGGCGAGGCAACCCTTGTAGTAGGCGACTCTCTTCAGCGGCGTCTCGGTCGTGCTCACGTCTGCGGTGCCTCCTCCACGTCGGGTAGCCACGGTCTCGGCGCGGCGCCCGGCCGCGCGTAGATCTCCTCGAGCGACTCGCCGGCATGCCCGTGGTCGAGCTTCGCCAGCGCATGCTCGCCCTGCACGTGGCCGAGAGCGCCCTGCCGGTCCTGCTCGCGCACGAGCTTGCGGAGGTTGCGCGCCTCCCCGACGTCCTTCGCCACGTGCGGCGGGAACGGCGGCGGCACCTTGCCGTGCCGCGCGAGATTCATCGCGAACTTCATCTGCTTGATCGAGGAGACGACGCCCTGCGTCTTCGGGATGAGCTCTTCCTCCCGCAGCCAGCCCGTCGTCTCGCTGGAGCGGAC
>DATFHC010000051.1:0-7106 GCA_035248765.1 Gaiellaceae bacterium
CGGACGCGGCGTCGAGCTCGGCGAGCCGCAGAACAGGTCGCCGTACGGCGCCAGCGTGATCCGGGCGGCAAGGCACAGCAAGTCGGGTTAACGATGGCTGCGCAGATCCGGGCGTGGCTCGCACGGGAGGACGGGATGACGCTGCCCGAACTGCTCACCGCGATGTCGATTCTGGCCTTCGTGGTGACCGGGATCCTCGTCCTCTTCGTCGGCGGACTCAACGCCACGACACGCATGAACTCGCGCTTCCAGGCGCAGCAGAACGCACGTCTTGCGCTCTCCAGCCTGCGCTACGAGGTCGGATTCGCCTGCTCTGCAACATGGGTTTCGACCGACAAGACGCGTGTGTCCCTCATCCTCCCGGATGCCAATACCCAGTCATGCACCGGGAGCACGAACCAGGTCACGTGGTGCGCGGACTCGGCGAACACCCAGCCCCCCTACGGTCTCTACCGACAGACGGGCGGCAGCTGCAGCGCGAGCACCGGGGTCAAAAGAGCAAGCTCGCTGCAGTCGAGCGCCGTCTTCCCGGCTTACACCTGCACTGGGACAACCCGCGCGCAGCTGGGTGTCTCGATGCTCGTTAACGCGAACTTCGCGACCTCCTCGATCCCCTACACGCTGACCGACACGATCACCCTGCGGAACGCCACGATCGGCGTATGTTGAGCCGGACATCCCCACGCCGGTTCTCCGACGAGCGCGGCCAGTCGCTCGTTCTCGCCCTGCTCGTGATGACGTTCCTCGCTGTCTCGCTCGGAACCGTGATGTTCTTCACGGCGGGCAATCAGCGGAACTCCAACTACCAGAAGACCGCGCAGATCGCGTCGTCGCTCGCGGAGGCCGGTGTCAACAACGCGGTCTCGGTGCTCGCGAATCCGAGCAACTCCGGCTGCTTGCTGGTCGGTTCCGGCTGCACCTCCCCGTTGCCGTCCAGCGCCGGGGTGCAGACGAAGACCTACAACGGCAACACCGTCACGTGGTGGGGGAGTCTCACCCCGCAAGCGGACGGCAGCGGGGTCTGGACCATTCACGGGCAGGCGTCCGTTCCGAATCCCACCGGGCCTAGCGCCGCGCCTGTCGTCAAGATGGAGAGCGCCCAGGTACGCGTCAACGCGCCGGGGTCGAGCAACTTCCAGGTCGGCGTCTGGAACACCGTCTACTCGCCGCTCGGTCCAACCGCCGGCTGCGACACGTCCCTCGGCCAAGGCGTCAACGTCACGGTACCGCTGTACGTCGGCGGCAACCTCTGCATGGCCAACCAGTCGTCGGTGAACGCGCCGGTGTACGTCGGCGGGTTCCTCAACATCTCCATCAAGCAGGCCTGGATCGGCTGCGCGGTCATCAGCGGCAACAGCTGCTCGACGCCCGCGCCCCAACTCGTCACCTCCGCGCACGTGGGGAGCTACTGTCAGGGCCCCTCCGGCACGGCGTACAGCCCCTGCAGGCCCGAGCCTGTCTCCGGCGGGACGAAGGACACGAACATCTACGTGAACAACCCGGGCACCTGGAATCCGACCGGGGTCGCCGCCGACTTCGTCAACGTCACGCCTCCGAAGATCTGCTGGGACGGAAGCCAGGGACCGGCCGCGTGCGGTTCGAACACCCCTGCCGGCGGCTGGTACGCCTATGCGTCCCCGGGACCGCTGAACCCTTGCCCGGCCGGGTCTACCGGGCCGTATCCGACCTTCGACAATCCCGCCGAAGTCCCGCACGTCATGAACGACACCTACCAGGCCACGCCGTTCAATCTGACGCCTGCGACGAGCTACACATGCAAGATCCCCGGCCAGGGCGAGCTGTCGTGGAACGCCGGCACCCGAACGCTCACTGTCGCCGGCACCATCTTCTTCGACGGCAGCATCACCGCGACGACATCCGGCAATGCGCCGATCACGTACAAGGGCTGGGGCAGCAACGGCGCGTGTACGCAGAACGGAGACTGCCAATCGGTCATCTATGCCAGCGGCGACATCACCGTCACGAGCGAGAAGCTGTGCGCGGTCGTCAACGCGGCCGGAACCGACTGCGACTGGAACAACTGGGACCCGAACAAGAAGATCCTCATCTTCGCCTCGAATGGACCGACCGGCGACTCCGTGCTGCAGTCCCAGACGGAGTTCCAGGGCGGTCTCTACGCCACGAACACCGTCCAGAGCGGGCAGGGAGCGATCACGGAAGGGCCGCTCGTCTCGGGCACGAAGACGGTGATCCTGGGCCAGCAGTTCGGCGGCACCTTCCCTCCTGTCCAGATCGCCCCGTTCTCACTCTCGCATCCACCCGGCGGCTACTACATCGACCCGCCGACGAACTTCCACTACGGCAGCTGACGCGCGCCGCGGCGCGCACTCAAGCGCCGCTGCCGGAGTGTCGATAACAGACTGAGATGGACGTCGTCCTGCCACTCGTGTTCGTGCCCGGGCTCGCCATCGGCAGCTTCCTGGGCGTGGTCGCCGCGCGCGTGCCACTGCGCCGCTCGGTCGTTCGACCGGGATCGGCGTGCATGAGCTGCGAGACCCCGCTCCGCTGGTACGACAACGTGCCGGTCCTCTCCTACGCCCTCCTCCGCGGTCGCTGCCGCCGCTGCGGCGTGCGCATCCCGCCGCGCGACCTCGCGATCGAGCTCGCGACGGCGCTCCTGCTCGCCGGCTGCGTGCTCGCGTTCGGCTTCACGCTCAAGACCGCCGCGGCCGCGATCGCGTGTGCTGCGCTCGTCGTAGTGACCGCAACCGACCTCGAGCGACGCATCGTTCCGAACCGCGTCGTGCTGCCGGCCGGAGCTGCGGTCCTGGCGCTGCAAACGGCCGGGCATCCTTCTCCAGAGTGGGCGCTCGGCGCCGTTGGAGCGGCGGGTTTCCTCTTCCTCGCCGCACTCGCCTACCCCGGCGGCATGGGGATGGGTGACGTCAAGCTTGCCCTCCTGATCGGCGCCCTGCTCGGCAAGACGACGCCGGTCGGGATCATGCTCGGCCTGCTGCTTGCCCTGGTTCCGAGCGCGGTGCTCCTGGTGCGCCACGGCGCCCGCGCACGGCGGCTCGCAATTCCTTTCGCGCCCTTCCTGGCGGCCGGCGCGGTGGTTGCGCTCTTCGCCGGCCATCCGATTCTCCACGCGTACCTCGGGGTCATGAAGTGAGGCGACTGCGGTGTCGACCCAGCCTGTTGTAACGCGCGACGGCAACCGGGCGCCCAAGGGCCCGGCCACTCCCGCCCCGATCTCCCAGCTCATGGGCGAGCTGGTCGTCGACCTGCTCGAGACGACCGGCCTGATCCCCGAGGCCAAGTTCGCCGACCTGCGGGAAAAGGCGAAGCACTTCCCGGTGGTGCAGGTGCTGATCGACGAGGGGCTAGCCTCGAGCGAGGCGATCGCACGGATCGTCGCGGCACAGCACGGTCTCCCCGTGATCGAGCTCGGCTCCATCGGAATCGATCCGATCGCTGCCGGGTCGGTACCCCTACATGTCCTCGAGCAGGTCAATGCAGTCCCGTACGCGTTCGAGGGCGACTCGCTCTGCGTGGCGATCTCGGACCCGCAGAACATCCACGGCATCGATTCTCTGCGGCTCGCCAGCCGCCAGCCGATCTCCCTGCGCGTCGCGGCCAGCGAGGAGATCGCCAACGAGCTCGGGCGACTGGCACGCACGGCCGAGGCCTTCGGGGCGCGGTCGGGATTCAGCGACGTCGTCGAGCTCGAGGTGATCGAAGAAGACGAGATCGACGACCTCGAGGTCGATGACGGCATCTCCGACGCGCCGCTCGTGCGCCTCGTCAACTCGATCATCTTCGAGGCTGCCGAGGATGGGGCGAGCGACGTCCACTTCGAGCCGCAAGCCGACTCGCTCGTCGTCCGCTTCCGGATCGACGGCGTGCTTCACGAGACCCAGCGGGTCCCCAAGCGGACCGCGATCGGCGTGACGACGCGCCTCAAGGTGCTCGCAAAGCTCGACATCGCGGAGCGACGGAAGCCGCAAGACGGCCGCATCTCGCTTTCCGCCTCGGCCGCGGGCCGGATGCTCGACGTCCGCGTCGCCACCCTGCCGACGGTCGAGGGCGAGTCCGTCGTGATGCGACTCCTCGACAAGTCCAAGAAGCCGCCCACGCTTGAGGAGGTCGGTCTCGGCCCGGCGATGCAGGAGCGGCTCCTCGAGCTGATCCAGCGGCCGACCGGCGCTCTGCTTGTCACGGGACCGACGGGCTCGGGCAAGTCGACGACCCTCTTTGCCGCGATGACCGTGATCAACCGGCCGGAGATCAACGTGATCACCGTCGAGGATCCGGTCGAGTACCGCTTGGCCGGCCTCAACCAGGTGCAGATCAACCCGCGCGCAGGGCTGACGTTCGCCACGGCGCTGCGGTCGATCCTCCGCTCCGATCCCGACGTCGTGATGGTCGGCGAGATCCGCGACGTCGAGACCGCGAAGATCTCGATCGAGGCGGCACTCACCGGCCACTTCGTCCTCTCCACCCTGCACACGAACGACGCGCCCAGCGCGCTTACCCGCCTCAACGAGATGGGCGTGGAGCCGTTCCTCACGGGAGCGGCCGTCACCGGTGTTCTCGCCCAGCGCTTGGCGCGGCGGCTCTGCGAGCACTGCAAGGAGCTCTACACGCCGAGCGAGGAGGAGTACGAGGCGGCGCGCGTTCCCGATGAGTTCCGCCACGGGAGGGCCGAGCTGTTCCGCCGCAACGGCTGCGTCCGCTGCCGACAGACGGGGTATCGCGGCCGCGTCGGCGTCTTCCAGCTCCTGGCGATGAACGAGGAGCTATCGGCGCTCGCCGCGCGAAAAGCGAGCCACGAGGAGCTCGAGCGCGCGGCCATGAACGGGGAGATGAATACGCTCTGGGCAGACGGCATCGAGAAGGTCGCCGCCGGATTGACCTCGATCGAAGAGCTCGCCCGCGTCACCACGATCTGAGTAGCGGCCGCTGCCAGACGGCGCGATCATGCGCCGCGTGCCGGAAGACAAACTCCATGAGGTCGGCTGGAGCGAGGTGCGGGCGCGCCGCCTCGCCCGTTCGTCGCTGATCGCGCGCGCGACGAGCGACGATCTCGTGAAAGTCGCGGGCGCCGTGTGCGGCGTGCACGCCCAGGTGCAAGCGTCGGCGGAGCTGCAGCTGGCAGCCCGGGTCGAGGGAGTCGTCCAGCCCGACATAAGGTCGGCACTTTGGGAGCGGCGGACGCTGGTGAAAGCGTGGACGCTGCGCGGAACGCTTCACCTTCACCCCGCGGCCGAGCTTCCGCTCTGGTTCGCTGCCCGACGCGCCGTTCTTCGCTCGGTCGAAGCGGAGCTGCCGCCTTGGCGCGACCCCGCCGGCACGCTCCATCCGGCTGTCCCGGCCGACGAGGTCGAAGCTGTCCGGGCCGTCGTCTGGGAGGTGCTCGACGGCCGCTGTCTCCTGCGCGACGAGCTGGCAGAGGAGGTCGTGGAGCGAGTCGGACGCGCTGCGCGCGAGCGGCTGCGCAGCGGGTTTGCCTTCTTCCTCGGCGAGCTGTGCCAGGGGCCCCCGCAGGGGACCCGGATCACGCTCGCCCGGCCCGACCAGTGGATCGAGGGCTGGCGCGAGATGACCGACGAGGACGAGGCGCTGCGCGAGGTCTGCCGCCGTTTCCTGCACGCCTACGGCCCCGCTCGCCCAGCCGACTTCAGCGAGTGGTTTTCCTCCGCCGCGTTCAAGGTGGCGGACGCGCGGATGCTGTTCGACGACCTGGCGGCCGAGCTGGCAGAGATCAGCGTCAAGGGCCGCCGCTCCTTCGTCCTCGCCGGCGACGACTCGTTCGCCCCGTCCGCCGGCAAGGCCAGGCTGCTGCCGGAGTACGACCCCTACGTCATGGGGTCCCGCGAGCGCGAACAGCTCGTCCCACCGGCTGTGCGCGAGCTGGTTGCGGCCCACGGTCGCGGACGCTACGAGGGCCCGGCCGGCGTGCGCTTCGTCCTGGTCGACGGGGTCGCCGCGGGCCTGTGGGAGCGCAAAAGGCGTGGACGACGGATCGAGCTGCCCGTCAGGCTCGCGGGCCGTGCCGGGAAGGCGATCCGCGCAGAGCTCCAGCTCGAGGCGGAGAGGGTCGGCGCGTTCCTCGGGCTCGAGCCCGAGCTCGGCATCGAGTCGGGCTGACGCTCGCGAGGCCTACTGGTTCTTGAAGCTGAAGCGCTTCGGCCGACTGGCGGCGGCGAGGTCCTCGAGAGAGCTCGGCGGCGGTGTGAAGCCGCCCTCCGGCTGGGCCGCCGGCTCCGGCTCTTCGGGCTGAGCCTCTTCAGGCTGGGAAGCTTCGGGCTGCGACTCGGGCTGCGGCTCCACCACCGGAGCGGTTCCGCCCGCGTGCGCCGCGGAGAGCAGCTGCTCTGCCTCCCGGCGGGCCGTGTCTGAGATGTCGCGCGCCTCGACGCCCGCCTTCGACAGGAGCTCATTGGCGGCGGCACGGGCGCTCTCGGCAGTTTGCGCGGCCTCCGCGCTCGCCTTGGAGATCACGCCCTCCGCCTCCGCGCGCGCCGCCTCGACGATTGCGTTTGACTCGCCGCGAGCAGCCTCGAGGGCTGCCTGGGCCTCGGAGCGAAGGCTTTCCGTCGCGCCCTCTGCCTCGGCGCGGGCGGCGGAGACGATGCCGTCGGCCTCGGCGCGGGCGTCCGCCTGCAACGTCTCGGCGCGTTCGGTCGCGGCCCTGATCGTCGCAGCCGCTTCCTCCTCCGCGCCCGCGAGGCGCGCCTGCGCTTCGCGTGCTGCGTCGGCGGCCTGCTGGCGGTTCTCGGCGAGCTCCTGCTCGATCCGCGTCATCTCCTGGCGTGCGAGCTCGAGATCACGCTTGAAGTGATCGAGCTGCGTCTCGCGCTCGTCGAGGGCGAGACGGCGAAGCCGTACCTCCTCCTCGGTTCGCGCGAGCCGGTCCTTTGCGGTTTCATGCGCGTCCTTCTCGATGCGGTCTGCGAGCTCGACGGCCGCCCGCACGAGCTCGAGCGCCTCGAGCCTCGCCGACCGGTTGTCGGCGGTGAAACTCGACGAGCCGCTGTCCGGGACGTCGGGATTCGGAGGGAGCCGCTCGAGCTGAGGAAGGGCGATGATGTCTGCGCCGGGCTCGGACTCGTAGCCCTGGAACTCGCTCTCCTCCCTCTGTA
>DATFHC010000052.1:0-24543 GCA_035248765.1 Gaiellaceae bacterium
CATTTCCTGAACCCCGTGCCGATCCGGCTCATCCACGACCGGTGGATCGACAAGTACACGGAGCACCGCGTCGCGGCGCTCGCGGATCTCAAGCACGAACTGGAGGAGACGGCATGAGCACGACGACGACCATGTCTTCAAGGCGCTCGCCGATTCGACCCGGCGTCACCTGCTCGACCGGCTCTTCGAGCGCGACGGCCGCACGCTCACGGAGCTCGAGTCCGAGCTCGAGATGACCCGCTTCGGCGTCATGAAGCACCTGCGCGTGCTCGAGGATGCGGGCCTCGTCGTCACCCGCCGGGAGGGCCGAGAGAAGCTCCATTTCCTCAACCCGGTGCCGATCCGGCTCGTCCACGACCGGTGGATCGACAAATACACGGAGCACCGCGTCGCGGCGCTCGCGGATCTCAAGCACGAACTGGAGGAGACGGCATGAGCACGACGACGACCACCAACGTCCAGACGACGCAGGTGTACCAGGTCTTCATCCTCGCGACCCCGGAGCAGATCTGGGACGCGATCACGAAGCCGGAGTTCACGGAGCGCTACTTCCACGGCGTCCGGATCGAGCTCCGCGACGGACGGCGGTTCTCCACGGTCGGAGACATGCACTGGGACGAGGAGATCCTTGAGGAAGACCCGCCGCGGCGGCTCGTCCACCGCTGGACCTCGGCCTACGACCCCGAGCTTGCCGCGGAGCAGCCGAGCCGCGTCACGTGGGAGATCGAGCAGCAGGAAGACGACACGACGCTCCTGACCGTCGTCCACGACCAGCTCGAGGGCGCACCCAAGACCGCGGAGGGCGTCTCCGGCACCGGCTGGATGTTCGTGCTCAGCAATCTGAAGACGTTCCTCGAGACCGGAGAGCCGCTGAACCGCTGAGCGATGACTTTCTTCCGCAGTCGGAGTCACTACTCATGACGTCGCCGATCGGCGACACTCTCGACAGTCCCGCGAACGCTAGGAGCGAATCGATGTCGAAGACCATTTTGACCGTCGCGACGCGCAAGGGCGCGTTCATCCTCGAGAGCGACGACCGCAGCGAGTGGACGCTGCGCGGCCCGTACTGCGAAGGCTGGCCCATTTACCACGCGATCTACGACCCGAACACCGGCTCGATCTATGCGGCCGCGGCAAGCGAGTGGCACGGCTCGACGATCTGGCGCAGCAGCGATCTCGGCGAGACCTGGGACCAGTCCAGCGAGGGCCTCTCCTACGGTGACGACGACGGGCGCAAGATCTCTAAGGTCTCGACGCTCGCCCGCGCCGGCGATCGGCTGCTCGTCGGCGTCGAAGCGCCGGGCATCTTCGAGAGCCGCGACGACGGCAAGACGTGGTCGCTGCTGTCGACGCTCTCCGGCCAGCACGGCAGCGAGAGCTGGGACGACCCGGCGAACCAGCCGCCGGGCCACCTTGGCATTTCCGGCTTCGTCACGGACGCCGACGACTCCGAGAACTTCTTCGCGGTCGTGCAGGGGATCGGCGCTTTCGAGACCGAGGACGGCGGCTCCTCATGGACGCCGCGGAACAAGGGCCTGCGGCGCGACTGGCCCGCGGATTACGAGGACGTCGGCTTCTGCGTGCACAAGCTCGTCCGCTCGTCGAACCCTGAGCGGATGTACCAGCAGAACCACGTGGGCATGCACCGCTCGGACGACGCCGGCAAGTCGTGGACGGAGATCACGGAAGGGCTGCCGGGCGACTTCGGCTTCGCCGCGGCCGTCCATCCGCACGACACCGAGACCTTCTACGTGATCCCGGTCGACGGCGGCCACGGGCGGACGATGCACGAGGGCAAGGCGACTGTCTGGCGCACGCGCGACGCGGGTTCGAGCTGGCAGCCGATGCGCACGGGCCTGCCGCAGGACGACGCGCACCTCGGCGTCCTGCGCCAGGGCATGACGATCGACAGACACGACGTTCCCGGTCTCTATTTCGGCACGAGCACGGGCCAGGTGTTCGCGAGTGCGGACGAGGGCGAGACATGGAGCGAGATCGCGAGCTATCTGCCGTCGATCTCCTCCGTGGACGTCGCGATCGTCGGGTAGCGCCGTGCCCGACGTACGCCTACCGGGGACGCTGACCCCGCTCTTCCCAGGACTGCCTCGCCGCGTCGAGATCGACGCGGCGAGCGTCCTCGCCGCGATCGACGAGCTCGAGCAACGTTGGCCAGGGCTCCGTGACCGGCTCGTCGCGGAGGGCCCGTCGCTGCGTCATCACATCCACGTCTACGTCGACGGCGAGCGCGCGGCGCTGGACACGCCGGTTGCGGAGCGCTCGCGCCTCGACGTCATCGCTGCGATAAGCGGCGGCTGAGACACCCGCAGCTCGTTTCGGACCCCGGCGCAACGGGGAATGTCAGCGGCATCTGGTGTCCGGAGAAACCAAGGCTCCGGAGCCGTCTCTTGCGGGAGGACAAATGAGAAGGAAAGACCTGCGCGCGCCGGCGATCCTCGTCGCCGTGCTCGCCTGCGCCGCCATCGGGCCGCTGACCGGTGCGAGCGCGAAATCGGTGCCGAAGACCACCGCGCCGGCCTACACCGTCGCCAATGTCGGCCCGTTCGGGGGCGAGCCGACGATCGCGACCAACACCAAGGGCGAGCTGTACGACACGACGCCCGAGGGCGGCACGCTCCTCTACAAGTCCACGAATCACGGAGCGACGTGGACCCAGGCGACGACCGCCGATCCTTCGAGCGGCGACGACTGCGTCACCACTGACCAGTCGGGAGCGCTCTACGAGTGCAATCTCGCGGGGAGCGTGGAGACGGCCCCGCTGCAGGCAGACGTATGGAAGTCGACCGACGACGGCAAGACGTGGATGTACGGCAACAACAACGTCGATGTCGGCGTGGGCTCGAACGTGTGCGGTACGAGCTGCAATCCGTTCGGCGTCGACAGACAGTGGACGGCGGCGTACATCCCGCCTGGCGGAACGACCAGCAACGCGATCGTCGCGCTCGCCTATCACGACTTCTACGGCCCGAGCCAGATCTGGGCCAACATCTCGACGGACGGCGGGAAGACGTTCGGCACGCCGATCGACGTCATGGCCAACTTCACCGTGAACGGCGCGGACCAGGCGGCGGTCGCGCTCGCCGACTCGGCCTGCAACACCGTTCCGACCGGCACCGCGATCTCCTGGGCCGGCGCGCACCCTGGGCGGATCTTCGTGTCGTGGATCGCGTCCGACCCCGAGAGCCCGGTCACGGGCTGCAACGTGTCGATGCTCCAGTCGTTCCACAACCTGTTTGTGGCCTGGTCGGACGACAACGGGAAGACCTGGACGCCGCAGCTCGCCTATGACGCAGGCGTCGGACACGACACCTCGTCGCCGTTCGCAGGATTCACCATCGACGAGCTCGGCAACCCCTACGTCGCGTTCACGGCACCGGCGCCGAGCAGCAATCCGGCTACGTGTGCCACCGAGTCGGCAGCGGGAACCGTGCAGTCCGATCCGACCTGCTCGAACCACATGTGGGTCGCGTGGTCCGCAGACGGCGGCAGCACGTGGGACGGCGGTGGCGGACTGATCCCGGGCAGCGCGGCGACCGCGTACGAGGTCGACTCGGGCAACGCGGTGCAGACCGACCTCTTCCCGACAATCGCCGCCGGCGACCCGGGCAAGGTGGACGTCTCGTGGCTCCAGACGAACGAGATCGAGCCGACCGACGCGCTCGGCAAGTTCCTCCCCGGCGGCTGTGCCGGCCCGGGCAATGACAACCCGTCGTTCTATCCACCGACATGCAGTTGGAACCTGTACGCCGGTCAGTCGTTGAACCTCACCTCATCCACGGGTATCGCGACCTGGACGACGGGTGCAGTCACCACGACGCCGATGCATGTCGGCGACATCTGCAACCTCGGCATCTTCTGCGTCGACCCGAACTCCGATCGTGACCTGCTCGACTTCAACAGCGAGGTGGTCGACCCGACGACGGGCTTCGCGCACATCGCCTACGCGGACGACAACACCGTCGACAAACTGCGTGTGGCGAACCAGGTTTCCGGTTCGAAGATCCTCGGGCCGTAACCCAAGTCTCTGTGGCGGCGGTCCCCGGAGGCCGCCGCCACAGAAGCGATCGGGGCTACTGCGAGAACGGGACCTGCGGAGACACCTTGATGTGTCCTCGCAGCATCGCCGAAGGAGTGCGAACGACGATCGTGCCGCCGGACTCGGCGATACGCAGGCCTTGCTCCGCGGTCAGTTTCAGCGAGCCGTTCGCCGCGGTGGAGCAGTGCGGGCAGAGCAGGTCCGCCACCGGAGCGGCTCCGTTCGTCGCACGGAGCCGAAGCGAAGCGGACATCGGTCCGTGGAGCGCCGGCAAGCGCAGGTTCCAGAACAACATGGACTGAGCCGGCTGGGGGAGATTGTCCGAAGGCTCGAACTGATTCGGCCCGCCGAGGGACACGACGAGTGTCCCGCTGAACCGGCCCGCTGCCGTGGTCCCGGCGACCGGCGCGAGGCGAGCATGAACGTTTACCGAGTAGGCCGCGATCGTCGCGGCCGCTGCGCTGCCGCACGCGATTGCCGCAACCAGCAGCCCGACAACAAGAATCCTCTTACGCGCCTTTCGTGTCCTGGTCACGAGTCACCTCCTGAGAGTCACGCTGACCCGGTATAGGAACGCAGTGATCGTAAAACGAGATCGGGCCGCGGCCGGACGGATTTACATCCCCATCGCGTGGTAGCCGCTGTCGACGTACAGCGTCGTGCCGGTCACGTTGCCGGCGCCGTCCCCGAGGAGATAGGCGGCCGCCGAGCCGACGTCGTCGGCGGTGATGTGGCGACGAAGCGGCGAGCGCTCCTCGACGATGTCCTCCATCGTCGTGAAGCCTGCGATCGAACGAGCTGCGAGCGTGCGCACCGGGCCGGCCGAGATCGCGTTGACGCGGATGTTCTTCGCGCCGAGATCCCAGGCGAGATAGCGCACCGAGGCGTCGAGCGTCGCCTTCGCCACGCCCATCACGTTGTAATGCGGCACCGCGCGCTCGCCGCCGAGGTACGTCATCGTCACTATGGAGCCGCCGCCGGCCTTATCCATCAGCGGCTCTGCGGCGCGCGCGCAGGCGACGAGCGAGTAGGCGCTCACGTCAACCGCCAGCCAGAAGCGGTCCCGGGGCGTGTCGGTGAAACGGCCCTCGAGATCCTCGGCGGCCGCGAACGCGACCGAATGGACGAGCAAATCGAGCTCGCCGCCGAACGCCTCCCCCACCTCGCAGAAGACCCGCGCCACACCCTCGTCGGAGCGAACGTCGCATTCCGTCACGAGCGGCGAGTCGACCGAGGCGGCAAGCTCGCGCACCGTCGGCTCGATCCGCTCCCCCTGATAGGTGAACGCGAGGCGCGCACCGCCGGCAGCGAGCTGCTGAGCGATCGCCCACGCGATCGAACGCTTGTTGGCGACACCGAGAACGAGTCCGCGCTTTCCCTCGAAGGCTCCGGCCATGCCCGCGATCCTAGAGAGATAGCCTCTTCCGCGTGAGCCGCGTCGCGGTCGTCACGGGGGCCTCCTCGGGCATCGGCGCCGAGATTTCCCGCCTGCTCGCGGCGCGTGGCGATCTCTGCGTGCTCCTCGCCCGCGGCGCCGACCGGCTCGAGGCGCTCGCGGAGGAGATCGGCGGCGAGGCCGAGCCGTGCGACGTGTCCGACCGCGCAGCCGTCGAAGCGGTCGCCGGTCGCATCCTGGCGCGTCACCCGAAGATCGCATTGCTGGTGAACAACGCGGGCGTCCCCGGGCGCACAAGTTTCCTCGACGGCGATCCCGAGGTAATCGAGCGGCTGATCCGGATCAACTACCTCGGCGGCATCTGGTGCCTTCGCGCCTTCCTGCCGGGACTGCGGGCTGCGGCTCCCTCCGACGTCGTGAACATCGTCTCGGTCTCCGGCGTCGTCGCCGGACCGCCGAGCGGCCCGTATTCGGCCTCCAAGCACGCGCAGCTCGCGTTCTCGCGCACGGCCGCGGCTGAACTACGCGGCGAGGGCATCCGAGTACACACGGTGAAGCCCGGGTTCACCGAGACGGAGGGCTTTCCGCAGTCTTGGCTGCCTCGGCACGTCCAGCGCGTCGTGATCGGGCCGGGAGACGTCGCAGCTCACGTTCTGCGCTCGCTCGAGGAAGGTCGCGGCGAGACGACGGTTCCCTGGTACTACGGGCCGATCGCTCCCCTGCAGGACGCATTGCCGAACGTGTTCACTCGTGTCCTTTCGCGCGTGCCGAAAGCTCCGTAGAATCGGCGCATGGTCGAACAGTCACCGCCCACGGTCAAGGACGTGATCGCTGTCGCCGAGTTCCGGTCGGCGCTGCGGCACTTCCTGCGGCGGAGCGAAAAGGTAGCGCGCCAGTCGGGGCTCACGCCCCAGCGCTACACACTGCTGATGATGATCAAGGGCGCGCCAGACGGAGCCGAGCAGTCGACGGTGACGGAGCTGTCGGAGCGGCTCCAGCTCGCGCAGAGCACGGTGACGGAGCTCGTGCGCCGCGCGGAGACCGCCGGGCTCATCGAGCGCGAACAGTCACAGCGCGACGCGCGGGTCGCTCACCTGCGGCTCACCTCGGAGGGTGAGCGGCGTCTCATGCTGTCCTTCACAGCCCTGGAAACCGAGCGCGCACAGCTGCGCGAGGCGTTCGCCAATCTCGACGGCGGCGTCGCCGGCCATTAGGAGGGCTTTGCGGAACGGTGCTCGTCGCAGGGGTGGGATGGGCGTCGCGAGGCAACAGCCGGCGTAGCCGCGACGAGCGAAGCGAGGAAGTCGCGCCGCTCAGCGGAGCCCTGCGGCACAGCCACTGTCATGCCAAGCCCTCCTACTAGCGCGCGAGCAAGTACCAGCCGACCGTCTCGACCAGCAAGCTCGGGTTCGCCGCCGCAAGCGTCTCGGCCCGCGCGCGGCGGTCTCCCTCGCAGCCGGCGAGGTCGAGGTAAGACGCGAGCTCACGGCGAGCCTCCTTCCGGCGTTCACGGAGGACATCGAGCCCGTTCGCCGCGAACAGCTCCCGCAGCTCTGCGTCGGTGAGCAGGCGTTCGTGCGAGGAGTCCCGGACGGTTTCGAACGCGTGCAGCGCTGGGGCTTCTGCCGGCTCGTCCGGCGCAAGCTGGTCGACGACGAGTACGCGGCCCCCTGGTCGTGTCACCCGGGCCAGCTCCGCGACGACGAGGTCGGGCCGCGCGATGTGATGGAGCGTGCGGTGGGTGCCGGCGAGGTCGAAGTCGGCGTCGCGGAACGGCAGCTCGGTCCCGTCTCCCTCGACGAACTCGGTGTTCGTCGTGCCGCGCTCGCGGGCCAGCTCGAGCAGCTGAGGGACCGGGTCGACGCCGACCACCTCTCGCACGATCGGCGCAAGGGCGAGTGCCAGCGCACCGGCCCCGGTGCCGACATCGAGGGCACGTTCGTCGCCGGTCGGACGGACGAAGTCGTGCACGTCTTCCGCAAGCCGATCCGCCCGGGCGTCCTGCCTTGCCGCGACGCGCTCGGCCTTGCGCGCGAAGCGGTCAGTCATTGACGACGCGGCGCGCGCGGGCAGAACCGGCGTTGATGCCGCAGGCGATCTCGTAACCGATCGTGCCGGCCACCTCGGCGTGGCGCTCGATGAGCACGCCGTCGCCGATGATCGCGACCGGCGTGCCGACCGGCAGCTCCCGGTCGAGCTCCACGGCGAACGCGTCCATCGAGACTGTGCCGACCGCGTGCCTGCGCTCCCCGTCCACGAGCACCTCGGTGCCGGTCATGTCCCGCCGGAACCCGTCTTCGTAACCGACCGGAACGATCCCGACCCACGTCGGCCGCTCGGCGACGAACGTTCTGCCGTAGCCGGTGCTTTCTCCCGGCTGGAGGAGGCGCACCTGGGCGAGGCGGCTGCGCCAGGAGAGAGCCGGGCGCAGCCCGTCTTCCGCTGGATCGGTCTCGAAGGGTGAGATCCCGAGCAGCGCGATCCCGCTGCGGGCGGCGTCGAAGCGGGCGTCGGGGAGCCGGAGTGCGGCAGCACTGTTCGCGATGTGGCGCGTCAGGTGCGCGTATGGCTCCGTCGCCTCGCGGAAGCGCGCGATCTGCTGCTCCGCGAACGCCGGGTCGGAGTCGGCCGTGGCGAGGTGGCTCATCAACCCGACGACGTTCGCCGGCGGCTCCGGCAGCTCGGCGAGCCCCCACCGCCCCATGCCGGTGTCCAGCTTCAGATGCACCGGAATCCCCTCGGGCACATCGCCTCCCGTGACGACGAGCTCGAGCCTCGCGTCCCGCGCCGCAGCGATCTCACGCGGATCGTCGGTCGGTCCCATGATCAGAACGCGCGCTTCCGGCTCACCTTGTCGGAGCTCGACCCCTTCCGCGACCGTGGCGACACAGAGTGCGGACGCGCCGGCGCCGAGCGCCGCTCGAGCGACGTCGCTCGCACCGTGCCCGTAACCGTTCGCCTTGACGACGGCCCAGAGCTCGGCACCGTCTAGCACATCGAGAAGTCGCCGCGCGTTATGGCGGATCGCGCCGAGGTCGATCGTGATCTCGCTCCGCTGCACGGGCTTAGTCTCGCGCCAGCGCCAGAGGCAGCGCCTCGATCACGTCGCTCGCGACGAGCCCGAAGCGTTGCGGAGCCTCGCGGGCGGCCAATTGCTGCGCCGCGCAGGCCGCGGCTGCGGCGTGTTGTGGCTCCATTCCTTTGGCGAGAAAGGCGGCCGTGACCCCGGTGAGGACATCTCCGGTGCCCGCAGTCGCGAGCGACGGGGGACCGAGCGCAGAGACGAGCACGCCACTGCCGGGCGCCGCGACGAGCGAGTCCTCGCCCTTGAGGACGACGACGCAGCCGTAGCGCTCCGCTGCCTCTTGCACCGAGGCGAGCCGGTGGGCGGCGATCTCGCTCGATTCGCGCCCGAGCAGGCGGGCGAGCTCGCCCTCGTGCGGCGTGAGCACGCGGGGGGCCGGCCACTCGGTTGGTTCGAGCTCGAAGAGCGCATCGGCGTCGACGACTGCGGGGACGTCGACTTCGACGAGGAGGCGCCGAACGAGCTCGTTCGCCTCGTCCCCGCGTCCGAGTCCCGGGCCAACCGCAAGCGCCTTCGCCCGCTGTGCGGCTTCGAAGACGTCTTCCAGCGGGCGCTTCACCGCCTCGAGGACGAGCGTCTCGAGAACGGGGAGCGACTCCGCCGGCGCCGCGATCGTGACGTACCCGGCATCGGCGCGGAAAGCCGCACGAGCGGCAAGTGCCGCAGCTCCGGTCATGCCGCGCGACCCGCCAACCACGAGGACGTGGCCCGCCGTGTACTTGTTGTCGCGCGGAGAGCGGCGCGACACGGCCCGCAGGATCTCCGGCGTCACGAGGCGGTGCCTGGTTTCCTCCGGTTCGAGCCCGATATCCGCGACGACGACCTCGCCGGCGAGGAAGCGGCCCGGCGCGACCGCGAGCCCGACCTTGGGTTCGTGCATCGTCACGGTGACGTCGGCGCGAACGGCCACGCCTGCGACCTCCCCCGTCGATGCGTTCACCCCGGACGGGATGTCGACGGCGAGAACGGGGACACCGGCGCCGTTGATCTGCTCGATCAGGCGCGACGTCTCCTCGCGCGGCGCACCCTTCAGCCCGGTACCGAGAAGCGCGTCGATCACGACGCCCGGCCGCTCCTCGACGATCTCGCGCCCTTGCCCGCGCAGGATCTCGGCCGCGATCTGACCGTCGCCTCCGTTCGCGCCGCCGCCCGCGTGGAGCGCGATCCGGCGCGCGTCCGGGAAGCGACGCATGAGCTCCTCCGCGACCGCGCCGGCTGCCCGCTGCATCATCGCGTCGACGTCGTGGCCCGCCTCGGCATTCCGCATCTCCTCCGCGGTGTAGAGCGGCTCGAGCTCAGCCATCGAAGGCGATCGCGACCGCCTGCGCGAGCTCGCGCGAGTGCGTCATGGAGAGGTCGACCGAGCCGATGCCGAGTGCGGCCGCACGTTCGGCAAGTCGGCCGGAGAGATGCACCGACGGCTTCGGCCGCCCGACGATCTCGACCTCCTTCCACGCGAACGCGCGCGCAACGCCGAACCCGAGCGCCTTGCCCACAGCCTCCTTGCCGGCAAAACGGCCCGCGTAGCTTTCCGCCGGGTTCGCCCGGGAATCGCAGTAGGCGCGCTCTGCCTCCGTGAAGCAACGCTCGCGAAAGCCGGCGTAGCGCGACAGCGAGCGCCGGATCCGCTCGATCTCGATCAGGTCCGTGCCGACGCTGATCACGCGATGTGCTCCTCGAGCCACTCGGGCAGATGCGCGATTGAGGACACGATTCCGTCCGGCTTGACCCGCGACGTCTCGACGGCATCGGGCCGGAACTTTCCCGTACGGACGAGGACTGCGCGCATGCCAACGCCGCGCGCTCCTGCAACGTCGGTCTCGATGTCGTCCCCGACCATCCAGGTCATCGAGGGCTCCGCGTCGAGCGCGCGACACGCCGCGTCGAAGTAGGCGGTGCTCGGCTTACCGAGCACGGTCGCTGCGGTCTGCGCCGCGTACTCGAGCCCGGCGACGTAGCAGCCGGAGTCGAGTAGCGGCCCGCGTTCCGTCTGCCACCAGCGGTTCCGGTGGAGGCAGTAGAGGTCGGCGCCGAGCTCGATCTCCGCGAAGGCGCGCGCGAGGTTCATGTACGAGAAGACGAGGTTCGTCTCGGGGGAGTCGTCCGCGCCGCCGATGAGGACGGCGTCGACGTTGTCGCCGACGAGCTCGATGCCCTCGAGGTCACCGACGAGGGCGTGCATGACGAGGGCGAGGACTCGCCGGCCTCGCAGCGCCTCGACGGCCGCGTCTGCGGTCGTCTGCACCTCCCCCACCTCGAGCTCGATGCCCATCGACTGCAGGTGCGTCGCAAGCTCGGCCTTCGAGCGCGTCGTCGTGTTCGTGACGAACCGCAGCCGGTGCCCGTCACGGCGGAGGCGCCGGACGGCATCCGCTGCACCCGGGAGCGGCTGACCGGACACGTGCAGGACGCCGTCCACGTCGAGCAGAATCGCGGCCATGAACGGCGAGTCTATTCGCGTCACCCGCTCCGTCGTGCTGCCGCTCTCCGAGATCGAGCTGCAGGTCTCGCGTTCGGGCGGCCCCGGGGGCCAGCACGCGCAGAAGGCGGAGACGCGTGTCGTCGGCGTCCTCGACGTCGAGACGTCGAGCGCGCTGACCGAGACGCAGAAGCGGCGCGTGATCGCGCGGGCCGGTCCCGTCCTGCGGGCTGTGGCGCAGGATGAGCGGAGCCAGTCCCGCAATCGCGAGCTCGCAGTCGAGCGGCTCGTCGCGATGCTGCGGGAAGCGCTCCGGGTGGAGCGTAAGCGCGTCCCCACGAAGCCGACCGCGGCTTCTCGCGAGCGGCGGCTGGAACAGAAGAAGCGGCGCTCCCAGACGAAGCGGCTACGCCGCGAGCTCGACTAGCGAGCCGTTCCTAGCTCGGCGTTCGCTCGTGCCATCTGGCGCCGCGTGGGATGCGCGCGGCCGAACCAGGCGAACACGAAGTACTCGACATCGTCACGAGTCCGTGCCGTGACCTGGATGACGCCGATACGCCTCGGCGCGCCTTCGAAGGGGCCGACAACCTGCGAGGCACGGAGCCGAGGTGGCCAGCTTCGTCGCGGTCCGTACGCCGGCCGCTCACGCCCTTTCGAGAGCTGGATGATGATCCCGCCCGGAGGCAGCGCGGCGAGCGTCTTGTGCGGAGGGCTGCAGTTGGGGCAGTCGCGGTACCGCACCGTCGAGGCCCATGCCTCGGCGGTGACGCAACGGCTCCGGCTGACTCCGACGCAGGCGTGCGCGCGGGTGGAACCGATGTGCCAGCCCGGAGCAACCCCGAAGTGCGGCGGCGTGACAACCAGAAGCGCAGCGAGCAGCCCGAACATGCCTTTTCTACGGTCGGCGCGGCCTCAAAGGTCCGTTACGGGCGTCGGCGTCCGCTCGACCTCGACGTGCGGGATCCAGTCGAGCCAGCTCGGCAGGTACCAGCTCCGCTTGTCGAGGAGGCCGAGCATGGCCGGCAACACGACCGAACGGATCACCGTCGCGTCGAGGAGCAGCGCGACGGCGACGCCGAACCCCATCTGCTGGAACATCACGAGCTTCCCGGCGGCGAAGCCGGCGAAGACGACGACGATGATCAACGCCGCACCCGTGATGATCCGCGCCGTTGTCGCGACGCCGTCGCTGACCGCCTCGTGCGTCGAGCCCGAGACGTCGTACCGCTCCTTGATCCGGCTCATGAGGAACACCTGGTAGTCCATCGAGAGCCCGAAGAGCACAGAGAAGAGGAAGAGCGGCACCCACGCGTCGATCACAGGTGTGTGCTGGAAGCCGAAGAGGCCCGCGCCGTCTCCGTAGAGGAAGACGAGCGTCAGCAAGCCATAAGCCGCGCCGACTGACAGGAGGTTGAGCAGCACTGAGACAAGCGCGACCACGATCGAACGGAAGGCGATCGTGAGCAGGATGAAGCTCAGTCCGAGCACGAACAGGAGGACGTACGGCGTCGGCTTCGTCACCGCGTCGAAGTAGTCGACGTTCTCCGCGGTGATGCCGCCGACGTAGACCTGCGCTCCACTTCCGGCGAACACCGACGGGATCAGCTCCGAGCGCAGATGGCGAACCGCGGCCACAGCCGGCCCGCCGACCGTGTCGCCGCTGAGCGGCACAGTGAGCAGCACGGTCTTGGGCCCGGATTGGGAAGAGCTGATGGTGCCGTGGCCGAATGTCGCGTCGGCGTTGAGATCGCTTCTCAGGGTGAGCATGTCCTGAGACGTCCTGGCACCGCCGTCGACGGCGACGATGCGGACCGGCTCGGGGTTCTGAACGGGGAACGTGCGTTGGAGCAGCTCGTGGCCCTGCTTCGAGGGCAGGTTCGGCGGCAGCGTGCTCACGCCGTTCGCGCCGATGTGGAGGCCGAAGATCGGTGAGGCGGCGGCGAGCATCCCGCCGACCGCCACCACGAGCCACAGTGCCGGACGGCGCAGCACGCCGTCGACGATGCGGCGCCAGAAGCGACCCTCCGCCGTGCCTGCGCCACCGAGGTTCCGCCCGACGATCGGCACGCGGAGCGAATCGACACGGTCGCCGAGGACGCTCAACAGGGCCGGAAGCAGCGTGAGCGCCGCCGCGACGGAGACGATCCCGACGAGGATCGCCCCGAGCGCGAGGCTGCGCATGATCGAGGTCGGCACGATGAACATCCCGATCAACGCGACGACGAACGTGCTGCCGCTGAAGAGCACCGCGCGGCTCGCCGTGGCGCCCGCGAGCGCGATGGCGTCCTCCTTCGCGAAACCGAGCCGCCGCTCCTCGCGGTAGCGCGACACGACGAAGAGCGAGTAGTCGATCCCGAGCGCGAGCCCCATCCCCGTAAGCATGTTCACGATGAAGACCGAGAGCTCGAACGCCTGGGAGAGGATCGCGACGAGGCCGAGCGCGACGATGATCGCGATGACCGCCATCAGCACGGGCACGAGTCCCGCGACGACGGCGCCGAAGACGAGCACGAGGACGATCAGTGCGGCCGGCAGCCCGAAGGCGAGCTCGCCGGTCTCGAGATCCCTCTGCGACTGCTGACCGAAGTCGTGGTTAGCGGTGCGGTACCCCGTGATGCCGACCTCGAACGCGCCGCCCGACGTCTGCTCGACGACCTTCTCGACCGGTGCCGCCCCCGAGTCGCTGCTGATGAGCAGCGAGACGAGCGCCGAATGCTTGTCGGGCGAGACGGCCGCCGGCGTCGCATGGCTGACCTCTCCCGTAGCCCTCAGCCGGGCTGCGAGTCCCTTGGCAAACGCCTGGAACTGTGGCGAGTCGACGGTGTAGCGGCGTGAGCTGACGATGACGACGTCCTGCTTCGAGTTCGCCGCCACGGCCGGGAAGGCGTGTGCGATCGCGTCCGCGGCCTTCGTCGACTCGGGCTTGCCGACGACATGGGAGTTCGAGCTCAGCCCGTGCAGCGAGGTGGCAATGAGCGCGAGCGCCGCCAGCACCGCGATCCCCCACAGAGCGAACGTCCTGCGCGGTCTCGCAGCCGACGCCCGTGCGAGGCGCTCGGTCACTCGACCGTGACGGTCTTCGCCAGGTTCCGCGGCTGGTCGACGTTGAGGCCGCGCAGCCGGGCGATCCGGTAGGCGAGCAGCTGGAGCGGCAGCACCGCGAGCGACGCCTGCAGGAAGTTCGGCGTCCGAGGCACGTAGATCACGTCGTCGGCGTGGTGCTGGATGTCCTCGTTGCCGTCGGTCGCGATCGCGATCACGTGCGCACCGCGCGCCCGAGTCTCCTGGATGTTCGAGACGATCTTGTCGTAGACGTGGATGTTCGTCGCGACGACGACGACCGGCGTTCCCTCCGCGAGGAGCGCGATCGGTCCGTGCTTCATCTCGCCGGCCGAGTACGCCTCGGTCGGGATGTACGAGAGCTCCTTCAGCTTGAGCGCGCCCTCGAGCGCGACGGGCAGTCCGATGTGGCGGCCGAGGAAGAGGAAGAACGGCTTCTCGTGGAACCGCTGGGCGATCGACTCGATCGGGTGGTCGCCGTCGAGAAACTCCTGCATCTTCTGCGGCAGATCGTGCAGGCGGTCGAGGATGAAGTCGATCTCCTCCTGCGGCAGAGAGCGGCGGATCTCGGCGAGCTTGAGCGCAAGCAGGCTGAGCAGCGCGACCTGTGCGGTGAACGTCTTCGAAGCCGCGACGGCCACTTCCATCCCGCAGCGCGTGTAAAGCGTCGATTCGGCCTCGCGGGTGATCTGCGTCCCCATCAGGTTCGTGATCGCGAGGGTCCGCGCGCCGCTCTCGCGTGCGAGCTTGACGGCGTTGACGGTGTCGCGCGTCTCGCCGGACTGCGACATGCCGATCACGAGGGTGTCCTTCGACAGCACCGGGTTGCGGTAGATCCATTCGCTCGCAATGTCGGGCTCGACGGGGATCCGTGCCCACTCCTCGAGGATGTACCGGCCGACGACGCCGGCGTGGTAGGCGGTGCCGCAGGCGACGATCACGATGCGGCGCAGGTTGCGGACCTCGAGCTCGGTCATACCGAGCAGATCGAGCATGAGCTTGTGGCCTCGGACGCGGTCGCCGATCGTCTCGGCCACGGCTTCGGGCTGCTCCCAGATCTCCTTGAGCATGAACGTCTCGTAGCCGCCCTTCTCGGCGCTCTCGTCGTCCCAGTCGATCTCTTGCGTCTCGGGCGCGTCGACCTCGGAGCCGTCGACGAAGAAGCGCACGTGTGCCGGCGTCACCTCGACGACCTCACCGTCGCGCGGATGGATGACGGTGCGCGTCTCGCTGAGGAAGGCAGCGATCGAGGAGGCCAGAAAGTTCTCGCCGTCGCCGAGGCCGATCACGAGCGGTGTCTGATGACGAACACCGACGAGCACGTCCGGCTGGTCGTGGTGGATGGCGACGATCGAGAAGTGGCCTTCGAGCTGCGGGTAGACGCGGGAGAGCGCGTCGGCGAGATCGCCGTCGTACTGCTCCTCGAGGAGGTGGACGACGACTTCGGCATCGGTCTCGGACGCGAGCGTGTGGCCGCGCTCTGCGAGCTGCTCGCGCAGCTCGACGTAGTTCTCGATGATCCCGTTGAGGACCATCGCGAGCCGACCGGGCTCGCAGCCGGTGAGCGGATGCGCATTCTGCTCGGTTACACCCCCGTGTGTCGCCCAGCGGGTGTGGCCGAGGCCGTGACGCGAGTGGGAGCCGTTCGATCCGGCCGCCTCGACGAGGTTGCTGAGGTTGCCGACGGCGCGGACATATTCGAGGCCGTTGTCCTCGCGCAGCGCGATCCCCGCCGAGTCGTAGCCGCGGTACTCGAGCCGGCGCAGCCCTTCGAGCAAGAGTGGCTTCGCTTCCCGCGATCCGACGTATCCGATGATTCCGCACACGTCCGCTCCTTTCCCCCGGCGGCCTGAAAAACCCTCTCTGAAAACGCGAAAAGCCCGGCTGACGACCCGGTCGCAGCGTCGCGGACGGGTCAGCCGAGCTCGTGTGTCACCAGGGCGGCGACTTTAGCACAGAGCTCCTCCGCGGCCTCCGCCGTTTCGGCCTCCGCGAGCACGCGGACGACCGGCTCGGTGCCGGAGGGACGGACGAGAACGCGGCCGGAGCCGTCGAGGTCGCTGTTCACGCGCTCGACTGCCTCGAGGAGCTCGCCGGGGAGCGAGCCGTGACCGCTGCGCCGCAGGTTTCGCATCACCTGCGGGAA
The DNA here is from genome assembly GCA_035248765.1 of Gaiellaceae bacterium. Taxonomy (GTDB): domain Bacteria; phylum Actinomycetota; class Thermoleophilia; order Gaiellales; family Gaiellaceae; genus Palsa-739. Next base: position 16,161 of record DATFHC010000052.1, read on the forward strand.
GCGTGGCATGACGGCAACTGCTTCGGACAGCGAGCGCCCTCGGAGCGCCTTGCAGAGGAGAAGCGCGGCGACGAGCCCGTCCCCGGTCACGTGACCGTCGAGCCAGATGAGGTGGCCGGACTGCTCGCCGCCGAGGAGGAGCCCCTCGCGCCCGAGCGCCTCGAGCACGTAGCGGTCGCCGACATCGGTCACGATGACGCGAATGCCGCGCTCCTCCATCAGGCGGTGGAAGCCGAGGTTCGTCATCGTGGTCACGGCAACTCCATCGACGTCGAGGTCGAGTGCGAGGACGGCGAGGATCTGATCTCCGTCGAGCGGCTCGCCCCGCTCGTCGACGGCCAGCATCCGATCGCCGTCGCCGTCGAACGCGATTCCGAGGTCGAAGCTGCCGCTTCGGACGACGTCGGCCAGCGCGCGAAGGTCGGTCGCCCCGCAGCCGACGTTGATGTTCGTTCCGTCCGGGTCGTTCCCGATCGAGGTCACCGTCGCGCCGAGCTGCTCGAACGCCTGCGGCGCAAGCCCCGCGTAGGCGCCGTTCGCGCAGTCGACGGCGATGCGAAGTCCGCTCAGATCGGTGCCGAAGCGGTCGAGAACGTGGTCGAGATAGCTGTCGGATGCGACCTCGACCCGGTCGATCTCACCGCCGCCCGTGGCCGGGGCGTCGAGGAGAGCCTCGATCTCCTCCTCCGCAGCGTCCGTCAGCTTGCGACCCTCGTGGTCGAAGAGCTTGACGCCGTTGTACTCCGGCGGGTTATGGGACGCGGAGATGACGACGCCGAGGTCGAGCCGAAGCAACGCGACCGCCGGTGTCGGAAGGACGCTGGCCAGAACGGCGGTGGCTCCCGCGGAGGCGACGCCGTTCGCAAAAGCATCCTCGAGCTCCGGCCCGCTGCCGCGAGTGTCGCGCCCGACGAAGACGCGTCCACGGCCACACCAGACGGCGGCCGCCCGGCCGAGCCGCTCCACGAGCTCGGCGGTGAGCGTCTCGCCGACCACCCCGCGGACGCCGTCCGTTCCGAAGTACTGCCGCGCCACGGCGCGGGAGGCTAGCGCTTGGAGAACTGCGGCGCCTTGCGCGCCTTGTGCAGGCCGGCCTTCTTGCGCTCGACCTGGCGTGCATCGCGCGTGAGGAAGCCCTCGCGCTTCAGCGGCACGCGCAGCTCCGGGTTCGCCTCGACGAGCGCGCGGGCAATCCCGTGCCGCACCGCACCCGCCTGTCCCGTCAGCCCGCCGCCGTGGACACGGACGCGGAGGTCGTACTGGCCCTCGAGCCCGGCCACCTTGAGCGGCGAGACGGCGATCGTCTGCCAGACGGAGCGCGGGAAGTACTCCTCGAGCGTACGCCCGTTGACCCATGTCGAGCCGTCGCCGGGCCGCAGGATGACACGCGCGACCGAGGTCTTGCGCTTGCCCGTGCCGCGGTACTGCGCGAGCTCGCTCACGAATTCAGCTCCAGGGACTTGGGGTTCTGCGCCTCGTGCGGATGCTCGGGGCCGGCGTAGATCTTCAGCTTCGTGATCTGCTGCCGCGCGAGCCGGTTCTTGGGGAGCATCCCCTTCACCGCGACGCGCAGCACCTCCGTGGGCCTGCGCTCGAGCTGCTCGCGCAGCGTCCTCGAGCGGAGACCGCCGGGATAGCCGGAGTGACGGTAGTACCGCTTCTGGTCGAGCTTGTTCCCCGTGACCTGGATCTTCTCGGCGTTCACCACGATGACGAAATCGCCCGTGTCGACATGCGGCGTGTACTGGGGCTTCTGCTTGCCCCGGAGCGTGTCGGCGATCTGGGTCGCGAGACGGCCGAGCGTCTTCCCCTCGGCGTCGACGAGGTACCACTCGCGCGTGATCTCTCCCGGTTTGGCGCTGTAGGTCTTCATAGGCTGTGCTTCTTCAAAGAAAGGGGCGGACAGGTGCCCGCCGGCGGCCGATTGTAGCGAATGCCCGACGCAATCCCGCCTCGAATGCTGCGGCTCCACCGTGCGACGGATGGCGGACGTATGGGGCATCGAGGGTGGATGCAGCCAGGCGTCCGACGGCTATCGCGGCGCGTCCTCTGGTCAGCTCTTGGAGGAACGACGAGGCTGCTGCGACCTCCGCCCGCGTCGGCCGGCGGTTCGAGGTCTCGCTGCCGGGATGCGTCGGCACTACGTTCCACAGCAGCACCTCGCCCTCGAGGCCCAGCTTCGCCAGCACTCGGTGAACGATCGTCGCCGTCGCCTCCGCCGGGCCGGAGCCGGTGAGCTGTCGTTCGGAGGTGAAGGGAATCCCGCTGACGCGGGCACCGCGGTATCCCGCAGCTTCCCCGACCAGCACGATCCTGGAGTCCGCGCGAGCCGCCAGGTAGTCGCAAAGGCGTTCTCGCCGCAGTGTCGAGCCCGCGTACTGGTTGTACGTCGTCCCGATCTCGGCGGCCGCGAGCCGCTCCACGAGGTCAATCGAAGCGGACGAAGCTCGCACCCTCCACGTCCGTGCCGCGCAAGCGGTCATCCCGGATCGCCTGGGCGATCCGCTCGATCACCTCGGGGCCGTTCTGCCGGCTGCGCGCCTTCCACGTCATCTTCACATGCGGCTCACCCTCGCGCTCGGCCTCGATCAGCGGCGGGGAGAACGAGAGGCGCAGGAGCGCGAGCGGAAACTCGAGCAACCACATGAGAAGCGAGATCAGAAGGCCGATCAGCGCGAGCGGCAACTCCACGACCATAGACCAGGACCCGCAAAGCGAATCGTCTGCCCAGGCGTTCGGCGGCAGCCCCCGGATCGGCGGCGCCCAGACTTCCCGGATCGTCCACGTTCGGCCCTCCGGGTCGCAAACCGTCTGTTTCGCCATGCTCTACGAGCTCCAGCGGTTCCACTGCACGACCTCGTCGTGCGCGCGGCGACGCTGGGAGAAGACACTCGTCGCGCGATCCCAGTCGGGATCCTCGGCCGGGTGGCCGACCGTGACGCCTACGACGATGGTCAGGTCGTCGGGGATGGCGAGCAGCTCGCGCACGCGAGCGTCGTCTTCCACCGTGACGCCGTAGACGGCCGCGGCGAGCCCCTCCTCGAGCGCTGCCAGCCACGCGAGCATGAGCGCGGCACCCGCATCGACGTGCCAGAACGGAACCGGCCAGATGACCTCAACACCGCCCGTCACCGCGAGCTTGTCAGGCTGGTTGTAGCGATCGTGGTAGTCCTGCTCGCGGGTCAGGACGAAGATGTGCGCCGCGGCCCTGGCGAACCACGCGTGCGAGCGCCCGTCCTCCTGCATCGAAGCGAGCTCCTCGATGACGGCCGGATCGTCCACGACGAGCAGCCGCAGCCCTTGGCTATAGCCGGCGTTCGGCCCACGGCGCGCGGCGTGGGCGATCCGCTCGAGCGTCTCGCGCGGAACGGGCTCTCCGGTGTAGCTGCGGACGGCGCGGCGCTTCTTCAGCAGGTCGTGGAAGGCGCCCACGAAGGCGTCAGGCAAGGACTTCGGCCGGGGTGCCGGGAGAGACGGCGTCGATTCGCTCGAGCCACGGCTTCGCCTGCAACCGTTCGAACGTCTCGCGTGCTTCCGCCAGCAGAGGCTGCCCGTCGTCCGGGCGTCCGCGAGCGATTAGCCATTCCCCGTGCTCGAGCTGGACGACGGCGAGGTGGAACGGAAGCTCGAGCTGCCGCAGTTTGGCCGCCGCAGACGTGAAGAGGCGGTCTGCCCCCGGATCGTCACCGGCGAGGGCGGCGCGGAAGCGCTGCGCGAACGCGTCGACGAGAGGCGGTCGCAGGCCGACGGGCAGTTCCTCGACGATCGACAGCATCGCGCCCACCTTGGCGCGGTCGTCGAGAGCGAGCGCGGCTTCGACCGCGTGCAGGAAGCCGAGCTTCGCGTTCTGGCTGCCGATGCCCTGCGACTCCCGCGTCTCGAAGGCCGCCATTGCTGCGGAAAGTCCTTCGCGCGGGTTTCCCTCGGCCAGTCGCACTGCTGCAAGTCCCGTTTCGTAGCAACCGCGAGCCTGGACGTCGCTCGAGCCCCCGAAGTCGGCGAAACGCGACAGCAGGACCCTCGCCTCGTCGAGCTGCCCGCGGTGAATGAAGATCTCGAGCGGGCCCGACAGCGGGCTGAGGATCTGGGCTTCCGTTCCAAGGTGCTCGTCCGGGATCTCGGCGAGCCGGACGAGCGCTTCGTCCCAGCGGCCGAGCATGGTGAGCGCGTACGTCGACTCGCTGATCGCGAACCATTCGTTCACCCTGTCCCCGACGCGACGGGCGAGCTCGGCCGATTGCTCCAGGTGGACGAGCGACTCGGCGTATCGATCGCCATCGAACGCGAGATTCGAGAGGTTGCCCGCCGCGACACTTGCCGACGCGAAATCCTCATTCGCGAGCGCCGTCTCGAGCGTGAGGGCGTACAGCGCGCGCGCCTCCCGCGGCCTCCGCGGCTGCAGGATCATCGCCTTGGTCATCCAGCTCCGGCTCAGCGTCTCGCGTAGTTCGAGCGCCTCACCGAGGTCCAGGGCTCGCTCGGTCCACTCGCTTCCCTCGTCGAGGTTGCCCACGCCTACGTGTTGTTGTCCAAGACGCGAGAGCAGCAACGCGACATCGGCATCGGGCTCGTCGTCCGCGACAGTGGCGTACGCGCGCTCGATCCGCTCGATCGCCTGCTCGATCCGGCCCATCAGGCGCTCGACATGAGAGAGGTAGGCCGAAGCACGAGCGGCTCCGTGCGTGTCACCGGTCTGCTCGTAGCGGAGGATGGCTTCCTCGTACAGCCGGCAGGCATCCTGGTGGGCTCCGGTCAGCAACGTGACTCGGGCGGCACGGTAGAGCGCGTTCGCCTGGTCAGCAGGCTCCCTGCTCAGCTCGGCGGCCTGCTCGAAGTAGCGCCGGGCCTCGGTGGCTGCTCCGAGCGACTCCGCCCGCTCGCCGGCCCTGAGCAGTCCCTCGCGGGCGCGTTCTCTCAGAGGCGCCGCGCCAGGCGCATCGGGGTCGAGACGGTAGGCGTCGACCAGATGCGAGGCGATTACTTCGGCGACCTCGTCCTCGCCGAGACTGGCCGATAGATGCTCGGCGGCGGCGAGATGCTTGTCGCGCCGCTCTCGCTTCGGCAACGTCTCATACGCGACGTGGCGAAGGAGATCCTGGAGGAACGTGTACTGGCCCTGCTCCGGCGAGCGCGGATCGGACTGGAGCCCCAACACTTCTCGTCGCACCAGGCGGGTGAGAAGCCCCTCTAGCATCTCGCTCTCGAGGCCGCTCAAGGCAGCAAGGGCGTGCGGCGCGAACGTCTTGCCGAGGACGGCCGCGTCGCCGAGCAGCCGCCGCTCTTCCGGCGCTAGTCCGTCGAGGCGGGCGGCGATGAGCGCGTGCAGGGTCTCCGGCACTTCAAGCGTGTCGATCTCGCCCACGCGCTGGTAGCTCGAGCCTTCCTGGACCAGCAATCCGCGATCGAGCAGCATCCGCACCGTCTCGACCGCGTACAGGGGGACGCCCTCGGCACGCTCGAGAATCTGCTTGCGCAGCTGAGGCGGCAGCCCCGGCACCAACCCGACCAGCAGCTCCTCCATTGCCTGCTCCGAAAGCGGCTCGAGGTAGAGCGACGTGAAATTGCGATGCCCGGCGCCCCAGGTCGGCCGCTTCTCGAGCAGCTCGGGTCGCGCCATGGTGACCACGTACAGCGGCTTGTCGCGCGACCACTCGAGCAGGTACTCGACGAAGTCGAGCAGCGAGGCATCCGCCCACTGCATGTCCTCGAAGGCGAGGATCGTCGGATACGTGTCCGCCAGCCGCTCGAAGAACAGCCGCCAGGCTGCGAACAGGTCCTGGCGATCGTGCGAAGCGCCCTCGCCGAGGGCGAGCAGCTGCGCAAGCCTCGGCTCGACGAAGCGCCGCTCCTCCGGATCTAGCAGGTGCTCCTCAAGCGCAGCCTGCAGCTTTTGCAGCGCCTCCTTCGGCTCCTCCTCCTCGGCGATCCCGCAGCGCCACCGCACCATGTCCGCCAGCGCCCAGTAGGTGACACCCTCGCCGTAGGCGAGGCAGCGGCCGCGGTGCCAGTAGATGGTCTGGACGATCCCGTCGAAATACTTGTAGAACTCCCAGGCCAGCCGGGACTTGCCGATGCCGGCGATACCGGTTACCGACACGAGCTGCGCCCGCTGCTCCTCGGCGCAGACGTGGAACAGATCCTTGATCTGGCGTAGCTCGCGGTCGCGGCCCACGAACGGCGCCTCGAGGCCCTCCGACTTGAGAGAGCCCGCCCGGCCCGAGACGACGCGCAGCGCTCGCCACAACGGCGTCTCGCCCTCCTTGCCCTTCAGCTCGAAGCTTCCAGCCGACTCGTAGACGACCGTTCCTTCCGTCGTGCGACGCGTCGCCTCACCGACGAAGACCGATCCCGGCTCGGCCACGGACTGCACCCGTGAAGCGGTGTTGACGATGTCACCGGCGACCAAGCCCTCGCCGACGGCTGCCGGGTTGACCGCGGCCTCGCCGGTGAGGACGCCTGCGCGAGCCCGCAAACCGTCGATGCCCGCCTCCTGGCCCAGCGCCTGCACCGCGGCGACGAGGTCGAGCGCCGTGCGAACCGCACGCTCGGCGTCGTCTTCCGTCGCCACGGGAGTCCCCCACACCGCCATCACGGCATCGCCGATGAACTTCTCCACCACTCCGCCGTAGAGACCTACGAGCCGCCGGCAGGTGTCGAAGTAGCGCGAGAGAAGCTCCCGCACCTCCTCCGGGTCGCGAGACTCGGAGAGACTCGTGAAGCCGACCAAGTCGGCAAAGAGCACGGACACGAGCCTGCGCTCCGCGACCGTCGTCTCTATGGGAACAGTCGCGGGTGCCGCCGCGGTGAGCGCGGTGCCGCATTCGCCGCAGAAGCTCTCGTCCGGTTCGTACGGCGTGCCGCACGACGGGCACGTGAGCTCAACCACGAGGGATCGGCCACAGCCGACGCAGAACTTCCGACCCTCGCGATTCTCGCGTCCACAGGAGGCGCAAACCGCCATTGATTAGAGCCTAATCCGATGTGAGCCTGGCGACAAAGGCCCGACGCGCGGCTACTCCCATTCGATCGTCGCGGGCGGCTTCGACGTCACATCCAGCACCACGCGGTTCACGCCCGGGATCTCGTTCACGATTCGCGCCGAGATCATCTCCACGAGGTCGTAGGGGAGTCGCGCCCAGTCGGCCGTCATCGCGTCGTCGCTCGTCACCGCACGGATCACGATCGGATAGCCGTACGTGCGCTCGTCGCCCTGCACGCCGACCGAACGAACTGCCGGCAGAACCGCAAACGACTGCCATAGCTCGCCGTACAGGCCCGCGCGCCGCACCTCCTCCTGCAGGACAGCGTCGGCCTGCCGCAGGATCTCGAGCCGCTCGGCGGTGACCGCTCCGATGATCCGGATCGCGAGCCCCGGCCCGGGGAACGGCTGGCGCCAGACCATCCGCTCGGGCATCCCGAGCTCCTCCCCCACGCGGCGCACCTCGTCCTTGAACAGGAGCCGCAGCGGCTCGACGAGCTTCATCTTCATGTCGGGAGGAAGGCCGCCGACGTTGTGATGCGACTTGATCGTCGCGGCGACGCCCTCGGTGCCGCCCGACTCGATCACGTCGGAGTAGAGCGTCCCCTGCACGAGCCAGCGGACGTCCCCGAGCTTGCGCGCCTCTTCCTCGAAGACGCGGATGAACTCGCGGCCGATGATCTTGCGCTTCTCCTCCGGCTCCTCGACGCCGTCGAGCAGCTCGAAGAATCGCTCCTGTGCCTGCACGTGGGCGAGCGGGACGTGGAAGTGCTCGCCGAACGTCTCGACGACCTGCTCTGCCTCGTCCTGGCGCAGCAGGCCGTGGTCGACGAAGACGCACGTGAGCTGCTCGCCGACGGCCTTGTGCACGAGCAGCGCTGCGACGGCCGAGTCGACGCCGCCAGACAGAGCGCAGAGCACGCGGTCGTGGCCCACCTGAGCTCGGATGCGCGCGACCTGCTCCTCGATCACGGCCGCCGGCGTCCAGGTAGGGGGCGCGTCGGCGGCCCGGTAGAGGAAGTTCTTGAGCACGTCCATCCCGTGCGGCGTGTGGACGACCTCGGGATGGAACTGCACGCCGTACAACCCGCGCTCGGGAGCTTCGAACGCGGCGACCGGAGTGGCCGGCGAGCTCGCCACCACGCGCGTTCCCTCGGGCGCCGCGACGACGGTGTCGCGGTGCGACATCCAGACGGTCTGCTCTGGAGGCGTGTCGGCCAGCAGCTGCGACTCCGCCACCTCCATCGATGTCCGCCCGAACTCGGAGACGCCGGTGCGGTCGACGCGGCCGCCGAGCTCGAGCGCCATGAGCTGGGCGCCGTAACAGATCCCGAGCGTCGGCACACCGAGCTCGAACAGCTCCGGATCGATACGCGGCGCGTCGTCGGAGTAGACGGACGACGG
>DATFHC010000053.1:0-19708 GCA_035248765.1 Gaiellaceae bacterium
CCCGACGAGGGCGATCCCGACCAGCGCGAAGGGAAAGTTGAGCGCGACGAGCTCCCGGCCGAAGCCCGCAGCGATCCCGCTGTGGTGCACGTGGTAGAGCTCGTCCCACGGAAATCGCGAATACGTCGCGATGACGGCGGCGCCGTCGAGCACCAGGAGTGCGAGCACCGCGCTCACCTCCCAGGGAGCTCGTTTCACGACGGTGGCCAGCTCCCGGCGCGGTAGACGTAGCCCTCGAGCGTGCGGCCGAGCACTCCCTCGAGCCACTGCGACACGGCGACCAGCGCGTCGAGGTCGATCCCGGTCTCGACCCCCTCGCCGTCGAGCAGGTAGACGAGATCCTCGGTCGCGACGTTGCCGGTCGCGCGCGGCGAGAACGGACAGCCGCCGAGGCCGCCAACCGACGCGTCGAGGACACTGGCACCCGCCTCGAGCGCGGCGAGGCAGCTCGCGTACCCGGTGTTGCGCGTGTTGTGGCCGTGGAAGCCGTCGGCGCCTGACTTCTCGACGAGCGAGCGAACGGCCGACGGCGTCGCGACGCCGATGGTGTCTGCGAGGACGACCTCGGCGCCTCCCGACAAGCGTCCGGCGAGGTCCGCGACGACACCGGGGTCGACCCGGCCCTCGAACGGGCACCCGAACGCGCAGGAGATCGTCACGGTCGCGGGCGTCTCTCCGGCCGCGGCGAGGATCGCGTCCGTTCGTGCGACGGCCTCGGCGAGTGTTGCGTTCCCGTTCCGCTGGTTGAAGGTCTCCGTCGCCGCGAAGGTCACGTTCACTCGATCGAGCCCGGCAGCGGCGAACCGCTCCCAGCCGCGCTCGTTGAGGACGAGGCCCGAGAGCTCGACGCCGTCGCGTCGCTGCACGCGCGCGACGACGTCTTCCGCGTCGGCCATCTGCGGCAAGCGGTCGGCGCGCACGAAGCTCACGGCCTCGATGCGAGGCACGCCTGCCGCGGCAAGGCGGTCGACGAGCTCCGCCCGCGGCTCCGCCGGGAGCACCTCGGGCTCGTTCTGAAGGCCGTCCCGCGGCCCGACGTCGCAGATCGTGATCGCCACGCGCCGAGCGTAACTGCGCGCGATTCCTTGTAACAGTCTGTTACAAGAGAAAGGACCGCGCCGAATCGGTCGCCCGCGCGTGGAGCGGAGCCGCCTCGCCGATCACCTAGCAACAGTCTGTTACTAGGTTGGACGGGTTCGAAGGGCGGAGGCAGCGCCGGCTTAGCGAGTGCCGAGCTCCATCCCGAGCAGGCGCGGCAACGTCGCCGCCGCCCGCGCCACCGTGGGCGGACGTCGACCCTCCTCCTCGGCCGCCTCGCAGCTCATGATCGCCCAGCGGACGAGGCCGCCTCCGATCCGGCGGAACGGCTCTCCGGGTAATCGCGGGACGGACCGGGTCGCGAGCGACAGCCGCGTCCACTCGTCGTCGGCGCCGAGAGCGAGCGATGCGAGGGTCTGGCCGCCGAGCCACGCCGGCCCGACGCCGTGCCCCGAGTAGCCGGCGCCGTAGTGGATCCGCGTGCCCGGCTTCGTCCGGAAGAACGGCAGGTGATCCGCGGACACGTCGATCGGCCCGCCCCAGGCACGCTCGACGCGAACGCCGGCGAGCCCGGGCAGCAGCCGCCGAAGCCCTGCCTCCGCACGTGCAGCCGTCGGCCCGTCGCGCGAAAAGCGATCGTCGATGCGCCCGCCGAACCCGATCGGGCCGCTCCCACTTCCCATCAGCACACGCCCGTCGTTCGTCGTGCGGAAGTAGTGGAGGAACATCCGACCGTCGACGATCGCCTCGCCCCCGGTCCAGCCGATCTCCTCGAGCGCCTCCGGCGCCGGCTCGGTGAGGACGACGTACGAGCCGAAGTTCGTGAGGTTGTGCGATGCCGGCTTCCAGCCGGTCAGGGCCGCGTTCGTCGCGAGCACGATGTCCGGCGCGCGCAGGATCCCTCGTGGCGTCTCGAGCTCGCCCTCGCGTACGGCGGTCACCGGCGTGTCTTCGTGCAAGACGACCCCGGCATCGAGCGCCGCCCGCCGCAGCGCGCGCACGAGCAGCCCGGGATGGACGGTCGCGCACTCGGGGTAGAAAACGCCGCTTCGGAACACCGGCGAGGAGACGCGCTGCGCCACCTCCTCCGCCGTGAGCGGGACGATCTGGTCGGGGCGTCCGACGCCGGCCGCCGCAGACGCTGCGTTCTCCACCGCAGCATCCTGTGCCGGCGCTGCGGACACCTCGAGCATCCCGCCTTCGACCAGCCAGACGTCCTCTTTGCGCTCGTCCGCCCAGGCGCGGATCCCGGGAATGATCTTTTCGCCTGCGCGCGCGAGCTCGAGGGCACGCTCTTCGCCGAGCACGGAGAGGATCCCCGGCAGCGAACCCCAGTAGCCGTGGACGAAGCCGCCGTTGCGACCGCTCGGCCCGTGCCCGCAGATCTCCGCCTCGAGCAGCGTCACGCGCAGCTCCGGCGAGCGCTCCCGCAGCGCAAGGGCCGTCCAGAGCCCGGTGTAGCCGCCCCCGACGATCGCGACGTCGGCGGTCGCATCCCCGGCCAACGCAGGCGCAGGCCCGGGATTGTCTTCGCGCGACAGCGCATCCTCCAGCCACCACGAAGGCAGCCGCGGCTCCACGGTGGAGGTCAAGCCTCTTTGGCGCGCCGGTTCTGCAGGAAGACGTTGCCGAGCATGCAGGTCACAGCGACGCCGAAGATCGCCGTTCCGATCACGTTGATCTGCGGTGGCGTCGCCACACGGGCCGCACCCCAGACGAAGATCGGGAAAGTGACCCGGTTTCCGGCATTGAAGTACGTCACGACGAAGTCGTCGACAGAGATCGCGAAACAGAGGAGCAACGCCGCCAGGATGGCCGGCGCGATCAGCGGCAGCGTCACCTTCCTGAACGTCACCCATTCGTTCGCCCCGAGGTCCATCGCGGCCTCCTCGAGATGCCGGTCGAAGCCGATCAGGCGCGCCTTGACCGTGACCACAGCGAAGCTGACGCAAAACATGATGTGCGCGATCAGGATCGTCCAGAAGCCGAACGGGATGCTCAGTCCGTAGCTCGTGGAGTGCAAGAAGAGCGTGGCGAGCGACGCGCCGAGCACGATCTCCGGCGTCGAGAGCGGCAGGAAGATGATCAGGTTCGTCACCCCGCGGCCCCGGAAGCCGTAGCGCACGAGCGCAAGCGCGATCAGGGTGCCGAGAGCGGTCGCGACGATGCTCGCAAACAAGGCGATCTCGAGCGACAAGGTGATCGCGCTCTGGATGCCCGGGACCGCGTTCCAGTGAAGCCAGTTGTCCCAGGTAAAGCCTCGCCACGTGTAGTTGAAGCGCCCCTTCGGGTGGTTGAACGAGAATGCGATCACGATCGCGATCGGCAGCATCAGGTAGAGGAAGAAGAGGAGCGAGTAGACGGTCAGGACGTGCCGCCGGACCGACGCCCAGACCTTCGCAACGCCGCCTGCGCCCGAGCGTCCCCTCGGGACCGTGACCTCGGCTGTGCTCATCCTGTCAACTTCTCCGAGCCAACCGCACGGGCGTAGATCAGGACGAGCGCGAGAATGATCGCCATCAGGATGAACGACATCGCCGCGGCCGCGGGGTAGTCGATCAGGTCGTTGTACTTCGAGTTGATCACGTTGCCGATCATGTGGTTCGTCGTCGAGCCCAGCAGTTGAGCGTTGATGAAGTCACCGGCAGCGGGAATGAACGTCAGCAGCGTCCCCGCAACCACGCCCGGGAGCGAGAGTGGGAAGGTGACCCGGAAGAACGCCCTCCACTTGCTCGCATACAGATCCTCCGCCGCCTCGATCAGCGTCTGATCGATCTGCTCCAGTGAGACGTAGAGCGGCAGCGCCATGAAGGGCAGGAAGTTGTACGTGATGCCGGCGACGACCGCAGTGCCGGTGGCGAGCAACCGGCCACCCGGCGACAGGATGTGGATGTCGGTGAGAGTCCGCACGACCAGCCCGTTGTCGGAGAGGATCGTCTGCCACGCGAGCGTCCGGATCAGGTACGTGACGAAGAACGGCGCGACGATGCAGAGCAGGAGCAGGTTCTTCCAACGCCCGCCGCGAAAGGCGATCCAATAGGCGACGGGGTAGCTCACGAGGAGCGCGATCACGGTCGCGATGCCGGCGTACGCGAATGACCGCTTGAACTGCTTGCCGTAGCCCGAGATCGCGCTCGAGTAGTTGTGCCACGCCCACGTGAAGGCATAGCCGAAGTCGATGCTCCCCGACTCGAGCGACTGATACGCGAGGAAGCCGAGCGGGACCAGGAAGAAGATCCCCAGGAAGAGCATCCCCGGCGCGAGCAGCAGGTAGGGAGTGGCCCCCTGGCGTCGGTGGAGGAAGCTCAAGCCCATCCGTCGGTTGTCACGCCGAGATCAGGTTCTGCCAGGTTGTCTGGTATTTCTCGTTGTTGAGGGCGTTCGGGTCGATGACGTGGACGTTGTCCAGCATCTGCTTCGTCGGAAAGATCAGCGGATTGTTCGCGATCGCCGGGTCCTCCTTGATGAGCGCCTCCTTGGCCCCGAGGACCGGACAGACATAGTTGACGTAGTCCTCGATCTCGGCCGCGATCTTCGGCTCGTAGACGAAGTTCATGTACACACTGGCCGTGTAGACGTTGCCGCCCTTCGGGATCAGCATGTTGTCCGTCCAGATGTCGCCACCGTCCTTCGGCAACTGCCACTTCAGATGCGAGTTGTCGGCCTGGAGCTGGACGATGTCGCCTGACCAGGCCATGGTCGCGATGAGGTCGCCGCTGGATAGGGCGCTCGCATAGTCGTTGCCGTAGAACTGTCGGATCTGGCCGGCGTGCACCGCCCGCTGGATCGTGTTGATCGCCTTGTTGAACGTCTGGTCGGTGATCTTGCTCGGATCGTCGCCGTTGTAGGCCATTACGAGCGCGAGCGTGTCGGCGAACTCGGTCAGAAGGCCGACCTTCCCCTTCAGCTTCTTGTTCCCGAGCAGTTCGCCCATCGAGGTCACGGGCTCAGTCAGCTTCTCGTTCCAGCCGATTCCGGTGAAACCGGATTGCCAGGGCAGGCTGTAGTCTCGGTTCGGGTCCCAGTTCGGGTGCCGCTGCTGCGGGACGAGGTTCTTGATGTTCGGGATCGCGCTCTTGTCGAGCTTCTCGACCCAGCCCTTCTTGACCAGCAGGCTCGGATAGCGCGAGTTGTCCGTCATCACGATGATGTCGCGCCCGGTCGACTGGCCACGCGAGAGGTCCGGCTCGATCTTCGAGAAGAACGAGGGGTTGTCGTTGATGTCCTCGCGGTAGTCGACGTGGACGCCGTACTTCTTCTGGAACTGCTCGAGCGAGGGATGCTTGCCGTTCTTGACGTCGATGTACAGCGTCCAGTTGGAGAAGTGGAGCACCTTTGCGAGCTTGTGAGCCTCGGTCGTGCCGCCAGCGGAGGGGCTGCTCCCGCCTCCTCCGCACGCTGCGAGCAGTCCGGGGACGGTGAGGATCGAGCCGCTCGCCGCTGCGCGGCGCAGGAAGACTCTCCGTGAGATGCGATCGGTCATTGGGCGCCCTCCTCGGCGTCGACGACGAACGTGCTGTCTGGGCTCCAGCTGAGCGAGAGCCTCTCCCCTGTCGCGACCTGGCTTCCAGTCCGGTCGTTCTGGACGTAGACGGTCACCGGACCGGCCGGCGTGTCCACGATGTATTGCGTCGAGACCCCGATGTACGCGCTCTCGGACACACTGCCCGCGAGCGAATTCGCCTCGCCTCCCCCGATGCGGAGCTTCTCGGGACGGACTCCGATTTGCACGGTGCCGGTCCGTCCTCCGAGCGCGTCGCGCGGCACCTGGACCACGGTGCCGTCGGTCAACTTGACGGTGCCGTCGCCGGCGACCGTCGCGGCAAGCAGGTTCGAGACGCCGAGAAAGCCGGCCACGAACGCCGTCTTGGGCTGCTCGTAGAGCTCGGTCGGAGTCCCTAGCTGCTCGATGTGCCCACCGTTCATGATCACGATCTGGTCGGCCATGGTCATGGCCTCTTCCTGGTCGTGCGTGACGTGGACGAACGTGATTTCGACCTCGTGCTGGATCCGCTTCAGCTCGAGCTGCATCTCCTTGCGCAGCTTGAGGTCGAGCGCACCGAGGGGCTCGTCGAGGAGCAGCACGCGCGGCCGGTTTACGAGCGCACGCGCGAGCGCGATCCGCTGCTGCTGACCGCCGGAGAGCTGCCGGGGCTTGCGCCGCTCGAGCCCGGCAAGCCCGACGAGCTCGAGCGATTCACCGACCCGTTGCCGAAGCTCACCGCCCTTGACGCCACGCCGCCGCAGCCCGAAGGCGACGTTCTCGAAGATCGAGAGGTGCGGGAACAGCGCGTACGACTGGAAGACCGTGTTCACGTCGCGCTTGTACGGAGGCAGCGGCGCGACGTCGACTCCGCCGAGCTCGATCCGTCCCTCGGTCGGCTCCTCGAAGCCGCCGATCATCCGAAGCGTCGTCGTCTTGCCACAGCCCGACGGCCCGAGCAGGGCGAAGAACTTGCCGCGGTCGATGTCGAGAGAGACGGCATCGACAGCCACGACGTCGTCGAATCGCTTCGTCAGCCCGATCAGCCGGACGTCGTACTCGGTCGCCGTCGGAGCCTCGGGTGGGGGCGCCGCCTCGACGGTCACTTGATCTGCTCCCACGCCTCGGCGAGCGTTTCGCCCAGAATCCCCGTCATCTCGTCGAACTCTGCCTGAGTTGCGACCAGCGGGGGTGAAATCTGCACCACCGGGTCGCCGCGGTCGTCCGCGCGGCAGATGAGCCCACGCTCGAACAGCCTCGGCGAGAGGAATCCGCGTAGCAGCGTGTTGCACTCCTCGTCCGAGAATGTCTCGCGCGTCTCCTTGTTCTTCACGAGCTCGAGCGCGTAGAAGTAGCCGGTTCCACGCACGTCGCCGACGATCGGCAGGTCGAGCAGCTGCTCGAGCGTCGAGCGGAAAGCTGCCTCGTTCGCGAGGACGTGCTCCATGATCCGTTCCCGCTTCATGATCTCGATGTTTTTCAGCGCGATCGCGCTCATCACGGGGTGGCCGCCGAACGTGATCCCGTGGGTGTACATCGAGGACGCCGAGAGGAACGGCTCCATCACGCGGTCGGTGGCGACGACCGCGCCGATCGCCGCGTACGACGAGGAAAGCCCTTTCGCGCACGTGACGATGTCCGGCCGGATGTCGTAGCGCTCAGACGCGAACCAGTGACCGACCCGCCCGAAACCGGTGATGACCTCGTCGGCCGAGAGGAGGATGTCGTGCTTGTCGCAGAGCTCGCGAACGCCGCGCCAGTAGCCGGCCGGCGCGATGAACGAGCCGCCGGCGTTCTGGATCGGTTCCATGTGGATCAGGCAGACCGTTGCCGGATCCATCTCCTGGATCGTCCGCTCGAGCTCGTCGAGCAGGAAGGCCGTGAACTCCTCCTCCGTCTCCTCAGGCGGGCGGTGGTAGCGGTTGGTGTTGCTCACGTGGCGGACCTCGGGGACGAGCGGTTCGAACGGCGTGCGGAGCTCCTTGACGCCGTTGATCGAGAGGGCGCCGAAGGTCGTGCCGTGGTAGGCGACGTTGCGCGCGATCGCCTTGTACTTGTGCGATCCGCGCGAGCCGTCCTGCCCCGGGATTCTGTGTCCGGGCTCGACGCCTTCGGCTTCGGAGACGCCGTCCCGCACCTGGAAGTACTGGCGCGCAAGCTTCCACGCCGACTCGACCGCTTCGGAACCGCCCGAGCAGAAGAACACACGGTTGAGATCCCCGGGCGCGAGCGACGCGACCTCGGTGGCGAGCTCGATTGCGCGGGGGTGCGCGTACGTCCAGTTCGTGTAGAACGGCAGCTCGCGCATCTGGTCGAGCGCGGCCTGGCCGATCTCCTCGCCGAAGCCGTAGCCGATGTTGACTGAGAAGAGCCCCGCGAGCGCGTCGAGGTAGCGCTTGCCGTCGACGTCTTCAAGGTAGCAGCCGTCGCCGCGCACGATGATCGGCGGCTTCTGGGCCGCCATGTTCGTGAAGTGGAGCCAGAGGTGCTCGTTCGCCATCCGGCGAAGCTCGTCGGCGGACGTCGCGCTCTGCGTGATGCTCATCTCGTTGTTTCCTCCTTTGGCATTCCACTCCCCCAGTCGTAGAGCTGCTTCCACATCTCCAGGTATACGAAGGTCTCCGTAGACACGACGTCCGGTAGCGCGCGGAGCCGGCTCGTCAGGTCGAGCAGATGTCGCCGGTCGGTGGCGACCAGTTCGACGACCAGGTCGAACTGCCCTGCCGTCGCGATCACGTAGTCGGCCTCGGGCCAGCGCGCGATGACGTCGGCCGCCTTCTCCGGCGAGCCGGACGTCTTCACGCCGACGAGCGCCTGCTCGAAGCCGAGCCCGAGCGGGTTCGTGACGGCGACGACCTGGAGGATCCCCTCGGCCGTCAGCCGTGCGTAGCGGGCCCGGACGGTCGCCTCCGACACGCCCACCCGCGCGGCGATCGCGCGAAACGACTCGCGCCCGTTCGCCTGCAGCGCCTCGATGATGCCGCGGTCGAGCTCGTCGATCCTGCGCGCAGGAGCGACCGGGCCCCGCTCCGAACCGCTCGTCGGGAATTTGAGCGGCTGGACGTCCTCGCTGCGCATTCCGCGGGATTCCTACCACTCTGCCGCGCATTTCGCTACCCGGAACCCGCGCGAACGGCGCTTCGCGCATGGTGGCAGCGAGCTTGACGCCGGCCGACGATCGGCCTACGCTGCGTTCGTTCCGTTCCCGGCGAGAGGAGGCTCGAACAAATGAGTGTGCCCTTTACCTCCTCGGTCTCCCTGACCTAGCGCCGGAACGCTCCTTCTCGGGGACGCGTACGGCGTCCCAATCTCATTCGAAGGAGCTTTGCGTTGCCTGCTTTCGACCTACGCGAGCTCGGTTGGAACGACGAGCTCGCCGAAAACCTGGAGCCCGGACACGTGCCGGGCCGCGTCGCCGCCGCCCATCGCGGCGCGTTCGACGTCTGGACGGCAGACGGCGCCGTCCGCTCCCGCCTGCCCGGGCGAGCTCTGCATGACGGCCTCGACGTCGGGGTCGGGGACTGGGTGGGCCTCGGTGACGGCCTCATCCGCACCGTGCTGCCGCGCCGCAGCGCGATCGTCCGCAACGCGGCCGGTCTCACCACCACCGCCCAGACGCTCGCCGCCAACGTCGACGTCGCGTTCGTCGTCTCGTCGCTCGGCCCGGACCTCGAGCCGCGCCGAATCGAGCGCTACCTCGTGACGATCTGGGAGAGCGGCGCGAACCCCGAGATCGTCCTGACGAAGGCGGACCGGCTCGACGATCCGTGGCCGCTCGTCGCCGAGGTGGAGTCGGTGGCGATCGGCGTGCCGGTACACGTCGTCTCGGCGTTGACCGGCGACGGCTGCGACGAGCTGCGCACCCGCGTCCCGACCGGAACAACAGCCGTCCTCCTCGGCTCGTCCGGCGTCGGCAAGTCGACGCTCGTCAACCGGTGGCTCGGGGAGGACCTGATGGCGACCCGCGAGACCCGCGAGGACGACGACGAAGGCCGCCACACGACGACGCACCGGCAGCTCCTGACGCTGCCCGGCGGGGGGCTCGTGATCGACACGCCAGGGCTCCGCGAGCTTCAGCTCTGGGACGTCGGCGCCGCAAGCCTCGACGCGGCGTTCGCAGACGTGGAGGAGCTCGCCGCGGACTGTCGCTTCGGCGACTGCACGCACGAGCACGAGCCGGGTTGCGCCGTGCTCGCGGCAGTCGAGTCGGGAGAGCTGCCGCGCGACCGCCTGCACAGCTGGCGGAAGCTCCAGCGCGAGCTCCTCGCGATCGCGATGCGGCACGACGCGCTGCTCCGGAAACAGGAGGTGCGCAAGTGGAAGTTGCGGGCGCGTGAGTCCCACGCCCGAACGCGCCAGCGGTGACGGTGCTCGCGAAGCTCAGCCGTGCATGCCCATGCCCGCGCAACCGCCCAGATGCTTGGCCATGCCACCGAGGGCGAGCGGACATGTGTCATTGAGGAAGCCGACGATCTGAGGACGAAGCCGTCTGCGCAGCGATACCTGCTGCGCTGTCGTCAGCGCCCGGTCGGCGATGAGCTGGAGCTTCATGGTCGCCGCCGTCAGGAGCAGCGCCGAGAGCTGCTTCGCCGACCGGCCGGAGGTCGCGTCCGCGATCTCGGCCAGCGTCCGTCCGCCCTTCACCTGCTGCCGGAGCGTCGCAGCATCGGTACCGAGATACTGCGCCGTCGCCTTCACGAAGCTCGCCTCCCCGATTGTCGAGACCCGAAGCTGGCGAGGCGCCGGCGGCAGGCTTCGGCCGTGGCCGCTCGCGGCGATTGCCGCGCCCGTGGCCCCTCCTGCGATGATCAGCGTCGCCAAGCCCGCGACGAGCTTTCGCTTGAGGCTCACACCACGATTATGACGACCCCGGACGGGCTACGCCACTACGGCTTCGGTGCGGCCGCCGCGACCTCCGGCGGCGCGTTCGCGTGCTTCTGCGCGAAGTTGTCCACGAACATCTGCGCGAGCTCGCGCGCCTTGCGGTCGTACGCCTCCGGATCGGCCCATGTGGAGCGCGGATCGAGGAGCGACTCGTCGACGTCCGGCGCTGTCACCGGAACCTGGAAGCCGAAGACCGGGTCCTTGCGGAACTCGACGCCCGCCAGCTCGCCCGAGAGCACCGCGTCGAGCAGCGCACGGGTCGCCTGGATCGGCATCCGGTGGCCCTCGCCGAAGGGCCCGCCCGTCCAGCCGGTGTTGATCAGCCACATCGTCGCGTCGTGCCGCTCGAGCTTCTCGCCGAGCAACTTCGCGTAGACGGTCGGCGGCTGCGGCAGGAACGGCGCGCCGAAGCAGGTCGAGAACGTCGGCTGCGGCTCGGTTACGCCGAGCTCGGTGCCGGCCAGCTTCGAGGTGTAGCCGGCGAGGAAGAAGAAGAGCGCCTGATCGCGGCTGAGCCGCGCGATCGGGGGCAGGATCCCGAAGGCGTCCGCCGCGAGCAAGATCACCGATTGCGGATGGCCCGCGCGCCTCGACGGCAGCGCGTTCGCGATCCGCTCGAGCTTGTAGGCCGCGCGCGTGTTCTCCGTCTTCGACGCGTCGTTGAGATCGAGCACGCCGCGCTCGTCGACGGTGACGTTCTCGAGCACCGTGCCGAAGCTGTGCACGGCGCTCCAGATCTCGGGCTCGGCTTCCTCCGAGAGGCGGATCGTCTTCGCGTAGCAGCCGCCCTCGAAGTTGAAGACGCCTTCGTCGCCCCAGCCGTGCTCGTCGTCGCCGATCAGGAGCCGCTCGGGGGCGGCCGAGAGCGTTGTCTTCCCGGTGCCGGAGAGCCCGAAGAAGATCGCGACGTCCTTCTCGTCCCGCGATACGTTCGCCGAGCAGTGCATCGGCATCACGCCGTCGAGCGGCAGCCGGTCGTTCATCAACGTGAAGACGGACTTCTTGATCTCGCCGCCGTAGAAGGTGCCGCCGATCAGGATCTCGCCACGCGACGGGTGGAGGCAGACGAAGACCTCGGAGCGCGTGCCGTCGCGCTCGGGGTCGGCCTCGACCTCCGGCTCGTGGAGAACGAGCACGTCGGGCTCGAAGTCCTCCGCGTCGGCCGGCTCGAACATCGTCTTCGCGAAGAGGGCGTGGTACGGGTGAGCTGTGACGATGCGCACCGAGAGCCGGTGCTTCGGGTCGGCACCGCAGTACGCGTCGATGACGTAGACATCCTGCTTCTCGAGGTGGGCGGTGACCTTCCCGCGCAGCCCGTCGAAGTGCTCCTCGGAGATCTCGGCGTTGACGTCGCTCCACCAGATCCGATCCTCGGACTCCGGCTCGCGCACGATGAACTTGTCCTTCGGCGAGCGACCGGTGAAGCGGCCGGTGTCGACGACGAGCGGCCCGTCCTCGGCGATGACTCCCTCACCCCGGTCGAGAGCCGCCGTGTAGAGCTGCGACGTCGTCGGGTTGCGGAGCACGCGTCCACCGACGCGCAGCCCATGGACGACGAGACTGTCTTCGGGCCGGTCGGTGATCGTCAACGCACTCCTCCTCGTGGGACGGCAGGGCTGAGAGGCATCGTAGTGGCCGTCCGCCGACGGCCGCGCTGCATCACTCCGGATAGGATCGCCTTCGTGACTCCGGCAGCGAACTAGCGGTTCTGACTTCGAGCGAGGGCTCCGGCCGCCGGCGGCGGGCGGATTGCTCTGCCACAAACCGCTAAACGCAACGGAGGTACGACTATGAACCGCCAGAACCTGTTCGCCGACTCCCCCTGGGACTCGGAGGAGCACGGCCCCGAGACCGGGTTGAGGCACCGCACCTTCTGGCGCCCGGACAACGCCCGGATGGGCGCGAGCCTCTGGGACATGCGCCCGGGTGCGGCCGGCATGCGATGGCACATGCACTACGGCGGCGAGGAGATGTTCTTCGTCATCAGCGGCCGCCCGCTGTTCCGAACCCCCGACGGTGAAGAGGAGCTCGCTCCCGGCGATTTCGTCTTCTGTCCCGAGGGGAGAGCCGGTCTCCACGCCTTCAGCAACCCGCACGACGAGCCCGCTCGAATCCTCGGGATGAGCGCCGGTGGCTTCCCGGACGTCGTCGCCTACCCGGAGCACGGATACGCCTGGGTGGCGACGCGCGATCCGGACCCCGACCTGCCGGCCGACCCCGCCGATCCGGGAATCATCCAGCGTTTCGACTTTCGGATCGAGTAGGCATTCGCAGCGTAGAACGAGAGGCCCGGCTTCCCGGGCCTCTCGCTCGACGTGAGCTTGCGCGTCTACGTCGAGTGCCTGGGTTTCACAAGCACTGCCCGTTCGTAGAGATAGTCGTTACGCGTGTAGCGGGGCCAGCAGCATCTGAAGTACACAACCTCGCCCAGCCAATTCTTGTTCACGGGTTTGTTGTTGACGGCTCCGTTCGGAAGGCGCTGTGGCTTGGCGAACGGGTGGGTGACGAACCGATACGTCCGCCACACGCCCTTCCACTTGATCTTCGCCAGATAACCCGGCTTGATCGTGTAGAGGCGGTAGAACGGGCCGTGCGCGCCGTAGCCCGGAACAGGGGTCACATCGTGCGCGTCGATGACCATCGCGATTCCGTCCCCAGGTCGGCCTGGCCGGCCCAGATCCCAGATGGGTCCCCTCGCGAGATCCCGACATTGCGTGCGGATCGGCTGGTTCAACATGTGCAGGGCCCTGATGGTCAGGAGAGCCTCGTGTCGTGCTTCCGGCGGCTCGTGCTTCGGGCATTCCGGGCTCTCGATGCCGTTCGCGCCTGGGGCGATCGTGGCCAGCGCCATCGACGCGAGTCCCAGCGCGACGGCCAGCAACAACGCTTTCATGCTGCTCAGAGTAGGAAACACCCGGCGCGCGGACAAGGCGTGTCACCTTCGGACGAGGATGGAGCTAGCCGGACTCGAACCGGCGACCTCCTGGGTGCGATTTAGACCCGAGGGCACCAACCGGCATCAATGGGAGATGTAGACGCTCGGGAGAGTCGTTCATTGCCCGTTGTTGCGGGTCTCTCTGTGCCAAAGCTGTGCCAAAGACGCCTACCCTCTGGCTTCAGCAGCTGTATTGGTCGAGCGTCCCGCCGGCCGCCCACACCTGGCGTGTCCCCGGGACGGCCGCCACGCTCCCCGAGAAGCCCGCGTGACGCGGGAGGGCCGCGACCGACCAGCGAGTTCCGTCCCAATGGAGGAGAAACGGATGCGCCTTCGTCTTCGTGACCAGGTAGCTCCCGATGGCCCAGGCGTCGGAGGGGCTGCCGGCATTGACGCCGGAGATCTCGCCCTTGCCGCCGGGATTCGGCGCCGGTATCTGCGACCAGCTGGAGCCGTCCCAGTGGATCATCCATGGCTCGTAACTGCCGTTGTCCGTCCGCAGGCTGATGCCAATCCAGGCACTCGACGCCGACGCGGCGCTGAGCGAGGCGTCCGTCGTAGCCCACCCACTGCCGCTGATCGGCAGCGTGTAGTTCTGCCATGCCGAGCCGGTCCACCGCGCGGCCAGCTCTGCCCCGTTCCCGTCCTGACCGAACACCCAGACTCCCGACGTGCCTGGAATGCGTGCGACGGCCTGGTAGAAGCCGTCCGCGCCACCGAAGTCAGGCCCGGCCGCGCGACTCCAGCGATTTCCGTTCCAGTGCAGCATGAGCGGGCCGGTGGCACTCAGCCCGACCGCCCACACGTCGCGGGCCGAGACGATCGCCGAATTCTCCAGGGACGACCTCCGACCGCCAGGAGTCGGGACCACTGTCCACCGTCGGCCGTTCCAACGAGCAGCAAACGAGCGTCCACGACGCCTGCCTACGAGCCATGCAGTGCGCTGGAACGCACTAATAGCGCCGAACGCAGGACTCGGAACGAGCCGCCATGACCTCCCGTTCCAGCGGAACGTGACCGGATGCTCGAGGCCATCCAGAGGATCCGTCCACCACCCTGCGGCCCAGATACGTCCCGCGGAGACCGCGGCGAGACCCGAGATGCCGGGGTGATGGCTGGCGTCACGGTAGGCAGGGATCTGGAAGACCCGCCACCGGCACGCGTGGCTTGCGCTGGTGGCCGGATGCGGACTCAGCACCACTGCGGCGATCACCGCCGCCAGTGGGACCGCCAGTATCAACCGAAGCCGCATCGGCGCCTCCCTCAGAGCCGCACGACAGTTCTACAACCTTCGGCGCCGAAAGGCGAGGGCCGTTGAACGCACAGGCTCGGAGGCGTAGGATCGGGCGCGCTCGAAACGGAGGCTGCGGTGCGACGGGGTTGGCTGGTGATGGCGAGCGCAACGGTTGTGGGGCTGAGCCTCGTCGCGCCTACAGCTTCGGGACGTCCGCCTTCGGTCGGTCGGGCGCAGGCCGACTTGCCGGTGGTGGCGAGCGGCTTCACGGAGTACCCGCTCCCGGCCGGTCAGACGCTTGTCGGCGCCCACTCCCTCGACGCGAAAGCGTGGGCATTCTTCGGACAGTTGGCCGCCGGCTCCGACGGCGTCTGGTTCCCTCAGACCGGCGGGATGCTCGGCGAGCTGAAGCCGGACGGCGAGTTTTCCCACCGCCTGGCCGGCGATTCCGACGGCTTGATCCAGAGCGTCGCTGCTGCCGCCGACGGCTCGATCTGGTTCAACGAGCCATTCGCCCACGGAGGAGCGGCACATCCGGACGGCGGGGTCGGCCGCGTCCATGGACCCGGCCCGGTGACCTTCACGACGTTGACGATTCCCAACACGAGCCAGCAGGACGGTCCTCTTACGGGCGGGGGGATCGCGACCGATCCCGAGGACTCCTCGGCGTGGGTCGCAGGCGATGGCTTCTCTGGCGCCTACCGCGTCTCGCCTGGTGGCTCGACCTCGTCCTTCTCCACCAACACCGCGCCGCTGAACAGAATCGCCTTCGGCGGCGACGGCGCGCTCTGGGGAGGCGACTGCTCGTCGATCGTTCAAGTCTGCCAGGGGATCCAGCGGCTGACGACGACCGGCGAGAGCACCCACTATGCCCTGCCTTGCATGCCGACAGACATGACCACTGGCCCGGGAGGCGCCTTCGTCGCCGGCTGCCCGTATTACTCGGGGACGACGATCGACGGGCCGATCGTCGCCACCGGCGTAAGCAGTGCCGGGACAATCACCTACTACCTCGCGCCTTCGAGCTTCCGCTGGGACGGAGCCGGGATCACCTTCGGCGACAACGCCTTCTGGCTGACCAACGGCGACAGCCAGATCTACCGGCTGACCCAATCGGGGCTCCTATACGCCTACCAGCTTCCGGGGGAGACATCTCAACACTCGCCGCAGCCACACTCGATCGCGGTCGGCCGGGACGGCGATGTCTGGTTCGACGAGCTGGGAGACAACGCGATCGGCAGGCTCGACCCCACCGCCCCACCCGGCCTTTGTACACATGCGGTCGGAATCACGGTTCCGCTGCACGAGGCGGCGGTCCCCGGCCCGCACATCAAGAACATCATGAAGTTCGTGACCTCGCTTCTCGGACTTGACAGCACGTTGGGCGACATCGCCAAGGTCGCGCTGATCGCCACCCCGGTCGGCGAGGAGTATGTCCTCTGGATCACCTTGCGGTCCGGAGTCAAGAAGGTGGTCTCGCTCGGCGCGCAGGAAATTGCAAGGGATCCTCCCGATTTTCAGTTCGACAAGCTGCCGGTGCTGCGGCACTTGAAGCTCCCCCTCCTGCGTCACGGGCACGGCATGTCGAGCGCGGCGGCGAGGACGCTGAGCGCCTTGCTGTCCAACGAAGCTGAGATCGGGACGCTCCAAGTTGCCTATCTCGCCGCGGTCGAGCGCGCGCAAGGTGCAGAGATCGCACACGACAACACGTGGGTCGTCAAGCAGGACGACGCCGCAGCCCAGTTCGCGCATCGTCTGGCCGCCGCCTACACCCGCGCGCCCGTACTCGAGAAGCGCGCGACTTCAGTTCTCAAGCGCTCCCCGTTGGCCCAGGTCCGGGTGACCGAGTCCATCATTCGCCGCGCCCGTCGTCTTTCCAGGAAGCGTCTGCCCCTCGCAACGGTGAAGATGCTCCACCAGGCCGGCTTCACTTCGGCGCAGATCGCCCAGTTTCACAACGGGCCAGTGACGGCCAAGATCAAGCCTGGAACCTTGGCCAGACTGCTGTCGAGCCCGGCCCTCTACCTGCCAGGCGCGAATGCGAGCAGTGTGCTCAACGCCGGCAGCGCGTATGCCAGCTGTCTGGCCAGTGCCTGATTCCACTCGGTGGCAGTGATCGTCGGCCGAGTTCGCTGCTGGCAGTGGACAGCGCGCTGTACATCCGGGAACACCGGCCGACTGCACAATCAGCGGCGCTCCGCAGAACGCACGGAGCGGAAGCTCGCCCGACAGCTCCTCGCTGCACGAAGGACGCGTCTGCACTAGCCGAGCCAGGTTGCCAAGCTATCTGTGCCAAAGACGGGCGAGATCCCACCGGAGCCTCCCGTTTTTGGCTCAACCATCATGGAGCTAGCCGGACTCGAACCGGCGACCTCCTGGGTGCGATCCAGGCGCTCTCCCAACTGAGCTATAGCCCCGCGGCGGAAAAGTCTAGCCGCGCTTTTCCATGAGCCGGCCTTCGCGGATCGTTCCCACCATGTCCTTCGACTGCTCGCGATACCAGCTGCCGTCCTCGAACTGGATTGCGGGATAGAGCGGCTGCCCTGTCCCCTCGATGACGGCGGTCCGCTTCTTCCGGCCGGGCCACGGGCCTGGAACGACCTCGTACTCGATGCCCTGGTCGTCGAGGGCCTTCTGCACCTTCCAGCAAGGGTGTCCACCGAGTTTGGCCCACATGTTCGGGCAGCGGTGCAACTTGACGGCCATCTGTTCCTCCCTCTCAGGCGGCGAACAGGGTTAGGTCGGGTTCGCGCTCGCCGCGTAATACCTCTAGGTCGACTGTGACACAACGGATTGCCCGCGACTCGGCGAGCGCGGCCGCCTGCGGCTTGAGTCGTTGCGCGACGAGGATGCCGCGGCAGCCGGCCTTCGCCGGATCGCGGCGGATGAACTGGAGGTAGCGCGTGAGCTGCTCGACCGCCTCGATCGTCCCGATTCGCTTCACCTCGACGGCGACCCACTCGCCGGCCTCGTCGCGGCACATCAGGTCGACCGGCCCGATCTCCGTCTGCCACTCCCGGCGCACAAGCGTCAGGGGCTCGCCGAGCGCGTCGGGCGCCGCCGCGAGCGCCTCCTGGAGGTCGCGCTCGACGCCGTCCTTCTGCAGCGCCGCCGACGCCCCCATGTCGTGCTCGACGTCGCTCAGCACCTCGAGGAGCCGGATCTCGAGAGCGTCGTCGCTCTTCGGCTTCGTCACGACGAGCCGCTCGCCCTCGTCGGCGAGGAACGAGGGCGCCGTCATCCAGTTGAGCGGCTTGTAGCCGCCCGCGTCGTCGTGGACGAGAACCGAGCCGTCGCCCTTGAGGATGAGGAGCCGCACCGCCTCGGGCAGCACTGCCGAGACGCGGCCGGTGTACGTGACTTCGCAGCGGGCGACGATGAGGCGCACGCCGCGGAACCTACTGTCCGTTTCGGACAGGTCCGGTTACTACCCCGGAATGTCTGAGCCGAGCTGCCAAAGGTGGCCGTCGGGGTCGACAAATCCTGCGTTCCGCACCCCCACGGACGGTCTACCGGCCCGTAGACAATCGGCACACCAAGCTTCGCGAGCTGGGCGCACCGCGCATTTGTGTCCTCGACGCGGAGCGCGAGCTGCACGGTCGTTCCCGGCCGCGGGTCACCGACGGTGACCTGGCCGAGCATTTCGCTCTCGGCCTCCGTCTCGCCTGAAGAGAGTCTCCTCAGCCGCGCTCCACGCGCGAGCCGCCGACGGTTGCCTCGCTCCCGTCGTCGTAACGCACCCAGGCCTTGCCCTTGCCGTCGTAGTCGGGCGACCACACGACGAGGGTCGCGTCGCGCCCGCCAACGCGCACCCGCTCGGTTCCTTCCGGCTCGGCGCCGCTCCAGACGCGGATGAACGGGTTCGACTCGCGCTCTCGCCCGATTGTCGTTTCGTCGGTGTGGCCCGGGAGGACTCGCATCGAGTCCGGGAGCGCAAGAAGGACGTCCATCACGGAACGCCGCACCGCCTCCACGTCCCCGCCGCCGACGGCGTCCTTGAAGAGCGTGTCGCCCGTCGCGACGAGCTCGTCGTCCACGACGAACGAGAGACCGTCGTCCGAGTGCCCGGGCGTCGCGAGCCCGCGGACGCGTAGGCCGTCCCACTCCCACTCGCCCGGCTCGGCGACGACGGGGATCGAGTGGCGCTGGACGAGCTTGTCCTCGTTCTCGACGTGGTCGCCGTGCGAGTGCGTCCGCAGAAGGGCGACCGGCGTCGTCCGCCAGCGCTCGACCGCATCGAGGAGCGGCGCGACGTCCGCCCCGGAGTCGACGAACACCGCCGGCCCGTCCTCGACGGCGAGCAGGTAGGCGTTCGAGAGCCAATCGGGGTGCATGCTTCTCTCGACCAGCATGGCGCTAGGCTAGTCGCTGGCTATCCACGAGGAGGATTGATGGCGGGCTTGATGTCACGCACGGCGCTGATTATTAAGGCGAAGTACTCGAAGATCCTGAATCGCGCCGAGAATCCGACCGAGACGCTCGACTACTCGTACGAGCAGATGCTCGAGCAGCTCCAGAACGTGAAGCGCGGCGTCGCCGATGTCGTCACCTCGAAGAAGCGGCTCGAGCTCCAGCAGCAGAAGCTCGAGCAGAACGTCGTCAAGCTCGAGACGCAGGCGCGGCAGGCGGTTGCCGCCAACCGGGAAGACCTGGCGCGACAGGCGCTCGAGCGGAAGACGGTGGCGCAACAGCAGCTGCAGGACATGGACACGCAGGTGAAAGGGCTCGAGGACCAGCAGGAGAAGCTGATCGCCGCGCAGCAGCAGCTCGAGTCGCGCATCGAGTCTTTCCGCTCGCAGAAGGAAGTCCTCAAGGCGCAGTACTCCGCCGCCGAGGCTCAGGTCAAGGTCGGCGAGGCGGCGACCGGAATCGGCCAGCACATGAACGACACCGGGATGGCCATCCAGCGCGCGAAGGACAAGACCGAGGAGATGCAGGCGCGCGCGTCGGCGATCGACGAGCTCACGTCGAGCGGCGCGCTCGAGGACTTCACGACGGGAGACCAGACGCAGCTCGACCGGGAGCTCGCGCAGATCTCGTCCTCCTCGCAGGTGGACGACGAGCTCGCGAAGCTGAAGGCCGAGGTCGGCTCCGCAACGCCGCAGAAGGAGATCCCGGCCGGCGACGCCGAGCC
>DATFHC010000054.1:0-6960 GCA_035248765.1 Gaiellaceae bacterium
CCCTGAGGCAGGGTGAGCGTGCGGACGAACGAGCCGTACGGCCGCTCGACGAGCTGCGCCTGCCCCGTCTCCGTCGCGACGCGCGAGCCGGAGATCGAGAGCACGTTCTCGTTCACCTCGACGTTCACGTCGTCTGCCTTCACTCCCGGCAGATCGACCTTGACCAGGTACTCCTCCTCGGTCTCGTGCACGTCGACCGGCGGGGTGAATCCGGTCACCCGGCTGCCGCCGTTCCCAGTGCTTCGCATCAGCTCGTCCATCAGGCGGAACGGCGCGGCGAGAAACGGATCACGGATCAACAGGTTCGCCATACCACACCTCCAGTCCGATGATCGGTCTCGTCGAGAAATCGAGTAGGCCCGGTGAGAACCCTTTCAAGCCCGCGCTCACGCGGATTCGACGGTTGAGGTCACCACCTGGCGCGCAGAAACGAGAGCCCGAGGCGAAGCATCTCCTCGATGTCGCCGCGCTGCCGTACAGATCGCGCATCGGCGATATCGCCGACCGACAGCTGGGTGTGCACGGGCTCCGACGGAGCCGGCCGACCTAGCACCAGGTGCTGCGAGCCCGGCGCCGCGTAGCGCACCGACCCTCCCCGCGCACCAGCAGTCCGCGCCCAGGCGAGCGGATTCGAGCGGTCGTACACCGCGCGGCGTCGTGGGTCGCGCAGCACGTCATAGGCATCACTGACCGCCTGGAACCGCTCCGCCGATCCGGCGTCGCCGCTGTCTGGATGGCTCACGCGCGCCGCACGTCTGTAGGCGCGCGCAATCTCCTCGCCCGACGCTTGCCGGGGCACACCCAGAACGATGTACGGATCCCGACGCTCACGACTGGTCATCCGGCCTCCACCTCTTCCTAAGTACGCCTGGCCACGATGCCGGCCAAGTCCAGACTCAGCAACACCGCCTTCGACTTACGCCCCAATGCTTGAACGACTCGCTCCTGCTTTCCGCCGGCTGTGACGGACACAAGATCCGGACGCGGTTCCGGGACGGCGTGCTCGAGATTGAGTGCGCCGAAGGATCGTCCTCGACTCCAGCCGACCACACGCAAGGAGGAGATCACCGAAGTAGCCTGGTCACCGAGTGATCCAGTTGCCGCGCGTCTGGAGCACTGCCAGCAGTAGCCGGCTCTAGTGTTGTCTCTTGAGGCATCGGTCAGGGAGCTCAAGGCGAGGGTCTACGCGTGGCCCGCTCGGGCCCAAACGCGGGTTGCAGACTCCACGCAACCATGCGGTACGAGGTGACTCCCATCTCGAAAAGACCCTGCATATGAACAAGATCGATGCGACTCGCTGCCGGGCGTCGCGGCGGCCGAAGCGGCCTGTCACGCCGGAGGTCGCGGGTTCGAGTCCCGTCG
Source organism: Gaiellaceae bacterium (assembly GCA_035248765.1). Taxonomy (GTDB): domain Bacteria; phylum Actinomycetota; class Thermoleophilia; order Gaiellales; family Gaiellaceae; genus Palsa-739. The sequence goes on from DATFHC010000054.1 coordinate 1,363, forward strand.
CCTCCGTTCCGTAAAGACCAGAGAGGGAGCAGACGGCAGCGCAGTCAGCTCGATGCGGTAACCGTCTGGGCCCCGCGATCATCGTCTCTAACTGCGCCAGCGAACGCTTACGCCGTTTGCAGCGCGGCGAGGCGTCCACGCGTCCGGCCGGCCGAGACGATGTTGCCCTTGCGCTCGTAGCAGTCGAGCGCACACTCATACGCCTCCCTCGCACCGGCAGTGTCCCCAGCGAGCGCGAGCACCTCGCCGAGATCGGCGTAGGCGTCGCCACGCTCGTTGAGCATCTCGGTCGTGAGGGCGATCTCAACGGCCCCGCGCGCCAGGCGGACCGCTGCGTCGCTGTCGCCTCTCCGGGCGGCGATGAGTGCCTGCGCCTGCCGCCAAGTGACCTGCGTGAGCGCGTCGTCCTGCGCTCCAAGCTCGCCGTGCTTCGTCCACTCCTCGGCCTCGTCGAGCCTGCCGAGCGCGCAGAGGATGCGCCCGAGCCTCGGCGCGTAACTCGAGAGGACGCTCAGATCTCCCGCCTCGACGATGCGCCGGCAGGCTGCCTCACCAACGGTTACCGCTTCGTCGAGTTCACCGCCGAGCTCCGCTATCTCCATCGTGTGACCGATGTCGAGATTGGCCAGCCCGGGGAGGTCGCTGCGGTCGCGTAGCTCCTCGCGCATGGCGGTGAGCACCGCCTGCGCCTCGTCGCGCCTACCCGCCATCGCGAGCGCGTGAGCCTGCGCGCCGCGGAAGTGAAGGTTGCGGGTTTCGGCGGGGTCGATGGTCTCCATCCACGCGAGAAACTCCTCCACTGTTGTCGTCCCGTGGAGGCGGCCGTTTGCGCGCCAGCCTGAGGTAACCTCCGCGTCCCCCGCCAAGCGGCTGTGTTCCGCCATGTCGTCGTACGCGCGCCTCATGGCGTCGGGGCGACCCTGCATGTTGGCGACCTGGCCCCTCGCGCGGGCGGCCACGTAGAGGCCGAAGTCGTCTCCTGCCGCTGCGAACTCGGACTCGGCTTCGGCGACGAGCGCCTCGAGACGCTCCGTTGCTCCCGCAGGCTCCCGAAAGGTGAGGATCGTACCCTCGACGAGGCGCGCCAAGAGAATCGCACGACGGTCTCCGACGGCCTCGCCGCGGGTCGCGAGCTCGCGGCTCCAGTCGAGCGCCTCGCCTCCGCGACCTCCCCAGAAGAGCGCGTCCGCGAGGCGGATGCCCGAGACGACGTCGAGCGCATCTCCGGAGAGCTCAACCGCCCGGGCGAAAGCACGCGCCGCGGCTGCGTGGTCGTGGGTCTGCGTGTACGCGCGGACCCCGCTCGCATACATTCGAGCGCGTGCCACCTCGACGAGCTCGGGATCGGGCGGTAGCCCCACCTCCTCGCGATAGCGCACCGCCTGGTCGTAGTGGTAGGCGAGGATCTCGTCTAGCTCGACGAGAGACTCCCCGTGCTCCTCGAGCCAACGCGCGAATGCCACATGGAGCTCAGCCCGGGTCGCCTTCGGCAGCGCGTCATACGCGGCGTCACGGATCAGGAGATGGCGGAACCGGAACCCGTCATCCCCGGGCAGCTGCGCCCGATCCGGCCGGATGAGCTGCTTGCGCACAAGCGCGGCGAGCCGCGGCGTCACCTGTTCCGCGCCGGCAAGCGCCTGCACCGCACCGCGGTGGAAGATCTCCCCCTCGACGGCGCCACGCTCGAGCACTGCGCGCTCCGGCCGCTCGAGCTGGTCGAGCCTCGCGGCGAGCAGCGCCTGTAAGGTCGGCGGCACCGTCACCTCTCCCTCCGTCTCGGCCGCGATCGCCACCATCTCGTGGACGAAGAGGGGGTTGCCGCCGGCGGCGTGGACGATCCGCTCCCTCAGGTCGGAAGGAAGCATCTCGGGCAGGAGCTCCGCCACGGCCTCCTCCGCGAGTGGCTCCAGGCGCAGCGCGACCGGCCAGCCCGGACGACGCTCGAGCAGCTCCGGCCGCGCCAGGCAGAGCAGCAGCAGGGGCACGCCGGAGGAGAACAGCGCGACGTGCTCGACGAGGTCGAGGAACGGGTCCTCGCCCCACTGGATGTCGTCGAAGACGGCGACGAGCGGCTGCTCCGCCGCCGCCTGCTCGAGCGTCTTGCGGAAGGCCCAGGCGAGCTCGTCTGCGGAGGTCGGCGCCGCGGACTCGCCGAGCAGCGAGCGGATCGCCGCGGCCGCGCTCTCCTCCTCCGGTAGCCGGTCGAGCTGCTTCAGCACCTCTACGACGGGCCAATAGCCGACGCCCTCGCCGTAGTTGAGACAGCGGCCGCGGACGACCCGGGCCCCATCAAGCGAGGCGAGCAGCTCGGCCACGAGCCGCGACTTACCGACACCCGCGTCGCCGACGACAGTGGCGAGCTCGCAGCGCTGCTCGCCCACCACGCGCCGCCATGGCTCGAGCAGCGTCTCGCGCTCCCGCTCGCGGCCGACGAAGGCCACGTCGTGCCGCCGCTCCGGCGCCTCCCGCACCGCGACGAGCCGGAAGGCCGGCACCGGCTCCGTCTTCCCTTTCAGCGCGAGCGGCTCCACCGCCTCGACCTCGACCGCGTCGCGCACGAGCGCGAGCATCGGCTCCCCGAGCAGCACCTCGCCCGGCGCGGCGACCTGTTCGAGCCGCGCCGCGACGTTAACGGCGTCACCGGTCGCGAGTCGCTCCTCCGTACCGGCCACCACCTCGCCCGTCGTCACGCCGATCCGACCCGCGACGCCGAGCTCCGGGAGCGCCTCGCGCATCTCCGCCGCGGCCCGCAGCGCGCGCAGCGCGTCATCCTCGTGCGCCTGCGGGATCCCGAAGACGGCCATCACCGCGTCCCCTATGAACTTCTCAACCGTGCCGCCATGCCGCTCGACAATCCCCTTCATCCGCTCGAAATAGCGGGCGAGCAACGCGCGCAGCGGCTCGGGATCGAGCGACTCGCCAAGCTCGGTCGAGCCCGTCAGGTCGCAGAAGAGAACGGTGACCGTCTTCCGCTGCTCCCGCGCGGGTGCAGGCGCATCCAGGACGGCACCGCAATTCGCGCAGCGCGGGAATCCCTCCGGCGTCTGCTGCCCGCAATGAGCACAGACCGGCACAAGCCGAGTCTAGGCCGCTACCCCTCCGAGAACCAGCCGAGCGTCCCAACAGCGCTGACTGTGGACTTGCCCTCCGTTCTAGCCCCGACGACAGGCGCGATGCCACGGCACACCCGGTGCTCAACTCAAGTCAGCTCAACGTTTTCCGGAACCATCTGCCTCCAGCGAACAGCACGCGGCTGCTCAGCGACGACCAGAGAAGGCCGGGATGACGCTCACGCATCATTTCGAGCCAAGCACATGCGGGTTCGAGTCCCGTCGCTCCCGCCTATCCGATCTCAGTCCGACGCCACGAGCGTGTCCGGGACTATGACCGTCTTGAAGGTGGTCACCTTGCCGCCGGTGACTCGATAGATCGCAACCGCGTTGAGCGTCGTGTCGCCGGTCGGCGTGATCCAGAAGCTGCCGAGGATCCCGTTCGAGACCCTGGTCGCGAACAGCTTTTTCGTGACCGACGCGCGCGTGCCGTCGGAGCGAGCGATCGCGTCGAGCAGGACGTCGATCGCCTGCGCGGCGTTGACTGCGAACCGATCGGGCTCCGCACCGAACTTCTTCGAGAAAGACGCGACGAACCGCGCCCCTTCGCCTCTGAGACGACCGATTGCCGGGCCCGGGTAGCTGATCGTCATTCCCTCGGCGGCCACCCCCGCCAGAACCGCCGTCGCGGGATCGAAGCCGCTGGAGATCAGCGGAACCTCGCGGCCCAGGCGCGCGCGGAGGGCCTGCAACAACCCACGACTGGACCCGACGAGGAAGACGCCGTCGGCTCGCGAGCCCGCGACAGAGGCGGCCAGGCGTTCGAGCCTCTGCTTGTCACTCCAAACCCGACGGCCGGCGATCTCGATTCCCAGGTTGCTCGCGGCAATCACGTAGTCCTCAACGATCGGAGCGGGGTAGCCGGCGGGCACAAGCACGTAGACGCGCTTCACTCCAAGCCTTTGGGCAACCATCGCGTCGGCGGCTACCTCCACGTCGTCGGTCGGCACGACGCGCGCGTAGTTGCGCCGACCGGTCGGGTAGTAGACAGACGGCTCACCCTTGGCGGCGTCAGAAGCATGCCGGGTCAGACCGACGTACGTGTTCGACGGGCTCACGATTGCGACGGAACCGCCTGGCGCACGGTTCAGAGTCGGGATCTCCAGCTTCGCGCACATCGAGCTGAACGGCCCGACGACGCCGATCACGCTCGGGTTCGCGGCATACGCACGCGCATTCGCAACGCAGGTGACCGGGTCGTAAGCCACGTTGTCCCCTGCGCCGTCGTTACAGACTTGCAGACCGACGCGGTACTGCCCGGCCTTGTAGTTGTGACGCTCGAGGGCGAGCGTAATCGCGTCGACCATGGGCCTCGTCGTATCGAGCACACCGGGCTGCAGCGGAAGGTCGGCGACGATGAGACGCTCCGGTGATCCTGGGCCGCGGTAGTGCAGCGCCGAGCACCTGTTGTAGTCGATCGTCTGGAGGCCCGACGAGCTGGCATTGAGTTGCACGGCGGCAATGGCGATGCCCGTGGCCAGAAGAAGCACGCCGATGCCCAGCAGGACAGCTCGCTTGAGCCGTACCGGCCGCGGCGCGGGCGGAAGCGAAGGCGACTCCTCCGACTCCGACGTCTCCTTCTCGGATCGCAGAATCTCGAGGTAGGCGGCCTCCGTCTCGGCCGACGGGTAGGCGCCGAGCTCGTCCGCGAGGAACCGTCGGCAACGTTCGTAGACGCGCAGCGCCTCGGCCGGGTTGCCGGCGGCGACGTGCGACTCCATCAGCCGGCGGTAACCGCTCTCGCGGAACGGCTCGAGCTGGGTCACCTCCTCGGCATGCCGCACGGCCTCCATCGAGTCGCCGGAGGCGAACGCCGCGTCCCGCAGGCACTCGAGCGAGCGCACAAGGAGGTCCCGTAGCTCGCGCCGCTTCTCCTCCACCCACGGCCCGTCCTCGCCGGGAAGGAAGACCCGCCGGGCGAGTGCGGCGCTCGTGCTCGCCTGGAGGGTCGCCTCCTGGAGATCCCCGACCGCCAGCTCGGCCTCGCCGCGCTCGAGTGCCTCGGCGGCCGCTTCGACGTCGATCCAGGCGCCGTCGGGGAGCGTCAGCTTGTAACAGCCGAAGGCGCTGGTGAGAGCCGTCGTGCCGTCGATGCCGCACTCTTCGAGCAGCGCCCGCAGCTTGGTCATCAGCACCCTGAGCGCCTTCTCCCAGGTGGCGGGTAGCTCCTCGTCCCAGAGCACGCCGGCGAGCACGTCCCGATGCACGGGCCGCCCCTCCTGGGCCGCCAGGTAGGCGAACACGATGCGCCCTTGCCGGCCGGGAAAGCGTTGCTCGTCGAGCGTGGCGCCGTTTGCCTCGACGGCCAGACGCTCCGTCAGGGAGATCCGAACGTTCAGAAAGCCCTCCTTCCCTTCCGCTAGCGCCGCCCTAGCGGGGCGCTAGCGGCACCTCCGGATTATCGGCCGCGACATGTTCGCTGGCAAGGCACTCCGCTGCGAATGCGGCTACGAGGTTCGGGCCTCCGACGAAGACGACTTCGTCGAGG
>DATFHC010000055.1:0-51137 GCA_035248765.1 Gaiellaceae bacterium
CTTCACTGCGAAGGCCGAGCGGTTCGGGCAGGCGAGCTCTACCGCGGTGTGGGCGTGACCGGCTGGTGCTGACGGGCGCTGGGGAAGGCCAGCGCTTAGTTGTGGAAAAGCCGGAACGCCTGTGGAAAGCTGTTCCCGTGCTTGCGGCAGTCGGATAGCGGCCCCACCCCTTGTGCTTGCGACACGCGAGGTGGGGCCTCGACACCGACCTTTCCGAGATCCGCTGAGGAGTCATCGAGGAGGTGGTGCCTTGGGTCAGTTTAGTGGCGTCTTCGTTGACGCCACACCCGAAGGAGGCTGGCCATCGCCCACGGTTTTCCGTGGGTCGAAGACAAAGGGGTACGTAATGCGTAAGTTCTTGCTTGCACTGACGGTCGTACTGAGCGCGGCTGTGTTCGCCGTTCCCGCGGCGTTTGCGGACAGCCCGCACTTCATCAGCGGCAGCAGCAGTATCGACTCGAGCGGAAATCTTCTCTGCTCGTTCAAAGAAGTAGGTCTCGGCACCATTTCCGCCACGAGCGTCACCTGCTCGGCCAATGCGACCGCTACCTACGCCTGTATCAACGGCGGCGGTAATCACCCCAAGGCAGCGAACAAGGCAACGGTCAGCGGACCGGTCACAGGCGGCGGGAACTTCCCAGTCCGCAACGGCCAGACGACGGGCACGACCACCGCGAGCCCGCCAGGGCCCGGCAGCTTCTCCTGCCCGAGCGGGCAGAGGCTGGTGCTTGCCTCAGTCAGTTACACGAACGTGACACTGCACGGCGAAGGGCCAGATCTCGCCCTCAACGACCAGAGCATCACCCTGGTCAACGTCTAACCGGAAAGAGAGGGGGTTGGCTCCCAGCGAGCCGACCCCCTTCCCCGAGCTCGAGGGCGGCAACCGATGGCGCCCCACCTGCGCGCTTTACGGCAGCCGCTTGCGAAGACGCCACACCGCGCGGCTGGCTCCGACGCCCACTCGTTCGAGGGACCGAACGCCACCGTTGGCCTACGCTGGCAGCGGTGGCGTTCTTTCTCACTGAGCTCGAGCGGCAGGCGTGGCTCGCCCGGGTCGACCGCAACAGCCCCGTCCTGCTCGCGTTCGCCGGATGGCTCGACGACCTCTGCGAGACGGCGCTCGAGCAGGCCGGTCGCGAGCTACCCGTCGAGCACGCTGCAACGATCCTGCTCCGAGACGCAGCCGAGGCCGGCGAAGTGGGGGAGGAGCGGCTCGCCGCCTAGAACTGTTGACTCCAGACGACCTTCGTATAACGATGTGGCAATGCCGAAGCTCCGCAACCCGATAGGCGTCATGTTCCTCGGCTTCTTCACCCTCGGGATCTACTACCTCTACTGGTTCTACAGCATCAACAGCGAGGCGGCAGTCGCGTCTCACGACGAGAACGCGAAGCCGGGCGTTTCCCTGCTCGCCGCAACACTCGGGGCTTTCCTGATCATCCCACTCTTCTGGACGCACTGGACGACCGCAAAGCGGGTAGGCGCCGCCACCGGCAGGCACCCCCACATCATCGCCAACATCGCTTTCTCGATCCTGCTGCTTCCGTTTGCTGGGATCCTCTACACGTGGTGGCTTCAGGGGAAGATGAACAGGTACGTGCGGCAACAAATGATGACCGGCACCGCCGCAACCGCTTAGACAAAGTCTTTAATCAGAACGCGGCCTCGAGCTCGTCGCCGTCGACGCGGAAGCGGACGAAGTCGAGACAGCGCGGCATCGATCTCTAGCCTGCCTGAGGTGAACCTCTCGGAGATTCGCGGTGACTCGACAGGGAAGGTCTGGCGGTACCACATCACACTCGACCGCCTCGAGAGCAACGGCGAACGCTGGCGGGCCCGGGCCGATGATGGGAGTTCCGCTGTCCTGCATCGGTGCGAAAAGGGCACCTACTGGGACGACGAGATTGAGCGGATGCGCGTAGCGATTGAGCTTGGTCGTGAGCCAGCCGCCGAGAGATGTTCGACGATCCGGCAGCTGCTCGATGTTCACGAGACTGAGCCTCAGACGGTCGTCGGCGTGATGGTGCCGGGCGTCCTGGTGGAAATCTGCGAATGGGCTGACTACGGGCTCAACGAATGGCTTCGACGCGAGGATCGGGGCGCGGGAGCAGCGATCGTGGAAGAGGTCGCCGCGAACGTCGCCGCCGCACTCGACGTGTTACACGGGCTCGGCGTCGTTCACTGTGACGTCGCGCCGAACAACATCCTATTGGTCGATGGCACGTGGAAACTCGCCGACCTTGATTCCTGCGTTCCGATTGGTGAGCAGGTGGTCCGGGGGCCGATCGTCGAGCGCCAGCGGTATCAGCACCCTGACCGGCGCAAAGGACCTGCCACGGCGCGGATCGAGTTCGACACGTGGGGGCTTGAGCAGGTGCTAGCCAAGCTCGAGGAGTCCTAGTCCTCGAGGTCGTAGAACCGTTTGTAGCGCTTCGCCCACACCGGCTCACCGATCAGATATTCGACTAGGACGACTAGTTCTTCTGGCGGCAAGATGAACCCAGGCTCTTTGACGTCTCGGCGCCAGACCGTCGCTAAGGCGCACGCCGGTCTGATTGCCTCCAAGCGATTCTCTTCAGCGACCGCCTGCAATCTCTTCACCGCTGATGTCCAGTTGCCTCGCTCCGTGCCGGGCGCGAACGACTCGATAACCTCGAGCGCCTTGTCGTAGGGGATCTCGACTAGCACTGTTTTAAGTTGCGCGCGTGAGTCGTCGTGCGGCTGTGTCGATCGGAGAGAGGGGGAGGAGCGATTCGAACCTCCCCCTCGTTCATCCAGCGTTGTCTTTAGCGACGTGGCGCCATGGTCGCAAGCAGCGACTCGGCCGAAACCTCGCGCAGGATGAACTCGTCGTAGCCGAACAGGGTCGCGGTGATCGAAGAGATCACCCGCGCCCCATCAAGAGGCGGCAACTCCTGCTTCTCGACCGCGGTCTGCACCTGTTTGATGAGGCGCCCGCCGAGCTGCCACTTCGGCTCGATCGCTGGTCCAAATTCAGTCGGCTTCATCGAAGCGAACTGCTGGACCAAAGAGCCACCGTGCTGCACTGTTCCTGCCATTTCAGCAACCCCCCTTGGGTGTCTGGGAACAGGTACAGGGCCACGGTGCCAACGGCACGACAGCGTGTCAAAAGGAAGAGGCCACCCCTTTTGAACCTTTTGGCTATCGGAAACCTGCGAACGGTCCCCAAGTCTGAGTAACCCAAAGAAGACGCTGTTTCCGGCTTTTCCGGCCATCCAACCACGGCGAGTGCAGCGGCACCCGGTTGAGCCGACCCGCGATGACGGGGGAACAGTCCGGGAACGAACGCCCCGAAACCGGCTGACGGAGCCGTGCGGGATCGCAGCCCACCGAGTGCCGCAAACCCGCTTGGCTACAGTGCTCCCGCCACGTCCCGACATAAGCCACCCGATGCCCGGATAGGTCTGGGGGACCAAAGGTCGCCGGTTCGAATCCGGCCGCCCCGATTGGGATTGCGGGACACCCGCCTTCCGATAGTCAGCCTTTAGTCAGCCCTTCGCGCCCGCCTACGGCTCCGCTCGCTGGCCGCGAGCCGAGGCCGAAGGCTCCGCATCGGCCGCGAGACGACCGGCTTAGAACGGCTCCTGTGCGCCTTGGGCGTTCGGGGTTGCCAGCGCCCCCGGTCTGTTGCGTAGTGCGTCGCCCGCTCTTAGCGCTCGTCCTCTTGATTTGTTGCATCTTCGGCACGACACTTCCGGCACTGCGCCGAACCTCGTGAAAGGGGGAGGAAATGAAGCGACTGCTTAGTCTGCTCGTGGCGCTGATCGTGACGGGAGCACTGACTGCTGTCGTGTTCGCGTCCACCGCGTCGGCCGATTACGGACCGGGAGCGATGTACCAGGTCGAGATCTCGGCCAATTCGCAGCCCGGGCCGTCCTTTTGGTTCTGGGCAGAGCTTGATCCGGGCGGCGCGAGCGGCGACTACCAGATGACCGATTGCATCCATGTCGGTCGTGGCGGACCGAACGCTGCTGCCCATGCCTCAGGCGAAGTGGAGAGCTGGTCTGTGGACGGCGGCATGCTCACCATGACGGGCGTCAAGATCGTCGGCGGAGCGAACATCGCGACCATCTCCGTGGCGCTGCCGTCGTCGGGCATGTACGGGCACTCGAACTACGTGAAGGTGACCGTGACCGGGGCAGCCCCAGGCGCGCCCCTACCAGTGGGAGCGGTATTCACCTTCAATGGGCCGAGCGAAGCGAACGTGCAGCTGGCTCCATAGCATCGGAACCACAGCGTTGATTCGAGCACGAGGCGGCTAGAGGGCCGCCTCGTGCGTCTTTTTAGGACCGAGGGGCAGTTGGGACCCCGTGCAGAATGTTTTTCTCTCCCTTGTCGGGCGATCTGGGCCGTTACCCGACCAAGCAGACCGATTAGGGGCCGATTCGTCACGGAATCCGCTCGGGGCGGCTCGTTCGCTCCCTCGCGGGGCGGGCCACTCTGCGGGCGGCTGCAAGTGCAGCCGGAAAGGAGGACTGCCCCTCGTGGAAGTCCTTTTGACGGTTGCAGGCTCGCGCGGTTCGGGACGGAGGACAGCCTTCTGTAGAGGCCAGGCTCGTGGGAGGTCCGGCGTCCTAGCCCTAGCGAGATAAGGGTGCAAACCCGAAAGGAGGGACCCGCGCCGCGTCCTGGCAATGCGGTCGCGGACACTCCTCCCTTGCAGCCATCACCACACCCGGGACCACTCGCCGATGCTTCGCCTGCCCCGAGAGTTGCCGCCACACGCCGCGATTGCAGGCCATGTGAGCAGGCCCGCGGTAGTCGCGCCCGTTGTCGGTATGGGCAAGGTCCCAGGCTGCGCCCGCGCCGATCCGCCGCCCGCATATCGCGCAGGTGACGCGGCCCGCTGCGGCCCGTGCAGGAGCGGAGCGTGCGCCACGCCCTTTCGCAAGCGAAGCGCTCGGCGAGCCTGAGCGGGGGAGAGGACAGGCCGTCGATGCACAGCCTCCGGCACTCCTACGCCTCGCTTCTAGCGACTGACCTCTCGCTGCCCGCGACCACGCTGGCGCAACTCATCGGGCACGCCGATGCCGGGTTCACCCTCCGCACCTATGCGCGTGACACCCGCGACACCGCGACCGTAGTAGCCGACGTGCTGGCCCGCGCCTCGGCCGCAGGCATCGGCGGCTAGTCAGCCTCAGTCAGCCTTTCAGTCAGCCTTGCGCGTCGGATGCTGACGCGCAGGGCGGGGCTGAGGCTGCGGATTCGGCTCCGTTGCGCGACTTGTCGCACGCGGTCGTACACTGTCGCACCCCGGCTTCTCGCTGGGGGACCAAAGGTCGCCGGTTCGAATCCGGCCGCCCCGATTTGTGATTCCGGCTCGAGAGCGGGCCTTTAGTCGGGTTTCAGTCAGGTTCGGACTCCGATGTCGAATCAGTTGCGACCATTACGTGGGAGGCATCGCAGCATCGTCACCGCCTTGTTGGCGGCGATGTGCGGAGATTGCTTTCCCGCGGTTGCGGCTCGGCTCCTGAAGCGTCGAGCCTCGGTAGGCCGCGTCTAGCGTTCTGAGTCGGCGAGGACTTCCCGGACTTTCTGGCGGAGTGCATCGGGGAGCTCCTCGAACTGGTCGCTTTTGCGCACCGCTCGAAGACGGTTCATGACCGAGTGGCGCCGGCGGTCGAGGTTGTTCGTGTCCAGCAGCCAGATGAGGGTCCCTACCGTCTCAGGCGAGATCGGCTGGTCCGGCTTTTCCCTTTCTTCACCCTCGTTCACGAACAGCGCTCCGTCTTCGGACGTTTCCGCTCGGCTCTGGGCCGTCGATCATGAGTCTCCCGTAGCTAACGCTCGCACAAACGCCACGCTCCCGTTGGCAGACGTGTTCGACGACGGAGTTCGTCGCGTTCGGAGACGACCGGCTCCCGTCGTTCGGGCGTCTTTCGCGGAGGGTCCTGCACGGCGACACGCGCATTGACCCCTGCGCCCTCGCCCGGCGCGCGCGCTAGGCGGTGCTCAAGCTTCGTGGTATCAACGAGCAGGGGCGGGCCCTGCGGGTAGTCCCCCTTCCCGAGGCCCGCCCCGAATGCTTGTTGCCTTGGGGCGGATCGTCGACCTCTAGTGCGACTCGGTTTGGGCGGACGCCTTACATAGATGGCACCGAGCGCGAAGCCGCGTTCCGCCCGCACGTAGGAGCGCGGACTTGTAGGTGTAGATCGGGGCTCTCGGGAGAGGGTGACTGGCATGAAGTCACGCGAAGAGAGAGTCGCCCGTAATGAAGCCTTATTCCAAGAGGTCAACCGCCAGATCGAGAAGTTGGAGGAAACGCTAGGGCGGCGTAAGACGCTCGGGCTCCTTTGCGAGTGCAGCAAAAAACATTGCCTGGACGCGTTTGAGGTGGACCCCGCCGTGTATGAGCGCGTTCGCTCTAACCCGCTCCTGTTCTTCGTCGTCCCTGGACATGAGGATCTCGAGGTCGAACGGGTCGTCGAGCGGACCAGGGCGTTCCTGGTCGTAGAAAAGGTCGGACGCGCTGCAGAAGCCGTACGCGAGAAGGCCACGTAGGCGCGAAGGTGAGCGGCGCACCTCCCGAGCGCAGCGACCTCATCCGGCTTGCTGCGATCGTCGAATTGCTGATTCAGACCGCACAACGCGTCGATGGCGACCTCGTAAGCGAAGCCCACATCGCCGACCTCTACGAACTACGCGAGCGCACCTACACCGTGCTCCAGAGCGGAGCGTAGGTACCAGGGAGTCATCGAGGCGCTCCGCGGGCCAGCAACGTGGATCGCTTTCGCCTGCAAATCAGCGGATTCGAGGACGTTCCTGCCCTCGAATTTGTCGATGAGCGTTCCCCCGGAGAAGTCGATCGAGTGGTTGGCTTACGAGCCTCTCGCTGGACTTGACCGTCAGCTGCTGTCGCCGCGAGTCGGATACGGTAATTCGGGATGAGGATCTTCAGGAGCAAGGTCGAGATCGAGCAGCTTCCCCGCAGAGGCCCCACACGCTGCCCGAGCTGCCGCGCATGGCTTCCGTCGACAGCCACCAGCTGCGACTACTGCGAGAGCGTCGGCCCCGTCCACCGGAAGCCGGAAGTCACGCTCGCGCCGGCTGCGAGCGTCTCTGCGGACGAAGCGGCCTTCGGTTCTGAGGTGGACAGCTTCCTGCGCGGAATTCCGGGCGGCTAGCCGGCCGCTTCGCGGGCGGCCGCCACGACCTGATCGAGCCACGGACCGACCGCGAGGTCACGCGGGCCGTCGGCGCCGAACTCGCCGACCGCCCAGCCGTCAAACCCGTAGGTCTCACCGGGGCCGCTGGCCTCCATCCCCTCGCGTACCGGCCTGATGAAGACCCCGGAGCCGCGCTCGTTCATCTGCATCAGCAGATCCCGGACGAGGCTGAACGTGCGCTCCTCCTCCAACGTCGACCACAGCTCGTCGCCTGCCGGCCCGATCGTGAAGTGGTGCTCGTCGTCCATTCGGGACCTCCTCGGTTGCAGTGGGCCAGAACCTAGCGCGCGAGCACGTCCGCTGAGCAGCCTGCGACGAGCGCGCTCCGCCAGTCCTCGACACCGGCGAGCTGAGGATGACCGACGTCGACGGCGACGTCCGGCCACGATTCCAGCCCGAGCGCACGCCCGCCGGCCGCGGAGCCGATCTCCAGCAGGTCGTCCACCGCGAAGACGTCGCGTCGGCCTGATTGCCGGCGCGCGATCCCGTCGAGCTCCCGCAGCTCCTCTAGCGGGTCGATGCGCACGTTCGAGTCCGAGCCGATGCACAGCTCGATGCCACGGTGGAGGACGCGCGCGACGGGCAGGAAGCCGTCGCCGAGGTTCGCCTCGGTCATCGGGCAGGCGCAGATGCGCGCGCCGGCGGCCGCGAGCAGGTCGAGCTCGTGACCGTCCGCGTGCGTCGCGTGTACGACGGTCGTGCGAGGGCCGAGACAACCGCAGGCATCGAGGAGCTCGATCGGGCGCAGGCCATGCTCCGCGAGGCACTCCTCGATCTCGCGCGGCTGCTCGTCGGCGTGGACGTGCAGCGGCAGCTCGTGCTCGGAGGCATAACGGCCGAGCTCCTCGAGCCAGTCACGCGGGCAGGCGCGGACGGAGTGGGGGGCGACGCCGACACGGATCCCGACCGCGCGCAGTCGCTCGAGTTCATCGAGGTATGCGGCCACCGACTCCTGCCGAAAGCGCTCGATCCCACCGCGTGCGTAGGCGACCTGGAGGAGGACGAGGTCGATCTCCGCCTCGGCCGCTGCCTCCGCCGCCGCATGGGCCTCGTCGAGCCCGAGGTAGTGGAACTCGCCGACCGCCGTGTACCCGGCGGCGCGAAGTTCGCGGTACACCTCGACGTAGCTCGTTCGCACGAGCTCCGGCGTCTGGCCACAGGCGAGCTCGAGCATGGTCTCGCGCCAGGCCCAGAAGTCGTCGCCCTCGGTCCGCCCGCGCAATGCACGCTGGAACGCGTGGCAATGGGCATCGACGAACCCGGGAATCCGCGGCAACTCGACCACGGCGAGAGGATACGAGGCGGAGGCCCGTATCCTTCGCCACATGGAGGCTCGCGCCGTCTCACCGCCGCTCGCGCAGCTCCCGAATGCGCTCACGATCGCGCGGCTCGCTCTGATCCCGATCTTCGTCGTCTTGATGGTGCGCGCCGGTCACCGTCCGAGCTGGCCGGCCGGCGTCGTGTTCGGCACCGCCGGCATCACCGATCAGGTGGACGGGTTCCTGGCACGCCTCTGGCACGTGGAATCGCGCTTCGGCAAGCTCGCAGATCCGCTCGCCGACCGGCTGATGATCGACGCAGCCGTGATCCTTCTCTTCGCCAACGACCGCCTGCCGTGGGCCGGGCTCGTCGTCATTCTCGGACGCGACGTCGTCCTGCTCGCGGGCTCCGCCGTCCTCGCCCCGCGCGGGCTCGAGATCGACGTCAACGTCCTCGGCAAAACGGCCACCTGGGTCCTGTACGCCGCGATCTTCTTCCGCATCGTCACGCACAAGGCCACCGCGTGGCCGCTCGATCTCTTCTGGGCGGGCATCGCGCTCGCCCTCGTCGCCGGCGTGTTCTACATCGTCGCCGCGTGGAGAGAAGTGCGTCGATGAAGGCCGTCGTCATGGCCGGGGGCGAGGGCACCCGGCTCCGTCCGCTCACCTCGAATCAGCCGAAGCCGATGGTGCCGATCGTCGGCAAACCGTGCATGGAGCACATCGTCGAGCTCCTCAAGCGACACGGCTTCGAGGACGTGATCGTCACCGTCGCCTTCCTGCCGCAGGCGATCCGGAGCTACTTCGGCAGCGGCGAGACGCTCGGCATCGACATCGGCTACTCGGTCGAGGAGTCTCCCCTCGGCACCGCCGGCTCCGTGAGACGCGCCGCCGGACGGCTCGACGACACGTTCCTCGTCATCTCCGGCGACGCGCTCTGCGACGTCGACTTGACAGCGCTCGTCGCGGCCCATCGGGAGAAGGGCGCCTCGGTGACGATCGGGCTCAAGTCCGTCGACAACCCGCTCGAGTTCGGCATCGTCGTCACCGACGAAGACGGACGCGTCGAGCGCTTCCTCGAGAAGCCGTCATGGGGCCAGGTCTTCTCCGACACCATCAACACCGGCATCTACGTCCTCGAGCCGGAAGTGCTGAAGCACATTCCGCAGGACCGGCCGTACGACTTCTCGAAGGAGCTCTTCCCGCTCCTGCTCGAGATGGGGCGGCCGATCTACGGCCACGTATTCGACGGCTACTGGCAGGACATCGGGAACCTCGACCAGTACCGGCAGGCGAACTTCGACGCGCTCGAAGAGCGCGTGCAACTCGACATCACGGGAATCAGAATCCGCGGCAACGTCTGGCTGGGGGACGGGGTGGACCTCGACGACCTCGATGCGATCGAGGGCCCTGCGTACCTCGGCAACTATTGCCGGATCGGGCGCGGCGCGCACGTCGGGCCGAACACGGTGCTCTCGACGAGCGTCACCGTTCGCGAGCGCGGCCGTGTCGTCCGCTCGATCGTCGACACCTCCACCTACATCGGCCGGAGCACCGACGTCGTCGGCGCGATCATCGGACGGAGTTGCGACCTGCGTGCACACGTGCGCGTGCACGAGGGCGTGGCGATCGGCGACGAGGTGACGGTCGGCGCCGAGAGCGTGATCCTGCCCGGTGTCCGGATCTATCCCTACAAGGAGGTCGAGACCGGGTCACAGCTGCACGAGAGCCTCATCTGGGAGTCGCGGGGGACGACGCGGGTCTTCGGCAAGCAGGGCGTGGCCGGGATGGTCAACGTCGACCTGACGCCGGACGTGGCGGTCAGGCTCGCCGCGGCGCTTGGCACCGCGCTGAAGCGAGGCGCGCGTGTCGTCGCGAGCCGCGAGGGCGAGCGGGCATGCCGGATGATCAAGCGCGCGATGATCTCGGGAATCTCGTCGACCGGCGTCCACGTCGCCGATCTGCGCGTCAGTCCCGCTGCCGTCGCCCGTCACCTCGTGAAGTCCGAGGCGCACGACGCCGGCTTCCACGTCGGCATCAGCCCGAACGACCCGGAGGTGATTCGGATCCAGTTCTTCGAGCCGCCGGGCGTCGAGATGAGTCCGACGCTGCAGAAGGAGGTCGAGAAGCACTTCACTCGCGGCGAGTTCCGTCGCGTCGCGGCCACGGAGGTCGGAGGCATCTCGTATCCGGCGCGGGTGCGCGAGACGTACGCCGCGGACCTGCTCTCGACCATCGACGCGCAAGCCGTGCGAAACCGCCGCTTCCGAATCGTCGTCGACTACGGCTTCTCCGGCGCCTCGTATGTGCTCCCGCTCGTGCTCGGCCCGCTCGGGGTCGAGATCGTCGCCGCCCACGCCTTCACCGGCGAAGGACCCGACGACGCCGACGCAGCGCCCGGCCTGGCGGCGTCCATCGGTCAGACGAAGCGGCTCGTGCCGGTCGTCGGGGCCGACCTCGGTGCCGTCTTCGACCGCTCGGCCGAGCGGCTCCATCTCGTCGACGAGCAGGCGCGCGAGGTTCCGGTGGAGCAGGCGCTGCTTCTCTTCCTCCGCCTGCTCGGTTCGAACGGGCGCCACGGGAAGCTCGCCTTCCCCGTAACGGTGACGAGCCAGGTCGAACGGCTCGTGGCCGACTCGCAGCTCGAGGTCATCCGCACGCCGACGTCGCTGCCCGAGCTCACGCGTGCAGCGGCCGAGGGAGACGTCGTCTTTGCCGGAGCCGTGGGAGGCGGGTACGTCTTTCCCGAGTTCCTCCCGGGATACGACGCCGTCGCGAGCCTCGCGAAGCTGCTCGAGCTGCTCGCGCCCATCGACCGGCCGCTGTCGGAGCTCGTCGCCGAGCTCCCGCAGCCCACGCTCGTCCACCACCAGGTGCCATGCCCGTGGGCGCTCAAGGGGCTCGTCATGCGCGTCCTCAATGAGCGCCTTGCCGGACGCGACGTCGATCTCACCGACGGGATCAAGATCTTCGACGACCGCGGCTGGGCGCAGGTGCTGCCGGATCCCGACGAACCGCTCATCCACCTCTACGCCGAGGGCGAGACGCGAGAGCAGTCCGAGGAGCTCGCACGCGAGCTGAGGAGTCTCGTCGACGAGATCGAACAGGGTGAGGCAGCCGCAACGCGTTCGTAGCGGCTCTTTACGACGGCCGAACGCAAAGGCTAAAGTTCAGCTTCACCCTCGGTCGAGGGCGCCTATACCCCGTAGAAAGGGCCCGATGGAACCCCTGCCGGATCTCGCGACGCTGTCCGACGAAGACCTCAAGAAGCTCATCGACGACCTGGCACACGAGGAACAGGAGGTCTCGTACCGCCGCCGGATCTTGCACGGGAAGATTGACATCCTGCGTGCCGAGCTCGTGGCGCGGTTGAAGACGACGGAGGGGAAGAGCGTGCTCGACACGGTCGACGTCGATTCGCTCAGCGAGATCCTCGCCGGCAAGGCGGCACCGCCGGCCTGATGGCGCACGTCTACTGCCCCGAGTGCGGGTACAACAACCCGGAATCCGCCCACTTCTGTGCGAAGTGCGGCGCGGCGCTCGTCGTCCCGGAGGAAGGCGAGTCCACCGAGGCGTTCACGGCGCCGGAGGTGCCCGACCTCGATCCACTCGAGGATCTCGGGGTCAGCGGTGCCGCCCTGATCGTCCGCTCCGGCGGCGGACGCTCCGGCGAGACCTTCCCCCTCGACGACAGTCCCACAACGATCGGCCGCTCACCCGAGTGCGCCATCTTCCTCGACGACGTCACCGTATCCCGCAAGCACGCGGTCTTCGCCAAGGACGGTGAGCGCTGGCGGCTCGAGGACCAGGGCAGCCTGAACGGGACGTTCGTCAATCGCGAGCGGGTCGAGACTGCGGAGCTTTCTGACGGCGACGAGCTCCAGATCGGCAAGTACCGGCTCACGTTCCTCCAGCGCTGATGGCGGTGACCAAGGCACCGTCCGCCCGGCGGCTCCTGACCATCGGGACCGTCTGCAACCGGCTCAAAGACGAGTTCCCGGACGTCTCGATCTCGAAGATCCGCTACCTCGAGGACCAGGGTCTCCTGACCCCCCGACGCACGCAGGGCGGCTACCGCCTCTTCTCCGAGGACGACGTCGAGCGCCTGGAGACGATTCTCCGCCTGCAGCGCGACGAGTTCCTGCCGCTCCGGGTGATCAGGCAGGAGCTCGAGACCGGCGCAGGCAAGCAGCGCCGGCGTCGGCGCGGCCTGGTCGAAGCGGGGGAGGAGCTCGACCTCGAGGAGCTCTGCGACCGGGCGGGGATCACCACCGAGGACGCGCGCAGGCTCGAGGAGTTCGGCTTGCTCGAGTCGCGTATCGAGGAGGGCCAGCGGATCTACGCGGAGAGCGAGGCGGACATTGCCGCGGCCTGCGAAGCCCTCTCGAGGTTCGGGATCGACGCGCGTAACCTGCGCGCGTTCCGGACGGCGGCCGACCGCGAGAGCGGGCTGCTCGAGGCGGTGATCGCGCCGGCCCTGCGCTCGCGGAACGCCGAGCGCCGCCAGGAAGCCCTCGCTGACCTCCAGCGGCTCGCGCAGAGCGCCGAGGAGCTCGCGGACCTGCTGTTGCGCCGCAGCGTCCGCCGCCTGGTCGATTAGCCTCCGGGCTGTGGCGGGAATCGATCTGACGACGCGCGTGCGCGAGGTCCCGGACTTCCCGGAGCCCGGCGTCGGCTTCAAGGACATCTCGCCGCTGCTTCTCGACGCGGAGGCGCTGCGCCAGGCCGTCGGCGAGCTTGCTGCCTGGACGAACGAGCGGCAGGCCGATCTCGTGCTCGGTGCGGAGGCCCGCGGCTTCTGGCTGGGGGCGGCGGTCGCGGTCGAGGCGGGCTGTGGCTTCGTCGCGGCGCGCCGGCCCGGCAAGCTTCCTCCGGCCACCGTCTCGGCTACCTACGCACTTGAGTACGGTAAGAACACGCTCGAAGTCGCCGCCGACGCAATCGCGGGCGGGGCCAGAGTCGTCATCCACGACGACGTGCTCGCAACCGGCGGCACCGTGGAGGCGATCGCCGGACTCGTCGAAGGGCTCGGCGGAACCGTGGTGGGCGTCAACTTCGTGATCGAGCTTTCGTTCCTGGGCGGGCGCGATCGCCTGGCGAAGTACGACCTCTTTTCGCTCATCACGTACTGAGGGGCTAAGGAACCGAGCCAAATCGTCCGACGTTGCCTCTACAACGTCGCCATGTACGACCCGCTCACGAGCCGCTATGCCTTCGCCTGTCCCGTCCGGGGTGAGACGCACGTGCCGCTCTCGGCCTTCCGCAGCATCGAGCAGCTCCCCGGCGCGGCGCATCCGGCGGTCTTTCAGGTCAGGTTCGACTGCGGCTGCGGCGCGGAGCACGACGGGCTCGTCACGCACGAGGATCTCGACTGGGCGCCGCTCGGGCTCGAGGCCGGCGAGTTCCTGAACCTCATGACCGCGCGACTCGAGCCGGTCGGAAGCGAGCTGGGAGAGCTCGCCGCGGTGCGGATCAGGCGAGGGGAGTGGCCGTGGAGCTTCTTCTGTTACCCCGAGGAACGGCCGCGGCCCGTCTTCCCATCCTCGTTCGCGCTCCTCACCGCCACAGATGGGACCGTGGGGCTCGCCGTCCGCTGCCCGAGTTGCAGCCGCCTCTCCCTCAACCTCGTTTCGCACCCGCATGTCGACGTGCCGTTCCACAACGACTGCGAGGTGGGAGTGGTGGAACACATGTTCGCCGAGGACGCGCCCGCGACGCTCGACGAGTTCAGAGCAGAGCTCTGGTCGTCCTCGTTCGATGCGCGCCGCCTGGCCCTCGAGTAGCTCGAAACGCACCTCGAAGCGCGGCTCGACCGTTTCACCACATCGGGAAACGGAACGAGAGGTGAAGAGAATGCGCAGCTACGGCATGTACGACGCGTCGCGGGGCCTGACGCTTGCTCTCGCAGCGGCGCTTGCAGGACTCGGCCTCTGGGGCGCAAGCGAAGTCGGAACCCAGACGACTGGCCGCTTCTGGATCGCAATGGCGATCGTCGCAGGCGCGGGGCTCGTGATGGCCCTTGCGAACCACGTGGGAACCTGGACGAAGGGGCTGAGAATGCGGATCTCCCCGAGCACCTTCGTGATCGCGTTTCTCCCCGTGCTCGTCTGCGTCGGCTGGATCCTGCTTGCGACCCAGCCCGGCTCGGGCTGGCAGGAGGGGAGACTCGATCACTGGAGCAACTCGATCGGGATCATGGGCCTCGTGAAGTCGGTCGCGCTCTGGCACGGCGTGCTCGCGTTCGGTTTCGGGCTCGTCCTCGGCCTGTGCTTCGACGGGGTGCCTGCACCGGCCGTCGAAGAGGTTCCGGCGTACGCCGGCGCGGCACCTGCCACAAATCGACCGGCCGCCGACGAACCGGTCACCGCCGAGCGCCGTTGGACGGCGGCCCGGCGCGGCCCGGGCACCGCACCCCCCGAGGAGGCACCGGCGACAGAGGAGGATCCGGCCGCCGAGGAGCCGACTCGCATGCGGAGGCGAATGCCGACCCGCTGATCGGACGCAGAAATCCGCGGCTGCCTCCGCTTCGACGGCTCACGGCGGCCGCGGATCCCTGCCGGGAGGGATCACGCTAAAGGGGTAGGTCCTCCGATAAAGAGGACTGAGATGAACGTCTTGCCGCTGGCAACTGCCGACCGGGGGGTGCGGCTTCTGGCTCGACACATGGAGAGCCTCGACACCGAGACTGCTTCCGCACGGGAACGGCTGGAAGAGGAGCTCGGTCCAGAGCTCGCACGCAAGCTCGTCTTTGCGCTTGCACAGCGCCGCCCCGCGAAAGCGGCGTAGGCGAGAAGACCTACGAGCGCCGGCGGCGCACCGTCTCCTCGCCGCGGAGACGCACGAACAGCCAGATTCCTGCAAAGGAGACGAGCGCGAGCACGATTGCGGTTGCACCGCTGGCCCCGACCGCGATGAGGCCGAAGTAGATGTATGCCCCGAGCCCCACGGCCCAGAGAAGGGCGATCACTCCCTGGTCGATGCTCGGCGGACGCGGAGGAATCTGCATCGCGGCGATCGTAGTCGACCCAGGAAACCGCGCGCGGCAGGGTGGGAGGGACCAAAAAATTCGCCGAGCCGGTCGCGGTTTCGTCCACAGCGCCGGTCGACTTTCCGTTTCGGCCCTTGCGAGCCGCTCCGTACGACCTTCCGGTGCTGCTTCGTCCTACTCCCGCGCCGTGCTCGGCGCAAGAGGGAATGTATGGCCTCTCGGGACATGCCGCAAGGGTGCGCGGATACAAAAATGCCGCAATTTGCGAACGTTGAATAATCAACATTTCCACAGCACTCTGTGCATCCTGTGGAAAAGTGGGGAGGTAGGCCGGCGGTCAAGATGGTCTCCTGCTACTTGACATAACACTGCTTATCGTGCACTCGGCAAGAAGGCACGGGTGAAGAGCGGCCCGTGGATCGGTGAGCCGAGGTCAGGCCGGCAGGAACGAGGCGATGGCGCCGGTGCTCTTGGCAGACGTGATCGTCCATGTGGCACTGAACGTGCCGGACGCGCCGGGCAGCCGGTAGGCGCTGAATATGTGCGGCGTCTGCGCGGTCACGTCCGTCAGCGCCGTCCAACCGGCCGGACCGGCTGTCTTCGAGCCGGGCGTCACACCGGCGGCGATCAGGAGCGAGCCGGCGTTGGTCGTCGTCGTGGAGGGTGTCGGCAGAGACGTCGACGCGGTCCCGTTCGCCTGCGAAGCCGCCGCCGCATCAGCGGCGCTGACGCCGGAGAACTCGACGACCTTCGCGTCCCAGGCGTTCGCGCCGATACCCGTGACGGTAATCGTCCCGGGCGGCGCGACCATCGTCGTCGTGCGCCACATCGACAAACAGGTGTTGGTGCCGCCGGAGACTCCGAGCTGCGTGCTCCGCGTCCATGTGTTTCCGCCGCTGTCAGTGACGGCGGTGATGTTTCCGGTCGCGCCGAGCGGCGTCGCCACGATCAGGACGTAGAAGTCGCCGCCCGTTCCGCCCGTGTACGCGAGAGCCGCGGTCGGCGAGCCGGTGGTACCGTTGAAGTCCTGCTGGCCGACGAACGCGATTCCCGCAGCCGCCGGGGTCGTGGCGTGGGCAGTGTTACTGGGAAGGGAGATATTCCGCGCGCCGTCGAACGCCTCGACCTGGTAGTCGTAGCTCGTCGAGCCGGCGACGGTCGTGTCCGAGTACGTGGTGCCTGTTCCGGTCGTGCTTGCGATCTCGGCGAGCGGCCCACCGGCAGGCCCGCGCCAGATCTCGTACCCGGCGACCCCTACATCATCGGTCGAAGCGGTCCACGACAGGTCGACACGGCTGGAGGTCATGGCCGACGCAGCGAGACCGGTCGGCGCGGTAGGCGCCTGCGTGTCGGTGCAGGCGTCGGTCGTCCCACTGACGGTCGCCAGCGTCGATTTGTTGCCCGCCGCGTCGTAGGCCTCGACTGCGAAGGCGTACGCGGTGCCACAACTGAGAGCCGTCGCGTTGTAGCTCGTGTTGGTCGTCGGGTTTGCCGGGCCCGTGCCGACGTAGACGTTGTAACCCGTAACGCCAATGTTGTCGCTCGAGGCATCCCACGCGAGACTGATACTCGTCTGGGTGGTTCCGGTCACCCGGAAGTTGCCCGGCTGCGTGGGCGCCTGACCGTCGGGGGTAGTGACGTTGGCCGTGTTGCTGGCGTCGGAGACGTTTCCCGCGGCGTCGAACGCCTTGACCTGGTAGTCGTAGCTCGTCGAGCCGGAGGCGGTCGTGTCCGCGTACGTGGTACTGGTGCCGATCTTTGCACCGATCTCTGCGAGCGGCCCTCCGGCAGGCCCGCGCCAGATCTCGTAACCGGTGACGCCGACATCGTCCGACGAAGCCGTCCAAGAGAGGTTGACCTGCGTCGCGGTCGCCGCCTTCGCGCTCAGCCCCGTCGGCGCCGTCGGCGGGGTCGTGTCGGACGAGGCCGGTGTGGTCACGACGACGGTGACGCTCTGGGTGGAGTTGCCGGCGGCGTCGACGGCAACGACCTGGTAGCTGTTGGTCGAGCCGGCCGCCACGTTGTCGACGTAGCTTGTTCCGGCGACGGATGCGACGACTGCGCCGTTTCGTGTGACGTCGTAACGGACGACTCCAAGGTTGTCGGTGGAGGCGCCCCATGAGAGGAGCGCCTGAGTCGAGCTCAGGGCGCTCCCGGTGGGGCTCGCAGGCGCGGTTGGCGGGCTGGTGTCCGAGGTGGTTGTGAAGCTCGCGCCGTTGCTGGCTGCTGAGGAATTGTTCGAGCGATCGACTGCAACGACCTGGTAGCTGTAGGCGGTTCCCGGCTGGAGCTGGGTGTCGGTGTAGGTAGCCGTCCCAGCCGGCACCTGCGCGACCGATGTCCCGTTGCGAACGATCGTGTAGTAGGCGATTCCCCCCGCGTCGCTCGAGGCATTCCAGCCGAGTGAGGCCGTCGTATAGCCGATGCCGCTCGCAGTCAGACCGGAGGGCGCGGTCGGCAGGGTTGTGTCTGCGGTGCCCGAGGTCGTCACTAGCGCGCTCGCGGTGTTGCCTGCCAGATCACGCGCGTCGACCCGGTAGGTGTACGTCGTGCGCGCGGCGCCGGTGCTGTCAGTGTACGAGGTGACCTGTGGTCCGACTGTGGCCAGGTAGATGCCGTTGCGGTAGATGTCGTAGGCGACCACCCCGACGTTGTCGGTGGCTGCTGTCCAGCTGAAGCTGTCCTTCTTCGTGCTGGTCATGGCGAGGTTGCCGGGAGCCGATGGCTGAACCGAGTCAGCTCCGAAGTTGTAGGTCTTGACGTCGAACGTCTGCCCCTGCGCATTTGTGGGGGTGATGGTGACGTTGCTGCCGTTGACGGAGACCTTGAGGAAGTGGTACACCTGCGCGTCGCTCAGCGGTTTAGGCGCAGTCCCACAGGCCGATCCGTTCGCATTGGTGTACGACCAGCCGATGGCGTAGGCGACACTGGTGGTGCAGCGGCTGACCGGTTCGGCCATGCCCCCTCCTCCGCCGGTCACATAGTTCGTCACACCGCCGGGTCTCGCGATGTTCCGCTCGTAGATATGGGCGTGACCGCTGAAAGCCAGCTGGACCCCGTTGTCGTGCAAGAGCTGCTCGAGGCTGTTCGTGCTGCCAGGACTGTTGTCCAAGTAGGCATCTGTCGTCTGCGTGGCATTGGCGGTGTAGAGGGGGAAGTGGAAGAACGCGAACTTCAAGCCCCCTGGATGGGCAGCAAGGTCTCTTTGCAGCCACTGATATTCGGCCGACGTGACGGTCCAGTGGGCGTCGTGGTCGAGCTGATAGATGGCGCAGATGGATCCGCAAGCTCCGCCCGTAGCCGACCCGACGTTGCCATCAGACCACGCCGCGTCGAGCATGTAGAAGCGGACGCCTCCGGTGCCGAACGCGTAGTACGTATCCGGATAGCTGGCCGGCGTAGACCCGTCGATCGAGGGATAGGAGCCCATCTGATACGAGCCGCCCGAGGTCTGGGCTGAAAGGCTCCCGGGCCAGACGCCGAGCGAGGTGGCGTTCTGCCCATGGTTCCCGTCGATCTGGAAGAGCGGTGTCGACTGGCCCGGAATCGCCCAGTAGTTTGGATTGAAGACGGCGCTAACGTTGACTCCGGTCTGATTGAGATCGCCGTAGTTGGTCTGTGTCCCGCCCTGGTAGGCGATGTCACCGACCGAGACCGCGAACTGCGCCCCGCTGGCTGCGATCCCGGCGTCGACCGCGGCCTGATTCACATTCAGCGCACCCGTGTTCGACCCGCTGTTGGTCGTGTCGCCCCAGTCTCCGAACACGTCGAAGGTGAGGGATTGGGTTCCATTGGTCGGCTGCAGCGTCGTGAACTGAGGAGAGGGATTGGACCCGAGCAGATCGACGGGGCTCGCACCTGTATTGGTGATCCGGTAGCAGTAGGTCGTGGAGGGCGACAGACCGCTGACCACCACCGAGTTTTGATACTCGGTAGTCGTCCCGATCGTAATCGGGTTCCCCAGCTTGGTCGCGATCGCCGCGTGCGCCGTGCAGCTGCCCGAGGGTCCATACTGAACCACACCCGTGTACTGGGAACTCGTCGCCCAGGTGACCTGGACGGAGCTCTGCGTGAGATCGGTCAGGTATGGAGCGCGAGTGAGCTGCGCGTTGTAACCCTGGAAGGTCGCCGCGGCGGCGGTCCCACCGGTGAGCAACGCGAAAGCCGTCACCAGCGCCGCGACGAACAGCCCTCCCCCCTTTAAAAGCTGAACTAGCCTGTCCCGGTAAACGCCGCCGATCCCACGATGCCCTTGAAGGCCCGCTTCCCTCATCCCCTTCGTCTCACCGGTCGCCGCACCCTTCCTGCCTTCAGCGCCCACCGTATCGCAGACTTTCGACTTTGGGAATAGGCGCTCCATTTCTTGGCCGGCACTCCAGGCGCAGAGTCAGGTCGGGACGCGCACGGGACTTGATCCGCAGTGGCGGGCGTGTTTGGGTAGGTTCAGCACGCGGGAGGAACGTCCAGGGAACGTCGAGCTGAGGGGGATTGGGTGACGACCGTCGAGATCGAGTCGATCCTCGTGAGCGAGGAACTGACGACGCTCCTCGAAGCAGCCGAGTCGAGTGGGCAGCTACGGCAGGTGGACCTGGTCGAGGTGCTGGAGCCGCTCGAGCTCGATCCGCTCGAGACCGAAGCGGTGTACCAGGAGCTCGACAGGCGCGGCATCGAGCTGCTGGCAGAGCCGGAACGGGAAGCCGTCGAGCCGGAGCCGGAGCCCGAATCGGAGAAGACGCCGGCGCCGGTCGCGCAGCCGCTCGAATCGACCACCGACGCGCTGCAGCTCTTCCTGCGCGAAGCCGGCCGCCATCAGCTGCTCACGGCAGCGCAGGAAGTCGAGCTGGCGAAACGGATCGAGCGCGGAGACATGGGCGCGAAGCAGCGGATGATCCAGTCGAACCTCCGCCTCGTGGTCTCGATCGCAAAGAACTACCGCAACCAGGGTCTGCCCTTCCTCGACCTGATCCAGGAAGGCACGCTCGGCCTCATACGCGCCGTCGAGAAGTTCGACTGGCGCCGCGGCTACAAGTTTTCGACCTACGCGACGTGGTGGATCAGGCAGGCGGTCGCGCGAGCGCTTGCCGACAAGGCCCGGACGATCCGGATGCCGGTCCACATCGTCGAGCGGATGCAGAAGATGAATCGCGCCGAGCGGACCCTCTGGATGGAGCTCGGCCGCGAGCCGACCCTCGAGGAGATCGCGAACGAAGCCTCACTGCCGATCGAGCAGGCGCGAGAGGTCAAGGCGGCTGCGCGAGCGTCCGCGAGCCTCGACCAGCCGGTCGGCGATCAGGAGGACGCCGTCTTCGGCGACTTCGTCGCGGGCGACGAGCCGCTGCCGGAGGAACGGGTCGAGGGCGCGTTGCGGAGCCAGGCCCTCGCAATCGCATTGCAGGCGCTCGGGGAGCGCGAGCGGCAGGTGCTCGTCCTCCGCTACGGGCTCGTCGACGAGGAGCCCAAGACCCTCGAGGAGATCGGCAAGCGGCTCGGGCTCACACGCGAGCGTGTCCGCCAGATCGAGCTCGACTCTCTCCGGCGTCTCGCGAATCTGCGCGAGATGCAGATGGTCGCAGCCCCGTAGCGCTACTCGGCGCGGAGGTAGTGCTCGAGGCCGGGAGCGGCCAGGCGGAGCTCGCGTAGGGCTCTGGTCTCGAGCTGCCGCACGCGCTCGCGCGTGATTCCGAGCTGCGCTCCGACCTCCTCGAGTGTCTGCGGAGGCTCGCCGTCGAGGCCGAAACGAAGCGTGAGAACACGCTGCATCCGGGGGTTGAGCTGCTCGAGCGCGCCCGCAAGCTCTCTCCCCCGCGCCTGCTCGGCCGACTGCTCGTGGGGCAGCAGGGAATGGACGTCCTCGATCAGGTCGCCGTACAGGCTCTCTCCGTCCCCCACCGGCGTCTCCAGGCTGACCGGATTCTCGACGAGCTCGAGCAGCTCGCGCACGCGCTCCTCCGACTGCTGCGCCTCGCGGGCGAGCTCGACGAGCGTCGGCTCGCGGTTGAGCTTCTGTGCGAGCTGCCGGCGGGCGCGCAGCAGGCGCCGCACCTGGTCGGCGACGTGGACGGGCAGACGGATCGTCCGTCCCTGGTCGGCGAGCGCCCGCGTAATCGCCTGCCGGATCCACCACGTCGCGTACGTCGACAGCTTGTAGCCGAGCCGGTAGTCGAACTTCTCGACCGCGCGAATGAGGCCGAGGTTTCCCTCCTGGATCAGGTCGAGCAGAGGAACGTTGGCCCTCGTGTAGTTGCGCGTGATCGCCATCACGAGCCGCAGGTTCGACTCGATCAGGCGCCGCTTCGCCTCCTCGTCGCCCTCGTCCTTGCGGCGGGCGAGCTCGCGCTCCTCTTCGCGCGTGAGCAGCGGGCCGCCACCGATCTGGCGCACGTAGAGCTTGAGCGGGTCCTCGGCCGGTGCGTGCTCGGCGCGGAGGTCCTCAGCCGCAAACGAAGACTCCATCGCCGCGTGTATCGGCGCCATCCGGCATTGGCTTTAGAAAGCCCTAACCGACTTGGCCTACGGTGGAAGGGAAGGCAGACCGATATGGAGAAAGGCTTCCTCAGGACGAATGTGCGGAATCGCCGGATATAGCCTCTCGCAGCGGAGCGGGATCGACCGTACGCTTGCGGCGCAGGCGCTCCTCGCGGGGATCGCCGACCGCGGCGCGGATGCAGTCGGCTATGCCTACCGCGGCAGCTCTGACAGGTACCCGGTCGTCACGAAGCAGCGGACGCCAGCCAGGCAACTGCTCGATCGGATCACGGTGCCAGCGCATACGACCGAGGTTCTCGTCCACGTTCGCGACTACACGAAGGGCCACCCGTCGATCCCTGCGAACAACCACCCGGTTCGTCACGGGCCGGTCGTCGGCATTCACAACGGGATCATCCTGAACGACGACGAGCTGCTCGCCCCCCACTCCTGCGCACGCTCCGAGCCGCGGATGACAGTCGATTCCGAGGCGATCTTCGCCCTCGCCGCGCACTCCCGGAACGAGCCTCGGGCACTCGAGGCGCTCGCGGGCTCGATGGCCGCCGCCTGGCTCGACCAGCGGGAGGAAGGGACCGTCTTCGCAGCGCACGGTGTCGGCCGGCCGCTATGGCTGGGCCGCGGACGCGACGAGGTCTTCTTTGCGTCCAGCCGCGCCGCCCTCGAGGTGGCGTCCGAGTACACCGGCCTGCGGCTCCGCATCAGCGAGGTGCGCGACGGAACGTTTCTCGCGCTTCGCGCAGGCCGAGTCGCCCGCACCGCTCGCTTCCGGCCCGATCGGAGCTACGTCGAGGAAACGGCTCTGCCCGCCGTCCGCGCTCCCGGCGAGAGCGCGCATTGCCTCGAGCGCCTCGCTGCAATCGCAGCGACCGGCTAGCTCACTTCTTCAACAGCGTTCCGTCGCTCGCGACCTCTCGCCCCTGCTCGGCGAGCCGCTGGCGAACGAGGAACTGGAACGTCGACCACGCGCCGCGCCGCGCGTCGAACATCCGATAGACCTGCCACTCCGTCATGAGCGCGTCGTCCTGACGCCGCGCCTCTCCCCAGTCGGCGAACTTGGGTAGGCGTCCGAGCCGCTCGGCCAGGGCGACTCCCTGGTCGACGGCGCGCTCGAGCCTCTCCTCCCCCACCGGCACGTCGAACCCGGCCTCGCGGAGCGCGTTCGTGAGCGAACCGAACGTGTGCCAGTAGAGCGACTTCGAGGGCATCCGTCCCTTGTGCTCGTCGATGTCGCGCGCCGTCGGCGGCCGGCCGAGCTCGTCGCCGAGCGTGCGCAGGAGGCCGAGCAGCTCCTCGCGCGTCGCGAAGCGGCGCGGGACGAGCCCGGCTGCGCGCTTCGCTGCATTCCAGGAGCCGAAGTGCTCGATCACCGTCTGGGGATGCACCGCGGTCTCTGTGTCCGCAGCGAACTCCCGCATCGTCGGCGAGCGGCCGAGCCGCTCGGCGCAGGCGACGATCTCGGCCACGATCTGCTCGTCCGTGTAGCGCTTGCGGATACCCGCCTGGAACTTCGCGAGCTCCCCCGGATCGATCGAGGCCAGCGCCCGATAGCGGGGCTTGTCGGCCATGTCAATAAGTGTAGAGCAGGTTGGGAAATCCGCAAGTAGTCCCGTGCAGGCCCGGCTTGACTAGGCTCGCCCGAATGCGTCCCCGTCCCCCACTCGCGCTCGAGATCGCGCTTGCACGCGGCGTGGCGGCGCTCTCACGCGGCGTCGGAGTGGGCGGCGGTACCACGATTCCGGGAAAGCTCCTCTCCGAGCTTGACCGTAATGCCGTCGATCGCCTAGCCGCGCGGCTCGAAGGCGGTACTGCAGTCGTCTCGGCCACGAATGGCAAGACGACGACGACTGCGATGGCGGCAGAGATCCTCCGGCCGCGCCACGAGCTCGCCCACAATGCAGCAGGAGCGAACCTCGTTTCCGGTGTCGCCTCGGCGCTGCTCAGCGCCGGCGACGCGGACCTCGGTCTGTTCGAGGTGGACGAGGCCGCGCTACCGGAGCTCGTGCGACGCCTGCGACCGCGCGCGGTCTGTCTCGGCAACCTTTTCCGCGACCAGCTCGACCGCTACGGAGAGCTCGAGCTCCTCGCCGAGCGCTGGCGCGGCGCGGTCGCGAGCCTGCCGGCGGACGCAAAGCTGGTCTACAACGCCGACGATCCGCAGCTCGCCGCCGTGAGCGAGGTGCATCCCAGCAGCATCGCGTTCGGCCTCGACGACCCGCGGCTCGCCCGGCCCTCGCTCCAGCATGCGGCGGATTCGAAGTACTGCGTCCGCTGCGGAACACCGTATGAGTACGCCGCCGCATACGTCGGCCACCTCGGGGACTACCGGTGCCCCCGCGGCGACCATGCGCGGCCGCCGCTCGAAATTGCAGCGCGGGACATCGCGATTCACGGGCTCGAGCGAGCTTCGTTCCGGCTGGACACGCCGGAGGGATCTCGTTCCGTCGAGCTTGCGCTGCCCGGCCTCTACAACGTCTACAACGCGGTCGCTGCGGCGGCGCTTGCGCGGTCGCTCGGCGCGGGGCTCGACGAGATCGCTGCGGGCCTCGGGCGCTTCTCCGCTGCATTCGGCCGCTTCGAGCGGGTGGCCGTCGGAGACAAGCGTGTCCTGTTGCTCCTGATCAAAAATCCCGCAGGCGCAAACGAGGCAGTTCGCACGCTCGTCGACGGGAGCGCGCCGCACGTGCTCGTCGTCGCACTGAACGACGAGATCGCAGACGGACGCGACGT
Organism: Gaiellaceae bacterium; assembly: GCA_035248765.1. Classification (GTDB taxonomy): domain Bacteria; phylum Actinomycetota; class Thermoleophilia; order Gaiellales; family Gaiellaceae; genus Palsa-739. The sequence continues at coordinate 24,648 of DATFHC010000055.1, forward strand.
CTCATGGATCTGGGATGTGGACTTCGAGCCCCTCCTCCCCGCACTCGGGACGCTCGTCGCATCGGGTGGCCGCGCCGCGGAGCTCGCGCTCCGGTTCCGGTATGGCGGGCTCAGCGAGGACGCGCTCGAGCTCGAGCCCGACCTCGGGAGAGCCCTCGACCGCGGGTTCGAGCTCACGCCGGACGGCGGCGAGCTCGTCGTCCTCCCCACCTACACCGCCATGCTCGGGCTGCAACGAATCCTCGCCTCGCGCGGGCTCGCCAGGCCGTACTGGGAGCGCTCCGGATGACTGCGATCCGCGTCGGGCACCTCTATCCGGACTACCTCAACATCTACGCCGACCGCGGCAACATCGCCGTTCTGGCACGGCGGGCGGCCTGGCGCGGGCACGAGCTCGTGGTCACCGCGCTCGGCATGGGCGACGCCGTCGTGCCCGGAGACCACGACCTGTACTACGTCGGTGGCGGACAGGACCGCGAGCAGCTTCTCGTCGCCGAGGATCTCGTCAGGAAGGCGGAGACCCTGCGCGAAGCCGTGGCCGGAGGCGCAGCGCTGCTCGCGGTCTGCGGCGGCTACCAGCTCCTCGGGCGTGGCTACCGCGGCTTTCACGGCGAGGACATGCCGGGCATCGGCCTCCTTCCCCTTGAAACGGTGGCAGGCGAGCGTCGAATGATCGGCGATGTGCTGCTCGAGTGCGAGCTCGAACCCGGAGGGAAGCGGACGCTCGCCGGCTTCGAGAACCACGCGGGCCGCACGCGGCTCGATCCCGGCGCGGAGCCGCTCGGCCGCGTCCTGGCGGGGTTCGGAAACGACGGCGAGAGCGGCTTCGAGGGCTGCCGGGCCGGCAGGGTGATCGGGACCTACCTCCACGGGCCGTTGCTGCCGCGGAACGCGTGGCTGGCGGACTGGCTACTCCAGCAGGCACTCGCACATAGCCTGGGCAGCGACGAGACGCCTCACCTCGAGCCGTTGCCCGACGAGCTCGAGCGAACCGCCCACGAGGTGTCCGCCGGCCGGGCGCGCTCCCGCGGTGGGCGGTTCGGCTAGTCGGCCTGCGCGAGCTTGAGCACTTTCTCGACCGCGACGCGGAGGGCCGCCGGGACCTCGCCGTTGCCGCGGTAGCGCTGCCAGGCCTTTTGCGGCTTCCGGCCGCGGTTGCTGGCCTTGAGCCCGGACACGGTCTCGAAGTCCGGTGTGAGCACGACCGTGCGCCGGCTGCCCGCAACCTCGCGGATCTGCCGGTTGACGATGCGCTCCGACTCGACGGGCGAGACACCGCGCGGCGCGTCGCGATCGTGGACGACGACGTACGGGACGCTGCACGCATTGCAGATGCGTGCGAAGAGCGGCATGTTGCCCTTGCCGCCGCACTCGAAGACGAGGATCCCCTCCTTGTCGGGATCGACCCCGAGCGCGTCGAAAACGAGCGGGAAGGTCAGTTTCTCTGTCCGCCCCTCGACGAGCACCGCGCAGCGCGCGAGGAAGAGCTCTGCGCGGTCGCTGTCGAACTCCGAGAGAGCGCGGAACATCTCCGCCTCTGCGAGCGGCTGAGGCTGGAAGAGCGAGGTTCCGCCCGTGGGCGTGTGGCGTACGAGCGCAAGCTCTTCCAGCTTGTCGACGCTGAGGAAGACCGGTGCGTGCGTCGAGTAGAGGATCTGGTTTCCGGCCTGCGCGAGTGCCCGCAGAAGGCCGTAGAGGTGGCGCTGCCCGTGGGGGCTGAGGTAGAGCTCCGGCTCCTCGATCAGGAGGACGAAGTGGCGGAGATTCGAGGCGAGGAGCCGCTCCATGCCGGCCACGAGGGCAAGTCCGCCGTCCGCGGCGGCCCAGTGGTGGTCGACGGCCGGCGGCTGGAACAGCTGGGCGACCTCGGCCGCCCCACGTCCGGTGGCAGGAGCGACGAGTGTCCTCGAGCGCAGATTCGCCGGCAGGAACAGCACCGGCGGTGCGCCCGCCCGGTTGAGGTTGAGCGTGTCCGGCGGGCGGGCGTCGAGGAAGATCGTCCCCTTCGCCACATCGGCCTCGAGGTGGATGCGCCCGCCGCCTCCGTCACGGGCGACGTCGTCGATCGTCGTGGGCGGAGCAGCAGCCTCGAGTAGCGTCCAGATCGCCGTCAGGACCGTCGACTTGCCGCTCGACGCCTCTCCGACGAGCGCGCAAACGGATCCCGGCGTCAGCTCGAGCTCGCGCGCCGCGCGATAGCCCTGAATCGAGACGCGTCTGAGCGGAGGCAACAACAGTGAACCTACCCGCTGGGAATGGGCGGTAGACAGCGATCCGCGCGGGTATGCGACTGGGCATGGTCTCGATCTCGTCGCTTCTGGTCGTCGTGCTGATCTCGCTTCTCGCCACCCGTGTCGCCACGATCGCGCTGATCGCGACCGGCCTGTCCAGGGAGATTGCGCGGTTCCAGGCGCGCTCGGGGTTCACGGGCACCGGATTCGCGACCTCGGAGGCCGAGGCCGTCGGACACGCGGTCCGGCGAGGGATCGTTCTCGTGCTCATTCTCGCCGGCAACGCCGGTCTCGCCGCCGTCGTGGCGTCGCTCATGCTCGGCTTTACGCGTGGTGGCTCCGGAGCGGCCGGGTACCGCATCCTCGAGCTCCCAGTCGAGCTCCTCGTCCTCCTGGCCCTCGCGAGGAGCCGCCATGTCGATCGCCGACTGGCGCCTTTCGTCGCGCGCCTCCTCTCTCGCTACACGGATCTGAAAGTCCGCGACTACGCCGGGCTGCTCGAGCTCGAAGGCGGCTACCGCGTGATCGAGCTCGCTGTCGAGCCGGAGGACTGGATGGCCGGACGGACGCTCGCGGAGCTCCGCCTACGGGACGAAGGGGTTGTGGTGCTCGGCCTTTCGCGTCGAGGTGAGTGGCGCGGCGCTCCTGCAGGCCAGACTCGCGTCGAGGCCGTCGACACGCTCGTTCTCTACGGCCTGGAGGAGGCGGTCTGCGAGCTCGACGAGCGGGAACGTGGATCGTCCGGCGAGGCGGCACACGCCCGCGCTGTCGCGTTGCGTAAGAAAGCGGCCTGACCTACGGCGCCCAGAGCGCGCCTAGATACACGGCCGGATCTCCGGGCTGCCAGCGGCCGAGAAAGCGCTGGAGTGGCGGGTGGAGCGCGATGCCGTCCAGTTCGCTCGGCTCGAAGAGACGGTGGCCCTGTACGGCGACGTCCTTCGAGGTGACGCGCTCGAGCGAGCGCCTCGCGAGATCGGCTGCGAAGATGATGTGAACCACGTGCTTGCCGACGAAGGCGCGTTTGGGCGCGATCGAGTCGACTACGGCGACCGGTCCCTCGAACGTGAGGTCGTCGCCAATCCCGACCTCCTCCTCGAGCTCTCGGCGCAGCGCCTCGACGAGGCTTTCTCCGCTGTTGACGCCCCCGCCGGGCAGGAGCCAGTACTCGCGTCCGGACTTCTCGTGACGGCACAGCAGGACGCGGTCCTGCCAGCGGAGAACGGCGGAAACCCGAATGCGCGGCTCGAGCGGCATCAGTGCGCCGAGCTGCCGAAGCCTCGTTCAGCCCGTTCGCTTTCAGGGAGCTCGTCCACTTCCTCCGGCTCGGCAAGGACGACAGGAACCACCACCAGCTGCGCGATGCGCATTCCCGGCTCTACAACGAACCGCTTGTCCCGGTCCGTGTTGAGCAGGACGATCTTGAGCTCGCCGCGGTAGCCGGCGTCGACGAGGCCGGGCGAATTGACGACTGTGATGCCGTGACGCGCTGCGAGACCGGAGCGCGGCAGGACCAGGCCGGCGTGGTCCTCGGGGATCGCAACCGCGAGCCCTGTTCCGACCCGCGCGCGCTCTCCCGGCCCGAGCTCGACACGCTCGCTCGCCGCAAGGTCGAGGCCGGCATCGCCGTCGTACGCCCGCGTCGGCAGCGTGGCCTCGTCGTGCAGGAGCTTCACCGGCAGCTCCGTCATGCGCCCTTCCGGCGTCGCTCGGCCGGCGCGGCCTCGGCGACGAGGTACGGCGCGAACCGCCTCAGCTCGCGACGCGGGAGCCGGGCGACGATGAGGACTCCCTCCGGCGTGTCCTCGCGCTCGTCGATCGGCGCGCCGAGCGCATAGAGCTCGTTGAGACGTCCCCCCTCCTCGTACGGCAGCAGGAGCCGCACGCGTTCGAACCGCTCGCCGAAGCGTTCTGCGATGCGCGCGCGGAGATCCTCGAGCCTCTCCCCTGTCAGCGCCGAGATCTGGAGTGCGTCCGGATAGCGGTTCGCGAGCCGGCGACGGCCCAGCACGTCCACCGCGTCGATCTTGTTCACGACGAGCTCCATCGGGAGCTCGTTCGCGCCGATCTCGCGCAGGACTGCGTCTACGGCGGCGATCTGCTCGACGAGCTCACCCTCGGGAGCAGATCCGTCGACCACGTGGAGGACGAGGTCGGCGACGAGCGTTTCCTCCAGCGTCGCGGCGAAGCCTTCGACGAGTTGGTGTGGCAGCCGCCGCACGAAGCCGACGGTGTCCGTCACGAGGTAGCGCCGACCCTCATGCTCGAAGCCGCGCGTGGTGGGGTCGAGCGTCTCGAACAGCCGGTCGCGAACGGGGACGCCGGCCTCGGTGAGTGCGTTGAGGAGCGTCGACTTGCCTGCATTCGTGTAACCGGCGAGCGCGACCGTGGGCGTCTCGGTTCTCCGCCGCTCCCTGCGCCGGATGTCGCGCTGCTTGCTCAGCTTGCGCAGCCGATCGCGGAGGAGCGTGATGCGCCGCCGCGCGAGGCGCCGGTCCGTTTCGAGCTGCGACTCGCCGGGGCCGCGCGTGCCGACTCCGGCGCCGAGACCGCCTGTGCCGCCGCCGAGCCGCTCGAGGTGCTGCCACATGCCCCGCATGCGCGGGAGGTTGTATTCGAGCTGCGCAAGCTCGACCTGGAGTTTTCCCTCGGCGCTGACGGCGTGCTGCGCGAAAATGTCGAGGATCAGCTGCGTCCGGTCGACGACCCGTGCCTGGAGGGAGTTCTCGAGCGTCCGCTGCTGAGAGGGGCTCAGCTCGGCGTCGACCAGCAGCACCTCCGCGCCGGCGTTGCCGTACTCCTGTTTCAGCTCTTCGAGCTTGCCCTTGCCGACGTAGGTGCGCGTGTCGGGAAGCCGCCGGTGCTGGACGACACGGCGCACAGGTTCGACTCCGGCCGTCCGCGCGAGCTCCTCGAACTCGGCGAGCTCGTCGGCTCCGTCGGCGCCCGGAGCGAGCACGGCGAGCACGAGCCCACGCTCGGGCTCGGCCGCCCAGGAGCGATCGGGCTGTCTCACCGCCATTCGCCGGTCATTATGACTCCTGCCATGCCCGCTTCCGATCTCGCTGCCCGGACCCTCGAGCTAGTGAACGTCCCATCGGAGAGCCGCCGAGAGGCCGCGGCAATGGCGCTCGTGCGGAGGCTACTGCCGGGTGAAACGCTTTACGACGATGGAGAGGCGATCGTCTGGGGAGACGCTGCAGCGCCGGTTGTCCTGGCCGGTCATGTCGACACGGTGCCCGCCCAGGAGAACATCCCCGGCTCGATCGCCGACGGCTCCGTGCACGGGCTCGGTGCGAGCGACATGAAGGGCGGCGTGGCCGTGATGCTCGAGCTCGCGCGGGACGGCGTGCCCGGACGCTACGTCTTCTTCACGCGGGAGGAGGTACCCATTGACGAGAGCCCACTGCCCGGTGTCTTCGCCAACGGAGTGCTCGCTGGCGTCGAGCTCGCGGTCGTGCTCGAGCCGACGGACGGGATCCTCCACGCAGGCTGCCTCGGGAACTTGCAGGCTCGCGCTGTGTTCCGCGGCGAGAGCGCTCACTCGGCGCGGTCTTGGACCGGCCGCAACGCCATTCACGCTCTCGCCGAGGGCCTCGCACCGCTCGCTTCGGTCGAGCCGCTCGACGTCGAGCTGGACGGCCTCGTTTTCCGTGAGGTCCTGAGCGCGGTGCGTGTCGAGGGCGGAATCGCGGCGAATGTCGTGCCGGCTCGCGCCGCGGCGGAGCTCAACTTCCGCTACGCACCCGGCCGCTCCCGCGACGAGGCGGAGGCGCGGCTGCGTGAGCTCGTTCCCGCCGGTGAGCTCGAGATCCTCTACAACTCGCCATCCGCCTTGCCGGCGCTGTCGAATCCGCGTGTCCAGCGGCTGCGGGCGCTCGTGTCCGAGGTGGCGCCGAAGCAAGCGTGGACGCCTGTCGCGCAGTTCGCCGAGCAGGGGATCGACGCGATCAACTACGGGCCGGGGGCCACGGCCGCCGCCCACCGGCAGGACGAGCAGATCCCGATCGCGAATCTGCACGCGGTGTACGAGACGCTGGCTAGGTTCCTGTCGTGATCAATCCGGTGCTGACGGAGATGGCCGTCTACCCGTTCACGCGGCTCGAAGAGGAGCGGCGGAGGCTGCTCGCCGCGGGGGTCGAGGTGATCGACTTCGGCAAGGGCGATCCGAACGAGCCGACCGATCCGATGATCCGCGGCGCGTTGGTCGAGGCGCTGCCCGAGCGCGCCCCGTATCCCCTTGCGCAGGGACTGCCCGAGCTCCGCGAGGCCGCAGCCGGATGGCTCGATCGACGCTTCGGCGTGTCGGTCGACCCGGCGACGGAGATCGTGCCCACCTACGGGTCGAAGGAGGCGATCTTCTCGCTCGCGCAGGTACTCGAAACCGCGGGTCGGCTCGTCGCGTTCGGCGAGCCGGCTTATCCCGTGTACGAGCGAGGTGCGCTCTTTGCGGGGGCGCGTGTACAGACGCTTCCGTTGCAGCGCGAGAACGGATTCCTGCCGGATCTCGCGGAGCTCGACGACGACGTCGCGCTCCTCTGGGTCAACTATCCGCACAATCCCACGGGCGCCGTCGCGCCGCGCGAGTTCTACGACGAACTCGCGGAGGCGGCCGAGCGTCACGACTTCATCGTCGGCTCCGACGAGGCGTACACGGAGCTGTGGTTCGACGAACCGCCACCGTCAGCGCTTCAGGCAGCAAATCGGTCGCGTTTCGTCGTCTTCCAGACGCTGAGCAAGCGGTCCTCCATGACCGGCTACCGCTCGGGCTTCGTCGCCGGATCGGCCGAGGTCGTTGGCGCTTTGAAGTCGTACCGCCCGACCGTGGGAACGGCGCCGCAAGAGTTCGTCCAGCGGGCCTCCGTCGTCGCCTGGAACGACGAGCGCCACGTCGACGACACGCGAGCGCGCTACCGCGCAAAGCGCGACGTGATGGTTCCGGCGATCGAAAGCCGCGGCTGGGAGATCGTGGCGAGCGGGGCGACGATGTACCTCTGGGTCGTGGGACCCGATCCGGCCGAGCTACTTGCGCACGGAATCATCGTGTCCCCGGGCGAGATGTTCGGGCCGAGCGGTGAGGGCTACGTCCGCTTCGCGCTCGTGCCCGCGCTCGAGGAGTGCAAGCGGGCCGCGGAGATCCTGCGGGAGGTGTGATGGACGTCGAGGGGACGATCGCGGCGCTCGACCGCGGCGAGGTGCGGGTCGCCGAGAAGGTCGACGGCGACTGGCGGGTGAACGAGGAGGCGAAGGCTGCGATTCTCGAGTACTTCCGGGTGCGGAAGGTCGAGCCGATCGAGGTCGGCCCGTTCGAGTACCTCGACAAGATCCCGCTAAAGCACGACCATGCCGAGCGCGGTGTCCGTGTCGTGCCCCCGGCGACTGCGCGGTACGGGTCGTTCCTTTCCCCGGGCGTGATCCTGATGCCGAGCTACGTCAATATCGGCGCCTGGGTAGGCCCGAACACGATGGTCGACACGTGGGCCACGGTCGGATCGTGTGCGCAGATCGGAGCCGACGTCCACCTCGCGGGTGGCGTCGGAGTCGGCGGCGTGCTCGAGCCGCTGCAGGCGCGCCCCGTGATCGTCGAGGATGGAGCGTTCATCGGGTCTCGCTGCATCCTCACCGAAGGCGTAGTGATCGGTGAGCGCGCCGTGCTCGCGCCGAACGTCTCGTTGACGGGGTCGGTGCCGGTGATCGACGTGACCGTGCCCGAGCCGGTGGAGCACCGGGGATACGTGCCGTCGCGGGCGGTGGTCGTGCCGGGAACGAGGGCGAAGGAATTCCCGGCGGGGACGTACCAGGTCGCGTGCGCGCTCGTCGTCGGTTGGCGGAGCGCGCAGACGGATCTCAAGACGAGCCTGAACGACGTGCTGCGCGAGTTCGAGATTGGGGCCTAGCGCGGTGCGGCTGGGCTGCCGCGAAGAGCGCAGACCCCGCCCAAGGGTGGGGTAGCTCCCTCCGCCCTGGGAGGCGACGGTACCGCTGAACCTGTTACGCGCTCGTACCGGCTTCGTGGCCGAAGTCCGGAAATTCGTCGAGCGGTTCCGCCGGTCCGGTGAGCCACGCTCGGCCGCCGGCAAGGCGCACTCGGAGGTCGCCTCCGGGGAAATGAACGACGACCTCGCCCTCGGAGTGCGTCGCGGCAGCGACCGCGACCGCGCTTGTCCCCGACGCCGTCGTCTCCCCCACGCCGCGCTCCCACACGCGAGCCGTCACCTCTCCCGGCCCGTCCACGCGAACGACCTGCACATTCGTCCCCTCGGGAAAGTAGGGATGCTTCTCGAGCCGCGAGCCCAGTACCCCGACCTGGCTCGGATCCCCCGCGACAACGGCATGGGGATTGCCGACCACGACTCGCGTCAGCTCGATCCCGTCGACGAGCTCGGGCTCCCCCACTTCGACCGTGTCGAACTCCGACTCGTAGAGGCTGTCCTGTGTCCGTCGCACCTCCACGATCCTTGGCCCGACGTGCACGCTGGCCCGCGACGATCCGGTGCGCGCCATCAGCCAGGCCGCTGCGATTCGCGTCCCGTTGCCGGACATCTCGGCTCGCGAGCCGTCCGGATTGACGATCCCGACGGTGATGTCGTCGCCCTCTACGGCGAGCACCTCGACCGCCCCATCCGTCCCGGACAGGTCGACGCCGGTCGAAGGTCCTTCATGGACGAGGTAGACGTTCCCGTGTGCGTGCCAGCGCGACGATCTCAGCTGCGGTCTCCTCCGGTGGCCGGTCGGCCGCGACGATAACGAGCCCCTCGAGCCGCCGCAGCCACTTGCGCTGATACGCGGCGTAGCGCCTCGTGCGGATGATCAGCGCCTCGATCGCCTCCTCGCGCGGCAGCGTCGCGACCTCGTCGAGCCCGATGATCTTCCTCGCCGTCGTGGACGGCCCGGCGACGAGCGCTCTGCGCACCTCTTCCTCGACGCCGGCGTGGAACATCCGCCTCGTCCGCACCTCGATCCGCTGGTCGAGCTCCGGCTTGGCCACGTCCAACCCAACCAAGAGGGTGGGATGTCGCCACGCCCCGCCGAAGAGGTTGTCGCGCCGTGGCACGAGAGAGTGACCGACTTCCGCGAGCTCGAGCGCACGAACCACCCGCCGACGATCGTTGGGATGGACCCGCGCGGCCGCTGCTGGGTCGAGCTCGCCCAGCCGCGCGTGCGCCGCGTCTTCCCCGGCTTCGTCGTAGAGCTGTCCCCAACGTTCACGTGCCTCAGGGGTCGGCGCGGGAGGCAGCTCGAGCTCGGCGAGGGCCGCACGGAAGTAGAGACCCGTCCCTCCCACGACGAGCGGCGTGCGACCGGCGGCGACAATCTCGTCGATCGCTGCGTGCGCGAGCGGTGCGTACTCGCCGACGGACGCGGAATGCGCGAGCGGCCAGATCCCGACGAGCCGTTCCGGGTGTGGCGACCGGTTCGTGAGGATCGGCAGCCCGTCGTAGACCTGCATCGCATCGGCCGAGACGACCTCGGCCGGGAGCAGCTCCCTGATGGCGGCCGCCACGTCCGACTTTCCGCTCGCCGTCGGCCCGAAGAGGCCGATGACACACTCAGCCACGGAGGCGATCACGGACGAGCTCGAGCTCCTCTGTCGTGACGCCTGCGCCACGGAGGTACGACTCCACGCCGCCGTGTCGACGCTCTAGCTCGGCGAAGACGCCGGTCATCGAAGCCGCCGGAGTCTGCGCGATCCGCCGGAGGCGCTCGAGGTCCTCCTCGGACTCGGCGGCCTCGAACCACGCCTCGTGCCGTGGGCGCAGCCGCTCCTCGCTGAGCGAGTAATCCACCGCGATCACCTCTGCAGCAACTCCGGCCAGGTGGAGAAGGAAGGCGGACAGCAGCCCGGTGCGATCCTTGCCGCCGGCGCAATGGATCACGATTCCTCCGGCGGGCGCAATCGCGATCGCCCGGACCGCCGCCGCGACGTTCGAACGGAATCGCTCGAGGAAGATCAGGTAGACGTCGCGGGTCGCCGTTGCTACATCGGGGGCTGCCGCCGCCGCTGCGTCGAGCTCTTTGCCGATCTCTTCCCATTCGGTCTCGCCGGCCTCGAAGAACGGTACGTGCACGACCTCGACCGGCAATTCCGCGGGCGGGTCATCAGTGCGTTCTTCATCGCCACGCAGGTCGATCACGGTGCGGATGCCGTGGTCGACGAGTGCCCGCCATCCTTCGTCGCTCAGCTGGCGGACACTGTCCGCACGTACGACTGCGCCTAGCCGCGTCTCGCCGCCGTCACTCGTCGGCAGCCCGCCGAGCTCACGGACGTTGAGGCAGCCGTCCCAGACGAGATCTCTAGGCTGCAGCTGCCGCAAGGTGACCACCGCGGAGCGTCGTCGAGGTTGCGCTTGCGATCTCGACCGCGACAAGGTCGCCGGGGGCGGCGTCCCCGCTGAAGTTCACGGTCGTGTTCCGGCGCGTCCGGCCGCGCAACAGATCCGGCTCCGTGCGGCTCGCCCCCTCCACGAGCACCTCCTCGATCATCCCGACCCGGCTCGAGTTCCGTTCGGCCGCGACCCGCTGCACGACCCCGACGAGCCGTTCGATGCGCTCCCGCTTCACCTCTTCCGGCACCTGATCCGTCATCGAGGCGGCCTCCGTGCCGGCGCGTGGCGAGTAGACGAACGTGAAGGCGCCGTCGAAGCCGACCTCCTCCACGACCTCGAGCGTCTCGAGGAATTCATCGTCGGTCTCGCCGGGGAAGCCGACGATGATGTCGGTCGTCAGCGCGAGGTCCGGGATCGCGGTGCGGAGCTCGGCAACGAGGCGCAGGTAGCGCTCGCGGGAGTACGTCCGCCGCATCGCTTTCAGAACGCGGCTCGATCCCGACTGGAGCGGGAGATGGGCGTGCTCGCAGACAGCCGCGCATTCCGCCATCGCGGCGATCACTTCGCGGCGGAAGTCCTTCGGGTGCGGGCTCGTGAAGCGGATCCGGTCGATGCCCTCGATCGCGTCCACCGCCCGCAGGAGCTCTGCGAAGCTCGAACCGACGTCGCGTCCGTACGAGTTGACGTTCTGGCCGAGCAGCGTCACCTCACGGACGCCCTCCGCGGCGAGCCGTTCGATTTCGGCGACGACCTCGCCGGGCCGCCGCGACGTCTCGCGCCCCCGGACCGCGGGGACGATGCAATAGGAGCAGACCGAGTTGCAGCCCATCGAGACCTGGACCCAGGCCCGGAAGCGCCGCTCACGCCGGACCGGAAGTGTCGCTGCGAACGTGCGCTCCTCTCCGGTTCCGAACGAACTGCGCGCGACGCCCTCGCCGCCGGCGCCGAGCCAGTTCCCGAGGTGCGAGATCGTTCCTGGCCCGAACGCGACGTCGACAGCCGGATAGAGCGCGAACAGCCGCTCGCGCTGAGCCTCGGCATAGCAACCGCCGACGGCGACGACCGTGCCCGGCCGTTCGCGCTTCAGCTTCGCCGCATTGCCCATGTGTGCGGCGAAGCGCGTGTCGGGCTTCTCGCGGATCGTGCACGTGTTGAGGACGATCACGTCCGCCTGCTCCTGCGATGCGGCCTCGCCGAGCCCGAGCTCCTCGAGCATCCCCTTGATCCGCTCCGAATCGTGAGCGTTCATCTGGCAGCCGAACGTCGTAACGTGGTAGCGCTTCACGGCGCCTAGGGTAGCCCGGGCCGGTTATGCGGCCTGGATCGGTGAGTCGGCGGTTCGATCCGGCTGCTCGTTGACCGGTGCATGCGTGGCGGCCGAATGGTTCCTGGCCACGTCGACTGCCCGGCTCTCGCGGATGACCGTCACCTTCACCTGGCCGGGATACTCCAGCCGATCCTCGATCTCGCGTGCGATTTCGTGCGCGAGGAGCGCGGCCGCGTCGTCGCCGACCTCGCCGGGGCTGACGATGACCCTGATCTCGCGTCCGGCCTGGAGCGCGTACACCTTCTCGACACCCGGTTTGGACGCTGCCAGCTGTTCGAGTGCCTCGAGGCGCTTGATGTACTGCTCGAGGCTTTCGCCGCGTGCCCCGGGGCGGCTCGCCGAGACGGCATCCGCCGAGATCAGCAGGACAGCCTCGACGGTCTGCGGTTGCACCTCGTAGTGGTGCGCCTCGATCGCATGAACGACGCCCTGGGACTCGCCGTAGCGCCGTGCGAGCTGCGCGGAGATGAGCGCGTGCGAGCCCTCGACCTCGTGCGTCATCGCCTTGCCGATGTCGTGGAGCATCGCCGCACGCTTGGCCGTTTGCACGCTCGCCTGCAGCTCCGTCGCCATGATCCCTGCGAGGTGCACGACCTCGAGCGTGTGCTTGAGGACGTTCTGGCCGTAGCTCGTGCGGAAGCGGAGCCGGCCGAGGACTTGCACGAGCTCGTCGGGGAACGGCCCGCAGTTCGCCTCGAAGACCGCCTGCTCTCCCGCCTGTCGCACGACCTCCTCGACTTCCGCCTTCGACTCGTAGTACGTCTCTTCGATCCGCGCAGGGTGGATCCGGCCGTCCTCGAGGAGCTTCGTCACCGTCAGGCGCGCGATCTCCCTGCGGAGCCCGTCGAACGAGGACAGGACGACCGCGTGCGGTGTGTCGTCGACGATGAAGTCGACGCCGGTGAGATGCTCCAGCGCGCGGATGTTCCGGCCCTCGCGACCGATGATGCGCCCCTTCATGTCGTCGGAAGGGAGCTCCACGACGGTCACCGTGGTCTCCGCCGTGTGGCTCGCGGCAACCCGCTGCAGGGCATCCGCGACGAGGTTGCGTGCACGGCGTTTCGACTCCGCCCGGGCCTCGTCCTCGAGCATGCGCACGCGCCGCGCGAGCTCGTGCCGCGCCTGCTCCTCGCCGCGGTCGAGCACCAGGGCCCTCGCATCCGCCTGCGTGAGGCCGGCTACACGCTCGAGTTCGGCGACCTGCGCATTCTTCGTCTCCTTGAGCTCGTCCTGGAGCTGCCGGATGTGCTCTTCCCGGTCGGCGAGTCCCTGGTCGCGGCGTGAGAGCTCCTCGAGCTTCTTCTCGATCTCGAGCTCCTTCGCGAGGACGCGCTCCTCGATCTTCAGCACCTGGGCGCGGCGGTCGGTGAGCTCGGCGTCGATCTCGCTTCGTAGCCGGACGGCCTGCTCGCGCGCCTCGACCTGCGCCTCTCGCCGCACGGCATCCCCTTCGCGTTGTGCGTCTTCGAGCAGCTGGTCGCGGATCCGGCGGGCCTTCGTCACGCCGGTCGTGCCGAAGACAGAGACGGCGAGCAGAGCCAGCGCGACGCCTCCGGCGATCCCGATGGCGATTCCGATCCCGATCAGCATTGCCGGCTCCTCGGTCGAGGACTCAGCCGCCGCTCGGCGGCACGTCCCATCCGCCGCGGGCCTGGCCGGCAGCTATCCGAGAAGCCTCATCCGGCGGACAGCGGTCCGCCGAAGGTCACCGCGCTAACTCGCGCGTAGCCTCCGTGTCGTCGGGTCTGCGTGGTCGATCATCGGATGTGGTTTCGGAAAAGCGGCTTTTGCAGGCAAAACGTCGAATGGAATGCGTTGGAATCCTACCGCGTTTCAGGCCTCTTGCGCAAACGCAGTCGTGACTTCCTCGAGAGTGTCTCGCGAGAACCCGCGAGCGGAAAGGCGCCGGAGCAGCGCCGCCGTCAGACTCTGGCCCGCGAGCAGCCGCCGGGCGCGCACGATCTCCGGTTCGAGTGCGGCGACGGCTTCAGCAGCGATCTCGGCCGAAATGAAGCGTCGGCGCAGGTCGACCCGGATGGCGGCGTCGCCGTAGCCACGCCGCGCGAGCTGCTCCGCGCGTGCCCCGGCCAGGCGGGCGTCGTCGACGATCCCCGCACGCTCGAGGGCTGCGATCGCGTCTTCTCGCGCTGCGGCGGAATGGCCTGCCCGTGCCAAATGCCGCTCCAGATCTCGCTGCGAGCGGGAGCTCGCGGCCAGCGACCGCGTCGCCGCCGCCAGCGCCTTGGCCCGGCGTAGTTCCCGGGCCAGCTCCCGAGCCGTGGGGCGATCCAGCTCGCACCCGACCCTGAGGGCAGTGCGCACGACGGCGTCCGCCGGCAGCACGCGCCACGGTGTGCCGTCGAGCTCGACCGCTACCCGGCCGCCTTTCCGCTCGCGCAGCCCCGTGACTGTTGGGGTCACGCCTCGGCTTCGGCCGACGCGAGCGCCTCCGCCGCCACCTCTGCTTTGCCGTTGGACACCGCGGACTCCTCTCCGGTCGTCGGCAGCAGCCGCGCGGAGGCAACCTGGTCCGAGCCGAGCTCCACCTGGATCTGCTGGAGGACGTGTTGTGTCACGTCGGGATGCTCGCGGAGAAACGCGGTTGCGTTCTGGCGACCCTGGCCGAGCCGCTCGTCGCCGAAGCTGAAGTACGAGCCCGACTTCGTGACGACTTTTCGCTCGAGGGCGGCGTCGAGCACGGTGCCTTCCCATGAGATGCCGGAGCCGTAGATGATGTCGAACTCGGCCTGCTTGAACGGCGGTGCGACCTTGTTCTTCACGACCTTGACGCGAACGCGGTTGCCGAACGCCTCGACGCCCTCCTTCAGCGTCTCGATCCGGCGGATGTCGAGCCGTATGGACGAATAGAACTTCAGCGCCCGGCCACCCGGCGTCGTCTCGGGGTTCCCGAACATGACGCCGATCTTCTCGCGCAGCTGGTTCGTGAAGATGCAGATCGTGTCGGTTCGGTTGAGGGTGCCGGCGAGCTTGCGCAATGCCTGGCTCATGAGGCGCGCCTGGAGGCCGACGTGGCTGTCCCCCATCTCCCCTTCGATCTCGGCCTTCGGCGTCAGCGCCGCGACCGAGTCGACTGCGACCACATCGAGAGCGCCCGAACGGATGAGGAGTTCCGCGATCTCGAGCGCCTGCTCTCCCGTGTCGGGCTGCGAGACGAGGAGGTTGTCGATGTCGACGCCGATTCTCTTCGCGTACGTCGGATCCATCGCGTGCTCGGCGTCGATGAAGGCGCAGATACCGCCCCTGCGCTGGGCTTCGGCGATCACGTGGTAGACAAGAGTCGTCTTACCGGACGACTCGGGGCCGAAGATCTCGACTATGCGGCCGCGCGGCAAGCCCCCGATCCCGAGCGCGAGATCGAGTGCGAGCGAGCCCGTGGAGACGGCGCCGATCGAGACTGCCGCTCGGTCGCTCATCTTCATGACAGACCCCTTGCCGAACTGCCGCTCGATCTGGCCGAGCGCCACGTCGAGTGCTTCGTGCTTGTCCACCTCTCAGCCTCCTAGAGCGACAGATTCCAAGACTTCATACCGCGCCCCACTGGGGTGCAGTCGGGATAGGTAAGCAGCAGCGTCGGACGGAACAAATGTTCCCACCGACGGGAGATCGGGCTGCAGCCGCGGGCGTTCCCGCCACCGCGCGACCGTGAGGTGCGGCAACCATGCCCGCCGCTCGCGGCGGTACACGCCGAGCCCCTCGAGTCGCTCGTGCAGGCGGCTCGCAAAGGCGCTCGCACACTCTCCCTCGTCCTCGAGCACGAGCATTCCAACGCTGCGCGTCTCGCGGTAACGGATCGGGTCGAGACGGATCTCTCCGGCTTCAGCCGCCTCTTCACGAAGGGCCCCAACGATCGCACCCAGCTCACCCGCCGGCCGGTGCCCGAGGAACGCGAGCGTGACGTGCAGGTGCTCACGCGGGACGTGCCGGACACCCGGCAGGTGAGCGCGTTGCCAGCGCTCGATCTCCCCGAGGACATCGTCCGGCACGCGCAGGGCGAGGAAGAGGCGGAGCCGTTCATCGCTGCTCACGCTAGCGGGGTCGGTCACGCGTCTTCGTCGCGACTTCCCAGCAAAAGCGCACGCAGGAGATGGAGCGCCGTGACAGTCGCCCGGACGCGTATCTGCTCGCGCTCGCCGGGTAGGTCGAGCATGCGCACCACGGAGCCGTCCGGGCCCGCGGCATGGATGTGGACGCGGCCGACAGGCTTCTCGGGCGTCCCGCCGTCCGGGCCCGCGACGCCTGTCACTGCCACGGCGACGTCGGCGCCGAGCCGGCCGCGCGCCCCTTCCGCCATCGCAGCGGCGACCTCGGCCGAGACCGCGCCGTGCTCGGCCAGAAGCTCTTCGGGCACGCCGAGCTCGCTCCGCTTCACCTCGTCGGCGTAGGCGACGACACCGCCCACGAACGAGGCACTCGAGCCCGGCACGCCCGTGAGCCGTGCCGCGACCATGCCTCCGGTGCACGACTCCGCGGTCGCAAGGCGTAGGCCGCGCGCGCCCGCGAGCGAAAGGACGAGCTCCTCGACCCGCCGCTCGTCGCGGGCGAAGAGCCACTGCCCGAGCCGTTCGACGAGCGCCGAGTCGAGCGCCTCGGCCCGCTGCTCCGCCCCGGGCTCGACCAGGAGATCGACGTGGATCTCGAACTCCCGCGCACAGATCGTCACCTCGACGCCGTCCCCGTCCCCACCGGCCTCCTCGAGCGCCCGCGCCACCGCGGACTCGCTCACGCCGAACAGCCGCAGCACGCGGCGTCCGGGCGGCCGTGTCCGTTCGAGCAGCTCCCGCATCGGCTCGCTCGCGAGCGCGTTCGGCCACAGCCGCCGCAGCTCGCCCGGTGGGCCGGGGAGAACGACGACAACACAGCCCGACGGTGCGCGGAAGACGAGCCCTGGGGCGGTGCCGGCGAGCCCGATCGAGACCGCATCTGCCGGTCGCGTCGCCTGCTTCGTCACTCCGGGCGCGAAGTCCGCATACGGCCTCCGAAGGCGCTCTGCAACCGTGCGGGAGATCGCCTCGATCTCCTGCTCCAGCGCCTGATCTACGACGAGATCGATGCCTGCGGCACGTGCGAGCATTTCGACGGTCCGATCGTCGTGCGTGGGGCCGAGACCGCCGGAGACGAGACACGCGTCGGCGTCCAGCCCCTCGCAGAACGCCGCCTCGAGCTCGGCAGGCGAATCTCCGACGATCGAGATGCGGGCGGGCTCGAGTCCGTGCGCCAGCGCCTCCGCTGCGAGGAACGGACCGTTCCGGTCGGTGCGCTCGCCGCGGACGAGCTCGCTGCCGGTGACGACGACGACCGCCCGCGGGCGAGGGCTCAACAGTGGAGGCGCGTCGTCCGCTGCGGAGTGACGCGGACGCAGAGGTTGTGCACGTTCGGAAGCGCCACGGCGCGGCCGTTGAGCGTGATGTCGAGGCCGGCGGGCCTGCGGACGAGGAGGAAGAAGCGAGTCCCCGCGAGCGTGTCGGTCTGCCCCGCGCCCACGGTTCCCTGCAGATCGACCTTGCCGGTTGCCTTGCTGCGGCGTACCTCGACGTACGTCCCACGGGCAAGGCCGCGCAGGACGAGCTGGTGTGCCGGCACCGAATGCTTCTGCTGCGTGCCGACCCCCGGCGTGTCGTTCGTCGATCCGCCGTACCGCCAGGCCGCGAAGACGAGCGCGGTCACGACGGCGATGCCGGCGAGGACGAGGAGAACCGCGCGCCGCTCGATCGGACGGTGACGCGTCCGGATCCGGTGCGGTCTTTCCCGCCGGGCAGGTACCTCGTCGCGCCAGCTCATGAGGAAGCGCGAGGCGTACTCGTCCACGTAGACGTCGCCGTCGAGCCCGAGGTACTCGGCATACGTCCTCAGGAAGCCGCGGGTATAGGCATCCCCAGGGATCGAGTCGAAATCCTCTTCCTCGAGGGCCCTGATGTACTTCGCGCGGATCTTCGTCCCGAGCTCGATCTCGGGATAGCCGAGGCCCTGCCGCTCGCGGGCCTCCCTGAGGCTGTGACCGATCTCGAACACGGGCGCAGTCTACGACTCAGTGCTCGAGGCGCAAGAGAAGCTCGTACAGGCCCACAGCGATCGACGCGGAGAGCGTGCAGCAGATCCCTGCCACCGCGAGGACGCGGGCAAGCCGGATCGAGCCCGAGCCGCCGGTCCGGCCGAGCGTCCGCACGATCGCACCTCGCGCGCCCCGGGCGAAGAGGAGCGAGATCGTCGCCGCAAGGGCGGCGACCGGGATCGCCCAGACGGCGTCGAGCAGCGCGGCACCGGGGACCTTTCTCGTTAGCTCGATCCCCACCGGAATCGCGGCAGCAGCCACGATTCCGAAGAGGAAGGCGAGCCAGGCCCGGACATTCAGCCGCCGCGGCGGCATCAGGGTCTGGGTACGGACGGCCATATCAGCGAGCCATTGTAGGCGGCCGGAGGACGGCGAACTGGTCGGTTACCTCCAGCCTTTGACTGCGGAAGCGGTAGATCGCGGCGGGGCGGCCGCCGCCGCTGCCGTAGCGACGCCGCTCCCCCGTTTCCTCCAAGAGCTCTCGGCGAAGAAGCACGCGCTGGAGGTTCGTCGCGCTCACCGGGTGTCCCAGCGCCGCTGCATAGAGGTCTCGTAGCTCGGCGAGCGTGAAGCTCGGCGGCGCCAGCGCGAAGCCCAGGTTCGTGTAGGAGAGCTTGGCGCGAAGGCGCTCACGCGCGCTGAGGAGGATCGCCTCGTGGTCGTAGGCGAGCTCCGGCAGCTCGTCGAGCGGATGCCAGCGCGTGTCCTCCGGCAGCTTCGGGTCGAGGTCGCGCGGGACGAGCCCGAGATAGGCGGTCGCAAGCTCGCGCCGCCCCGGATTGCGCTTCGGGTCACTCCGCGTCTCGAGCTGCTCGAGATGGGACAGCTCGCGCACGTCCACCTTCTCCGCCAGGTGCCGCCGCGCCGACTGCTCCAGCGTCTCGTCCTCCGCCAGCGCCCCGCCCGGCAGCGCCCACGACGCGGCGAACGGCTCGCGCGCGCGTTGCCACAGGAGCGCCTGCAGCTGTCCGTCCCGCACCTGGAGCACGGCCGCGAGGACGGCGTGCGCCGCAGGTTTCGGCTGAGACTCGCTACTGCCGTACGTAGGGCTTGCCGTCCGCGGCAGGTGCCACCGTGCGTCCGATCACACCGGCGACTGCGATCAGCGTGAGCACGTACGGAAGGATCTGGAACAGGGTCGCCGCCGAGGACGAGTAGACCTGCAGCTTGAGCGCCAGCGCTTCCGAGAACCCGAACAGAATGGCCGCGCCGAACGCGCCCGCCGGTCGCCAGTTGCCGAAGATCATCGCCGCGAGAGCGATGAAGCCGGCGCCGTTCGTCATGTTGAAGAGGAAGCTGCCGTTCCCCTGCGGCCCTTCGGAGAGGTAGATGCCGCCGAGCGCGGCGAGCACCCCGGACAGGGTGACGCAGCCGTAGCGGATCGCGTAGACGTTGATCCCCACGGTGTCCGCGGCGCGCGGATGCTCGCCGCACGCGCGGATCCGCAGCCCGATCGGCGTCTTGAAGAGCACGAAGTACGAGACGATCACGAGCGCGAAGCTCGCCCAGGTCAGGATGTTGAGGTCGCCGATCGACTGCGCAAAGAAGTTCGAGCCGGAGGAGATCTTGATGTTCGGCAGCAGGGAGACCCCGTTCGGGATCGGGTTGTTGTGGTACAGCTGGACGAAGAAGTAGCCCGTCACCCCGACCGCGAGGAAGTTCACCCCCGTTCCCCCGACGATCTGGTCAGACCTCAGGTGGATCGCGAAGAAGGCGTAGACGAGGGCCACCAGGCCGCCGATGCCGCCAGCCACGAGAAGGCCGACCGCCCAGCTCCCGCCCTTGTCGGCGCCGTACACGCCCCAGAAGGCTCCCATCAGCATCATCCCCTCGAGGCCGATGTTCACTACGCCGCTCCGCTCGGAGAACATGCCGCCGAGCGCCGCGAAGACGAGCGGGGTGGCAAAGCTGAACGTCTGGGCGACGAGCGTCGCGTCGAACGCCGAGCCGAGGTTCTCGGTGCTCGAGCGCGTCGCGAGGATGCCGAGCCCGATCCCGAGCACGCCGGCGGCCACCGCGCCCCAGCCGAGCCTGCGGCGGCCGCGCGACACCGTCCAGACCCCCAGCGCCGCGGCGACGATTCCGACGAGGATCGGCCAGGTGACGGTCCGCGCCTCGATGGGCGGGATGGCCAGGAAGGCGGCGAACGCTCCGAGGAAGATCCCGAGGGCGCCGGTCAGCCGCGCGTCGCGCAGGCCCGCGCTGAGCGGATTCTCGAGCCGCGCTGCCCAGGTGCTCACGTCGCCGCCTTCGCCGGCTCCGCCGGCTTCGCGGGTGGCCGCCGCAGCTTCTTGCGCGAGTTCCAGACGTAGAGGATCAGCACGTCTGCGCCGATGAAGAGGACGATCAGCCCCTGGATGATGTAGGTGAGGTTGCCGGCGAGCTGCGGGTCGATCACGCTCGAAGAGCCGAGGCCGTGGAAGCTGCCGAAGAGGAGGCTCCCGAAGAGGAGCGCGCCGAGCAGCGTGCCGACGGCGGTGTTGCGGCCGAGCAGGGCCACCGCGATCCCGATGAAGCCGACCTGGCTGAACGGGACGTCCAGCGCGCCGAACTGGTAGTTCGTCGTTCCCCCGATCATGTCGATCGCCCCGGCGAGACCCGCGAAAGCGCCGGAGATGGCCATCGCCCGGATGAAGTTCTTCTTCACGTTGATCCCGCCGTACGCGGCCGCGTCGGGGTTGAAGCCGACGGCCCGCACCTCGTACCCGACCGTCGTCCGGTTCAGGAGCGCCCAGAAGGCGACGACGGCCGCGAGCGCGATGAACAGGCCGACGTGCACTCCCTGGAATCCCTGCGCGCCCCAGAAGTCCGGTAGCCGAGCCCCCGGGGAGACCTGGTTCGAGACGGGCACCGTCGGCTGCGTCGAGTTCTGCAGGGGCCCGCCGGCGCCGAAGAGCCACGTGGCGAAGTAGAAGGCGATCCAGTTGAGCATGATCGTCGAGATCACCTCGTGGGCGCCGACGGTCGCCTTGAGGACGCCGGCGATCCCCGCGTACGCCGCGGCGGCGAGCGTGCCCGCGACGATGCAGAGCAGGATGTGCGCGAACGGGTTCAGCCCGGCGAAGTCGACACCGAGCCAGTTGGCCACGATCAGGCCGACGAAGTACTGGCCCTGGCCACCGATGTTGAACATGCCGCAGCGAAAGGCGAAGGCGACGGAAAGACCAGTGAGGATGAGCGTCGACGTCTGCAGGAGCGTCTGCGAGAGGTTGTAGGCGCTGATGTCGAGCAGGTTCGTCGTAGGGTGGAAGATCCAGTTCAGGCCGGCCCCGTCGAAGATCTCCTTGAAGACGACGAGCGCCGTGTGGGCGCTGTGCTGCGTGGCCGCGACGACGATCCCGCTCATCACGAGCGCGAAGATGACCGTGAAGATCGGCACGACGATCCCGCCGGCGCGCTGCTTGAGCGCGATCCGGGCGGCGAGCGTTCCCGTCTCGGCGGACTTCTCGGGTGCGGGCGACGGACCGGGGTCGGTCATGCCGCTTCGGCCTCGCGGCCGCCGAGCATCTCGAGCCCTATCTGCTCCTCGGTCACATCACCCGTGTGTTCGCCGACGAACTGTCCCTCGTAGATGACGAGGACGCGGTCGGAGAGCGAGAGGATCTCCTCGAGCTCGAGCGAGACGAGCAGGATCGCACGGCCTTCGTCGCGCTCCGAGACGAGCCTGCGGTGGAGGTACTCGATGGCGCCGACGTCGAGGCCTCGCGTCGGCTGGGCGGCGATGAGCACGCTTGGGTCCCGATCGATCTCCCGCGCGGCGACGAGCTTCTGCTGATTGCCCCCGGACAGGCCTCCCGCACGGGTGAACGGGCCGCCGCCGCGGACGTCGAACTCGCGGATCAGGGTCCTTGCGCGCTGAACCATGCGGCTCGGGAACAGCCATCCCCACTTCGCGTCGGGCGGCTTCGCGTAGTCGTGCAGCGCGATGTTCTCGGCGATCGAGAACTCGAGCACGAGCCCGCGACGCTGCCGGTCCTCGGGGATGTGCCCGATCCCCGCGTCGAGCGCGGCCCGCGCGCTCGCGTGGGAGAGCGCGTTGCCGGCGATCCTCACGGTGCCGCTCTCGATCTTCTGCAAGCCCGTGACCGCGTCGATCAGCTCCGTCTGGCCGTTCCCGTCGACGCCGGCGATGCCGACGATCTCGCCCGCTCGGACGTCGAAGGAGACGCCGCGCACCTTCTCGATCCCGCGGTCGTCGAGGACGTGAAGGTCCCGCACCTCGAGCAGGACGTCGCCGATCTCAGGCGGGCCCTTCTCGACCCGCAGGAGCACCTCGCGGCCGACCATCGCGCGCGCCAGGGACTCCTCGGTCGCACCGGCGCGCGGAACCGTCTCGATCGTCTTGCCGCGTCGCAGGACCGTGATCCGGTCGGCGATCTCGAGCACCTCGTTCAGCTTGTGGCTGATGAAGATGACCGACATCCCGTCCGACTGCAGGCTACGGACGATCTCGAACAGCTCGTGGGACTCCTGCGGGGTCAGCACGGCGGTCGGCTCGTCGAGGATGAGCAGGTCGGCGTCGCGGTAGAGGGCCTTCAGGATCTCGACGCGCTGCTCCTGGCCGACGGTGATGTCGCTGATCAGCGCCGTCGGGTCGACCGCGAGCCCGAACCGCTCCGACAGCTCGCGCACGCGCTGCTCGGCGCCGCCCTCGTCGAGCAGGGCGCCGCTGCGCGGCTCGACCCCGAGGACGATGTTCTCGGCCACGGTCATCACCGGGATCAGCATGAAGTGCTGGTGCACCATCCCGATCCCGGCCCCGATCGCCTCGCGGGCCGAGGAGAACGTGACGGGCTTCCCGTTGAGCCGGATCTCTCCCCCGTCGGGCTTGTAGAGCCCGTAGAGGATGTTCATGAGGGTTGACTTGCCGGCGCCGTTCTCGCCGAGCAGGGCATGCACCTCGCCGCGGCGAACGTCGAACGAGACGCCGTCGTTCGCAACGACGCCCGGAAACTCCTTGCGGATGTCCCGCATCTCGAGGACGAGGTCGTCGGCCACGTTATGCGTTGTCTATCACTCGCGAGACGAAGAGGGCGGGCTTTCGGCCCGCCCTCTCGTACCCATTCCTACTCGTGGACGCTACGCGCCGTTGGGGCATCCCTTCCCCTTGAGGCATGCCGGGGGCTTGAGCTTGCCCTTGATGATCTGCGTCTTGTAGCTGTTCATCAGCTTGATCCATGACTTCGGCACCTTCGGGGTGATCTTGCCCACGCCGACGCCGTTGTTCTTCAGGTTGAAGAGGAGATCCTTCCCGCCCTTGAACTGGCCCTTCGCGGCGCCCTGGATCGTGTCGTAGACGCCGACGTCCGTCTTCTTGAGGGCGCTCGTCAGAATGCGGTTCGCGACGCTGAACTCGTCCGCGTCGACGCCGATGCCCCACTTGTGGAGCTTCGAGGCCTCCTTGAGCGCGCCGTCACCGCAGAGGCCGGCGACCTGGAAGATCACCTGTGCCTTCTGGCCCTGGATCTCGTTCTGCGCGATCGCGGAGCACTTCGCCTGGTTCTCGAAGTCGCCCGAGTACTGGACGACCGTCTTCGTGCCCTTGACGGCCTTCGCGGCGCAGTACTTGTAGCCGGCGATGTAGGAGTCGACCGGCGGGATCTTGAGGCCGCCGGCGACGCCGATGACCTTGTGTCCCATCTTCTGGGCCATCTTCGCGGCGAGCACGCCGACGAGGCAGCCACCCTCCTGCGTCGCGTAGGTGATGCCTTCCTCGTTCTTGAGGCCGCCGACCGCCGAGACCGAGTCGTCGGTGATCGCGAACTTGATGTTCGGGTACTGCGTCGCGTACTGCTTCATCGTGTCGCCGAGCAGGAAGCCGGCGGCGATGATGAGCTGCGCACCGTCGTGCACGGCCGTGTTGTAGTTCGGCTGATAGTCGCTCGAGGAGTGCGAGACGATCGGAAATGCCGTCACGCCGAGCTTCGCCTTTGCCCGATTCAGTCCCTTGAGCTGGTTCTTGTTGAACCCGTTGTCGTTGAAGCCGGCGACATCGCTCACCAGCGCGGCCTTGTAGCCCGCTTTCTGCGCAGCCGGCGCCTTCGCGCTGCCGAGCGTGCCGACGGCGATCGCCGTGGCGAGCGCGGCGACGACCGCCGCAAGTACCCAGCGTCTAACCCTCACGTGCCCTCCCTAGTTCGTCGTAAAGCGTGATCGCAGGCGATCCTAGCCCCCTTTTCGATGGACCGGAAGCCGATGCGGTAAGGAAGCTGTTAGTCCGCAGCGGCGTACGTGTGGTACTGGCTTTCGTCCACGAGGACGCGCCTCGGCTTCGAGCCCTCGTAGCCCGAGACGATCCCGCGCCGCTCGAGCATGTCGATCAGCCGGCCGGCGCGTGTGTACCCCACGCGGAGGCGCCGCTGGAGGAGCGAGACGGACGCAGTCTGGGTCTGGACGACGATCTCGATCGCCTTGTCGAGCAGCGGATCGTCGTCGGGATCGAACTCGCCGTCATCGCCTTCGTCCGTTGGGTCGGCGAACACCTCGGGCAGCTCGAGGTAGCTCTCGTCGAGCTCCTGCTCGCGCTGCCGCGTCTGCTCCACGACGAGCGCGATCTCCTCCTCCGAGACGTACGCGCCCTGGACGCGCTGCAGACGCGAGGTGCCGAGCGGCTTGAAGAGCATGTCTCCCTGGCCGAGCAGCGACTCGGCGCCGCCGGAGTCGAGAATCACGCGCGAGTCGGTCTGCGAGGAGACCGCAAACGCGATGCGCGACGGGACGTTCGCCTTGATCATCCCGGTGATCACGTCGACGGACGGCCGCTGCGTCGCGAGCACGAGGTGGATCCCGACCGCGCGCGACTTCTGCGCGAGGCGGATCACGGCGTCCTCGACCGCCTGCGGCGCCACCATCATCAGGTCGGCGAGCTCGTCGATCACCACGAGGACATATGGGAGGGTCGCTTCGCCGCGCTGGCGGAAGGCGCGGTTGGCCTCGCTGATGTTGCGCGCACGCACGGTCGCGAGCCGCTCGTAGCGCCGCTCCATCTCGGCGAGGCAGTTGGCGAGGACGGCGCTCGCCTCCTTCGGGCTCGAGACAACCGGCGTGAGGAGGTGCGGCACCGCCTCGAAGTGGCTGAGCTCGATCCGCTTCGGGTCGATCAGGATCAGGCGCACGTCGTCGGGCGTCGCGCGAAGGAGGACGGAGGTGAGGAGCGCGTTGAGGCAGCCCGACTTGCCCGAGCCGGTCGTGCCGGCGATGAGGAGGTGCGGCATCCGCGCGAGGTCCGTCCACACGGCCGCTCCTGAGATGTCCTTCCCGAGCCAGACCGAGACCGGGCTGGCAGTCGCCGGAAGCGGCTCGTAGATGTCGCCGAGAGTGACGAGGTTCGGCGAGAGGTTCGGGAGCTCGACGCCGACGGCCTGCTTGCCGGGGATCGGCGCGAGGATCCGGATCTCGGTCGTCGCGAGCGCGTACGAGAGGTCGTCCTTCAGGGCCGCGACCTTGGCGACCTTCGTCCCGGGTGCGAGCTGGAGCTCGTAGCGCGTCACGCGAGGCCCGGAGATCTGGCCGATCACCGTGGCCTCGACGCCGAAGTGCGCGAGCGTCTGTACGAGAAGCTCGGCGACGCGCGCCGCGGATTCGCCCGACTCGCCGTCGCGCTCGGGCGAGATGCGGAGAACTCCGGCGTCCGGAAGCTTGTACTCCGGGTGCTCCGACGTGACCTCGTCGAAGAGCGTCGGCGGATCCTCGAGCAGCGCCGGCGGCTCGGTCTGCAGCGGGCTCGGCTGAGCGCCCGCGTGCGGCGGCGGAGCACTTTCGCCCACGACGTCGGGGAAGGCCGAGACGGCGTCGACAGGAGCTGCGAGCGCCGGCGCGGGCCGCATTACAGACGGCTCCGTGACGCTTACGTCACGGTGGCTGCCACCGTGACGGGAGTGTGACCGCGCTTTGCGCGCCGCGAGATGGATGCCGCGACCCGACCGGCGGAGGATCGCCCCGAGCGACGCGCCCGAGAGGAGCAGCGAGCCGACGAGCATCAGGAAGATGCCGAGCAGGAGCGACCCCGTAGCGGCGATTGCTACGCCGACGGCGCCGCCGAGCAGCTGCCCGAGGTAACCGCCCTGGTCCTTGCCGAGCGTGATCATGAGGCCGCAGCCGAGCACGCCGAGCCCCGTGCGGAACGGCCGCACGTCGACGAGCTCGCTCCGCGTCACGACGAGCGCTCCGAGCGCCGCAAGCGCGACCGGAACGGCGTACTTCGCGTCTCCGACGACCTTGTCGAGCCCTTCCCCGAGCCAGCCGCCGACCTCGCCGCCGTCCCAGCCGAGGTAGAGGACGGCGCCGAGGAAGAGACCCAGCGCAACCGCGCCGAGGCCCCAGAGCTCCGGGTGCTGCTTGCGCGCGCGGGTGCTTCGCTTCGTCTGCGTCTTCTTGACGCGACTCGGGAGCTTGGGGCGCAGCTTCGACTTCCGCTTGCGGCGCGGCATGCGCTTGGTTTTCGCCTGCGGCCCGGCCTATCCTCCGTCGATGCTGCCCGAGACGCGCTACGCCCGCAGCGGCGACGTGAGCATCGCCTACCAGGTCGTGGGCCACGGC